>CABXJR010000007.1 GCA_902512655.1 uncultured SAR86 cluster bacterium
TCAGACGGCATTGCTCATATACATGCCTCTTTCAATAATACAATTATTACCATCACCGACAAGCAGGGTAATGCTGTTTGTTGGGCTACATCAGGCGGCTCAGGTTTTCGTGGTTCAAGAAAAAGCACTCCCTTTGCAGCTCAGATAGCAGCTGAAAAAGCAGGAAATGCAGCTAAAGAGTTTGGCATGATCAACTTAGATGTAAAAGTTCGAGGTCCAGGAGGCGGAAGAGAGTCTGCAATCAGATCGTTGAACTCATGTGGTTTAAAAATTAAGAGTATTACGGATGTAACTCCATTGCCTCACAATGGATGCCGTCCCTCTAAGAAACGTAGGGTATAGGAGAGTTAAATGGCAAGATATAGAGGTCCATCATTAAGATTATCAAGACGAGAAGGCACAGACCTTTATCTAAAAAGTGGCGCAAGAGCAATTGAATCAAAATGTAATATGGAAACGGCCCCAGGTGTTCATGGTCTCAGACGTGGCAGACTATCAGACTATGGGGTGCAGCTTCGTGAAAAGCAAAAGGTTAGAAGAATGTATGGTGTTCTAGAGAAGCAGTTTAGAAATTATTATAAAAAAGCATCTAAATCAAAAGGTAATACAGGTGAGAATCTTTTAAGCTATCTCGAGCAAAGATTAGATAATGTTGTATATCGCATGGGATTTGCATCAACACGAGCAGAAGCTCGACAACTTGTTTCCCATAAAGCTTTTCATTTAAATGGTGTCACGGTCAATATCCCTTCATATCAAGTTCAACCCGGTGATGAGCTTGAGGTAAGAGAGAAATCTAAAACACAATTAAGAATTAAAAGTGCATTAGATTTAGCCAATCAAAGAGAGGCCTGTGAGTGGCTTGAAGTAGATTCTAAAACTCTCAAGGGTGTATTCAAATCTGTTCCCGACAGAACTGATTTAAGTGCTGAAATTAATGAAAATCTCATTGTTGAGCTTTATTCAAAATAATTATTTATAAACATAAAAACGGAAGGAAATTATGGAAACATCAGTAATAGATCTTTTAGTCCCAACTGACATACAGGTTGACGATCAAGACAACAATACATCTAAAATTACTTTAGAGCCATTGGAGAGAGGCTTTGGCCATACTCTGGGCAATGCATTAAGAAGAATACTTTTATCTTCTATGCCTGGCGCAGCTATAACAGATGTCTCAATCGATGGCATTTCTCATGAATACTCTACAATAGAAGGCGTGAGAGAGGATGTAATTGATATTCTATTGAATCTTAAAGATATGCCTATTAGCTTAATTGAGGGCACAACCGCAGTAATTAAATTAGATGTTTCAGGCCCCTGTGAGGTAACCTCTAACTCATTTGAAGTGCCGGGTAATATTGAGTTACCTGATGAAGAGCATCATGTGGCTTCATTGATAGACAAAGTTAGTCTATCTCTATCGGCAACAGTCAAAACAGGAAGAGGGTATGAACCAGCTGACGCAAGAAATGAAGAAGAAACTGCAGTAGGCGCTTTGAAAGTTGATGCCTCTTTCAGTCCAGTTAGAAGAGTTGCCTATAATGTAGAAAATGCTCGTTTTGAGAAAAGAACTGATTTAGACAAATTAATTGTTGAATTGGAAACAGATGGTACGCTTGATCCCAAGAAGGCAATAGAACACGCTGCAACTATAATGCAGCAACAGCTAGCTGCGTTTGTAGATCTAGATGCTATAGCTGAACAAGAAGCGAAAAAAGATCAAAATGATTTTGATCCATTTTTGATGAGATCAATTGAAGAGTTAGAACTAACAGTGCGTTCTACTAACTGTCTTAAGGCTGAAAGCATATTCTTAATTGGAGACCTTCTTCAAAGAACAGAATTTGATCTATTGAAAACTCCTAATTTAGGTAAAAAATCTTTAAATGAAATAAAGGATGTTCTTGCATCTAGAGGCTTCTCTCTTGGCACAACATTAGAAAATTGGCCACCAATGGGTTAAAAAAATGAGACATAGAAAATCAGGTAGAAAATTAAATAGGAACTCATCTCATCGTAAAGCTTTGATGAAAAATCTTGCTATTTCATTTATTGAAAGAGAGCTTATAAAAACAACAGTTCCAAAAGCTAAAGAGCTAAGATCTTTTATTGAGCCTTTGATTACAATGGCTAAACATGACTCTGTTGCGAATCGAAGAAGAGCATTTAATAAACTTAGGCTTGATTCTGCTGTTAATAAACTCTTTACTGAAATTGCTGTTAAGTCACAAGATCGACCAGGCGGCTATTTAAGAGTTATCAAAGCTGGCTTTAGACCAGGTGATAAAGCCGATATGGCATATGTTGAGTGGGTTGATAGAGATTTAGACAGCTCGTCTGAAGAAATAGCAGAGCCAGAGCTTGAAAAAGGCTCCGCAGCCTAACTCTTTAGGGTTTCTTTTAAATATTTCCCTGTATAAGACTTTTTTGATTTAGCAATTTCGCTTGGAGGTCCCTCGGCTATTACTAGCCCCCCATCACTCCCTCCCTCTGGACCCATATCTATTATCCAATCACTTGATTTGATCACATCTAGATTGTGCTCAATTACCACTACAGTATTACCTTGATCAGACAGTCTTTTTAAAACCCCTAGTAGTAATTCAATATCATAGAAGTGGAGGCCTGTAGTCGGTTCATCTAATATAAATAATGTTTTTCCAGTACTTCTTTTGGAGAGCTCTTTTGCAAGCTTAATTCTTTGAGCTTCTCCACCAGATAGTGTGGTTGCAGACTGTCCAAGGGTTATATAAGTTAAACCTACATCAGCTAGTGTTTGAAGTTTATTTTTGATTGCTGGGATAGCTTGGAAGAATTCAAGAGCCTCTTCGACTGTCATATTTAAAACCTCAGCAATATTTTTACCTTTATAATTAACTTCAAGAGTTTGCTCATTATATCTTTTGCCAATACAGACATCACACTTTACATAAATATCTGCTAAAAAATGCATCTCTACTTTTATCATCCCATCGCCTTGGCATGCCTCGCATCTTCCACCTTTTACGTTGAAGCTAAATCGACCTGGCTTATACCCCCTTGTTCTGGATTCTTCAGATTGAGAAAATAAGTCCCTGATATGTGAGAAGAGACCTGTATAAGTTGCAGGATTGGATCTCGGGGTTCGCCCAATAGGAGATTGGTCTATTCCAATGACCTTATCTAGGTGCTCCAACCCTTTAATTTGTTTGCATTTGATTTCTTTATTTAGATTAGCTTTGTTAAGTAAAAAACTACTCATTGGCATCAAGGTCTGATTAATAAGTGAGGATTTGCCTGAGCCAGAAACTCCTGTAATACAAGTAAATACACCTACAGGAATTTTTGCAGTTATATGCTGTAAGTTATTTTCATATGCCTCAATTATTTCAATAAAATTATCGGGTTTCTTTGCACTTTTAGGAAAATCAATTTTTCTTTTTCCAGATAAGTAAGCAGCAGTCATGGATTCATTGCTTTTTAATATATCTTTTAATTTTCCCTGAGCGCAAATCT
Source organism: uncultured SAR86 cluster bacterium (assembly GCA_902512655.1). GTDB lineage: Bacteria > Pseudomonadota > Gammaproteobacteria > Magnimaribacterales > D2472 > D2472. Next base: position 3,502 of record CABXJR010000007.1, read on the forward strand.
CTCCACCATGTTTGCCAGCGCCTGGGCCAATATCAATAATATGATCTGCACACCTAATTGCTTCTTCATCATGCTCAACAACTATTACTGTATTTCCAAGACTTTTGAGGTGATAAAGAGTTTTAATGAGACGCTCATTATCTCTTTGATGAAGTCCTATTGAGGGCTCATCAAGAACGTAAGTTACACCCACGAGACCAGAGCCAATTTGACTAGCTAGCCTAATTCTTTGAGCTTCTCCCCCTGACAGCGTTCCAGCACCTCTGTCTAAGGTTAGATAATTGAGACCAACATCTTCAAGAAATGTAAGGCGTTCTTTAATTTCTTTTAAAATCTTTTCAGCAATCGTTGCTTTTGCGCCATCAAGTTTAATATTTTTAAAAAAAGACAATGCCTCTGATATTTTTTGATTTGTAATATTTTGAATAGGCGTCTCATTTATGAAAATATTTCTTGATTCTTTTTTAAGCCTTGACCCTCCGCAAGCATTGCAGTGACTATCCGAGAGCATTTTAGCTAACTCATTTCTAATAAACTCTGAGTCCGTTTCTTTAAATCTTCTTTCAGTATTTGGAATGATGCCCTCAAAACGATGTTGCCGAACTATTTTGCTGCCACTTCTAAAACTTTTTGAGAAGTTAATCTTATCCTTTGATCCCCATAAAAGGATATTTTGGATTTCTTTAGAATAAGATTTCCAGGGTGTATCTAAATCAAAATTGTAGTGCTTGGCCAAACATTTTAATTGATGAAAATAGAATCTATTTCTTCTATTCCATCCCTTAATAGCCCCTTCGTTTATCGATGCAGAATCATCTAAAATTAGTTTCTTTTGATCAAAATACTGAATGACTCCCAGGCCATCACATTTTTCACAAGCTCCAAAAGGGTTGTTAAATGAAAACATTCTTGGCTCTAATTCAGTTACGGAATAACCGCACTGAGAGCATGAAAAATTTGAAGAATAAAGTAGCACTTCTGATTCTTCATCAAGAACTTCTATTTGAACAAGACCTTCGGATAGGCCAATAGCAGTATCAATTGATTCAGATAATCTAGATCGGTTGTCATCATTTTTTTGTAATTTCAGCCTATCAACAATGGCTGAAATATTATGTTTTTGATTTTTATTTAATGCTGGAAATTCATCTAATGGATATACAACATTATTAATTTTTACTCTGACAAAACCCTCAGCTTTCAAATCTTCATAAATGCCAAGGTGTTCTCCTTTTTTACCTCTTACCACCGGAGCCATGACCATAATTTTTTTATCATAGCCAAGTGCATACACCTCATCACATATCTCACTTACAGTCTTAGCAGACAGCTCCTCATCATGGTCTGGACAAATTGGAATTCCAATCCGTGCATATAATAATCTCAGATAATCATATATCTCTGTAACAGTTCCCACAGTTGATCTTGGATTATGCGAAGTAGATTTTTGTTCAATGGATATTGCAGGGGACAGACCATCAATTTGATCAACATCTGGTTTTTCCATCATCGATAAGAATTGTCTTGCGTATGCTGAAAGAGATTCTACATAACGTCTCTGGCCTTCAGCATAAATAGTATCAAATGCTAAAGATGATTTTCCAGATCCTGATAATCCAGTGATCACAATTAATTCCCCTCTAGGAATCTCTAAAGAAATATTTTTAAGGTTATGCGTTCGGGCACCTTTGATAGAAATTTTTTCCATTTATTTGCAGATTTTTTATCCAGCGGATTTGTTTCGAGTTAAACTTAAGTAATTATAAGAGGTAATTATGGCTAGAGGAGTAAATAAAGTAATTTTGGTAGGTAATTTGGGGCAAAAACCTGAGATGCGTTACACCCAAACAAACACAGCAGTTGCAACACTTTCGATTGCGACCTCAGAATCATGGAAAGATAAAGATTCTGGAGAGCAAAGAGAAAAAACAGAATGGCACAGAGTTGTCTTTTTTGGAAAACTGGCAGAAATCGCTGAACAATATCTTGATAAAGGCTCTCAGCTTTATGTTGAAGGCAAATTACAAACTAGAAAATGGCAAGATAAAGAAGGGAATGACAGATACACGACAGAAATACTTGGTAACGAGATGAACATGCTTGGTGGTAGGCAATCTTCCGGCGATGGAGGTGCTTATGATCAATCACAGCCAGCCTCTCAATCAGCTCCATCTCAAGCGTCTCAAATCTCAGAGGAAGATATACCTTTCTAGATTTCGGTGAGTTTCAAAACAATTACAATAGAACAGCATGAAAATCTCGCTGTTCTATTATTGAATAGACCAGAAAAATTAAACGCTTTTACATTTCTTATGATGGAAGAGCTAATAAGCGCATTTGATGCTATAGAAGCAGATGATAATTTAAAAGCGGTAATTATCTCGGGAGCAGGTAGAGCTTTTTGTGCTGGTGCTGACCTAAGCAGTGGCAAAGATACATTCAATCCATCTTTTGATAATTTTGCAGTTAAAGAGGATGATTTCAGAAGAGATTCAGGCGGAATTCTTACTTTAAGAATGTACAAATTTTTAAAGCCTATTATATTTGCGTGTAATGGTCCTGCAGTTGGCATTGGAGCATCCATGCAACTCCCAGGTGATATTCGAATTGCCTCTGAAGATGCCAGATTCGGATTTGTATTTAATAACAGAGGGATTGTCCCTGATGCATGTAGTAGCTGGTTTCTTCCAAAAATTGTAGGCATTTCTAAAGCTTTAGATTTAACATTTTCTGGGAGAATCATTGAATCTAAGGAGGCTTTAGATATTTCATTAATTTCTAGCATCCATAAACCAGAAAACCTCATTGATGACGCAATAAAAATTGCCCAAGAACTCATAGAAAAATCTGCACCAATCTCTATAGCTATAACCAGACAAATGCTTTGGAGATCATTTGGTCAAAGTGATCCTTATGATGCTCATGTAATAGAGAGCAAGGCTATTGATTCTAGGGGAGCATCAGATGATGCAAAAGAGGGAGTAAATTCATTTTTGGAAAAGCGTCCAGCAAAATTTACAAATTTGATATCTTCAGATATGCCTGACTTTTTTCCATGGTGGGACGATAAGGAATAACAATGAATGATTTAACTTGGAGAGAGTTTGAGAGAGTGGATGTGCGTGTTGGGACTATTCTAAATGCTGAAGAATTTAAAGAGGCAATCAAGCCTGCAATAAAAATGACTATAGATTTTGGAGAAGAGATAGGTATTAAAAAATCATCTGCTCAAATTACAGACCATTACGATCCTCAATCTTTAATAGGCATGCAGATTGCGGCAGTCATTAATTTTCCTAAAAAACAAATAGGACCATTCATGTCAGAGTGTCTCGTGACAGGATTTACTCAACCGGATGGAAGTATTATATTAGCTGTTCCTAACAAAGGAGCTTTGAATGGATCGCGATTAGCTTAATTTATTTACTGAAAATTAAACTTGCGTTGGTTCCACCAAAACCAAATGAATTACTCATTACAGCATTTAATTTTTGCTCCCTCATTGATTGACAAATATTCAATCCTTCTGCTTCCTCAACCAAGCTATCTATATTAATCGATGGAGCAATAAAATCATGTTGCATCATTAGGATAGAATAAATTGCTTCTTGAGCTCCAGTTGCTCCTAGGGAGTGGCCAGTCATTGATTTTGTAGATCCAATTGCAGGAGCATTTTTACCAAATACTGCTTTTATTGCACTAAGTTCAGCAAGATCTCCAACGGGAGTGCTTGTGCCATGAGCATTTATATAATCAACATCAGATCCGTAAGCTTCAATAGCTTCGCTCATGCATCTTGTAGCACCTTCACCTGACGGAGACACCATGTCATAGCCGTCAGAGTTTGCACAATAACCTTTTAGCCTTGCAATGATAGGTGCATTTCTTTTGATAGCATGTTCTTCTTCTTCAAGGATTAACATACCTGCACCACCAGCAATTACAAATCCATCTCTATCGACATCAAATGGCCTTGAGGCTTTTTCAGGCATATCATTGTATTGGGAGGAAAGGGCACCCATAGCATCAAACATGGAAGATGAAGTCCAGTGCTCTTGTTCTGCGCCCCCAGCAATAATAATATCTTGTTTGCCTAATTGAATAAGTTCTGCTCCATGGCCGATACAATGAGCGCTAGTTGAGCAAGCAGATGAAATAGAGTAATTCACTCCTTTAAGCTTAAGTGTAGTGCCCAAGATAGCTGAAACAGTACTACCCATTGTTTTTGTAACAGCATAGGGTCCTATTCTTTTAGGCCCTCGTTCTCTTGCAGTATCTGATGCCTCTATTTGAGCTGCTGAAGATGCTCCGCCGGATCCAGCCACTATTCCAATTCTTGAAACATCCAGCTCTTCAAGGTTTAAGGATGCATGATGGATAGCTTCTTGAGCAGCAATATATCCAAACCCTGAAGCTTCACTCATAAAACGAAGAGTCTTTCTATCAATTAATTCAGCTAAATCAAGGTTTATTGACCCAGAAACGTGGCTTCTAAAACCCATATCTGAATATGTGGAGTTTTTGGAAATGCCTGACTTTCCTCTTTTTAGACTATTTAATACTTCTTGAGTATCCGAACCTATGCAAGAGACAACACCTACGCCAGTTACAACCACATTTTTCATTAGAATTCGCTAGTATCCTTAAACAGACCTACTCTTAAACCATCTGCTGAATAAACGTGACGATCATCTACAAACATATTCCCATCAGCAAAGCCAACCACCGCTCCTCTGTTAACCACTCGTTTTATATCAATTTCATAGCTAACAATTTTTGCACTAGGAGTAACTTGACCAAAAAACTTTACTTTATCTGAACCTAATGCTCTTCCATAACCAGGTAACTCGAGCCAGCAAAGATAAAATCCCAATAATTGCCACATAGCATCCAAGCCAAGACATCCTGGCATTACTGGATCAGATTTAAAATGCACTTTGAAAAACCATAAACTGTCTTCAATATTTAGATTGGCAATAATTTTTCCTTTGGAGTATTTACCTGAAGTTTTGTCAATTTGGTCAATCGAGTCGAACATAAGCATTTCGTCAGCTGGTAATCGACCATTACTTGGGCCAAATAGATCACCATTTCCGCATGCCACTAAATCATCTTTTGAGTAACTTGAGGCAGGTATAAATGTCATATTTTCCTTATTTTGGAGAAGGTTATTAAGCCTAGTATCTCATTGTAGCAGGCATGATGCTTTAATTTGTTTAGATGTTTTAAGGTTTCTTTTGTATATTTTTCTAACAAAGCGTTAATTTCTTTTTGTGTTTTTTTATTTTGTATTAATTGATAGATTTTTTTTTGATCTTTTTTTAATATCTTTGATTTACCTAATTGACCCATAATATAATTTTTATCTTTTGTATTAGCTTGCTGAAGAGCAAAATATAAAGGAAATGTAATTTTCCCCTCCTTGAAATCTTTCAAGGCCGGTTTTCCTGTATCCAGTTTTAGCGCTTCATAATCCAGAATATCGTCTTGAATCTGGAATGCAGTTCCCAAAGCCTTTCCCAGCAACCCAAATGTTTTAATTTCATCTTCAGGTCTACATGCAAGCATGGCCCCAGTTTTTGCAGATGCCTCAAAAAGTCTCCCTGTTTTTAAATAGCTCACTTTTAGCAAATCCTTAAGTTCAATAAGTTGTTTTTTTTCAAAGAGCTCTAATTGAATAATTTCGCCTCTAGCTATGTCATTGGTTGCTTTTGCTAATTCATCTAATACACAAGGAATCCCAAGTTTTACCATTAAAATAAAGGCTTTCGAATATATAAAATCACCCATCAAGACGCTGTATGAATTTGTCCAGACCTGATTCACAGATTTCGTTCCACGTCTTCGCTCTGACTCATCCACAACATCATCATGAACCAATGTTGCTGTATGCAAAAGCTCAATAATGCTAGCTAAATTAATTCTACTATTGGACTTTATGTCTTTCGATTTAGAGGCAAGCAAACATAACAAAGCTCTAGTTTTTTTACCCTCTGAATTAAATATATATTTATAAATTTCTTGAATTATTTTTTCGCTAGCAAGCTCTTTTTTGATCGTGGATTGAACTCTTCCGAGTTCGGCTGTAGTGGTTTTTTTGAGTACGTACATCTTAAATAATTAGAAGCCTAAAATTATACATAAGTATTGATAATTTCCTTCAGAAAGCGTATATTTTGCCACCTTTAGAGATAACTATGTACGCAGTAATAGAAGCAGGTGGAAAACAACATAAAGTTGAGCTAGGACAAGTCTTAGAAGTCGATCTTATGCAAGAAGAATCAGGAGCGGAGCATGCTTTTGAAAATGTCATGCTGTATGTAGATGGTGATGACGTGCAGATAGGGCAGCCATACATAGAAAATGCCAAAGTCGTCGCTGAGATAGTTGAAGAAGTGAAAGGTGAAAAGGTTTCTATCCTAAGGTTCCGCAGAAGAAAAAATAGTATGAGAAAAATTGGACACAGACAGAGATACACTCAGATTAAAATCAAAGAAATCAACGTAGGTAAATAGAAATGGCACATAAGAAAGCAGGTGGTTCCAGTAAAAATGGAAGAGATTCTAATTCCAAGAGACTTGGAGTTAAGCGTTTTGGTGGCCAGATTGTTAAACCAGGTGAAATTATAATACGTCAACGTGGAACTAATACTCATCCTGGTGAGAATGTTGGTATGGGTAAAGATCATACTTTATTCGCCACTTCAGCCGGCCAAGTGCAGTTCACTTACAAAGGCATTAAGCAAAAAAAGACAGTCAACGTCATTTCCAAGTAAATCATGAACTTCATCGATGAAGCTCTGCTAGAAGCAAGAGCTGGAAACGGTGGTGCGGGTTGTACAAGTTTTAGAAGAGAAAAATTTATACCGCGTGGGGGGCCAGATGGTGGTGATGGCGGCAAGGGCGGAGACGTTATTTTTAGAGTTGATCCCAACCTAAACACCCTAGTAAATTTTCGAAATCAAAAATACTTGATTGCTAAAAATGGTCAATCGGGAGCTGGCAACAAAAAAACAGGTCAAGATGCTGAGGATCTTATTGTAATGGTCCCAAATGGCACTGTAATTTTTGATTCTATATCCAATAAACTTATGTATGATTGTTGTGATGAAGCAATAGACTATCTTGTTGCCAAAGGTGGTGAGGGAGGAGCTGGAAATTTTAGATTTAAATCAAGCACAAATCAGGCACCAAGGCGTCATACCTCTGGCTGGCCCGGTGACGAATTTTCTATCAGATTAGAGTTACGTTCCCTCGCGGATGTTGGGTTAGTTGGCTTTCCTAATGCTGGTAAATCCACTTTTTTAAATAGTGTCTCAGCAGCAAGACCTAAGATTGGAGATTATCCATTTACAACACTCCGTCCTAACTTAGGAACTGTTCAAATTTATGATACCTCATATATTATTGCTGATATTCCAGGCTTGATTGAAGGAGCATCTGAGGGAGCAGGCTTGGGACTAAACTTTTTAAAACATATCTCCAGAACTGGTCATTTGCTTATTTTATTGGATCCACAAAATCCAGAAATTTCAATTGAAGAGCAACTCACAGTTCTAATTAATGAACTGAAGACTTATGACGAAAGTCTTTTAGAAAAAAGAATATGGCTTGCTATTAATAAAAGAGACACCCTTGAAGAAGAAAAACAAAAACAGCTTATTGCAATCATTCAAAAGAAAATGTCTTCATTAAATATTAATAATGAGGGAGTTATTGCTATTTCGGGATTTACAGGAGACAAAACTGAAACATTGCTGGGCATGATTGCCAACAAGATGACAGGATCACAAGATTAGCTTAGTTGTTTTACAGCTTTAACTAAACGACTTTTTGTTCTTGCAGCAGCATTTTTGTGAATGACTTTTTTAGCAGCTGATGAGTCTAATACTTTTTGTGCAGTCTTTAACAATTCTGAAGCTGACTCTTTATTATTTTCAGCTATAGCATTACGTACAGCTTTAACAGCTGTCCTAGCTTGAGATCTTTGAGAATGCTTTAACTTGTATCTGTCAGCATTCTGTCTAGCTCGTTTAATTGCTTGTTTACTATTTGCCATATCTTTAAATATTAGAAGCGGTAGTTTAATGATGTTGGTTGTATCTGTCTACTTAATTAATAAAATATCTTGATATGCAAAATGGTGGAGGCGGCGGGAATTGAACCCGCGTCCGTTAGTTCTTCAACCTGACTTCTACATGCTTAGCTCATTCTTTTTGTTTCACTGTAATGACCCGAAGAGCAGGGTATTAAAAGCTAGTCTAAATTAGGTTTCGTTTTACTGTGTTAAGACTCCACAGCAAAACTAGACTATGTATTTTGCCAATGCTTCAAACCATAGACAATTCTTGCATTGGTTAGCCAATTAAGCGGCTAAAGCGTAGTTGTCGTTTTCTGCAACTAATTTTTTTGTAGTATGTTTTACAAGAGTTACCACAATCTTGGCATGCGCTTTGGAATCCAATAAAAACGTCGAACCCAATTCGCCCCCATGGGGTGGATGATTATATATTAAAATGACTAACGATTTGAATTTTTTAAAATTCTTTGCTTTTCTCTGTTCCAGTCCCTTTGTTTAACATCCTCTCTTTGATCATAGGTTTTCTTTCCTTTACCTATAGCAATATCGCACTTAATTTTATTCTCTTTCCAATAAATTGATGTTAATACGCAAGTAAGACCTTGTTTGGAAATTGCCTCAAGAATATTACTGATTTCTCTTCTATTTAATAGCAGTTTCCTAGATCTTGTTGGATCTATTTGATCATTTTTTAAAGATGCTGGCGGATCAATTTTTAATCCTATAACCCAAGCTTCATGATTTTTTAGGGTCACATATGAATCCTTGACATCAACCTTACCATTTCTTAAACCTTTCACTTCCCAACCCTCTAAGACCAATCCAGCTTGAAATTTATCACTCAAGTGATAATTTCTTGCCGCATTTTTGTTCTTGACGATGATATTATTATTTTTAGAATTCATAATGATTCACATAATTATGAATCTGTTCAAACTATTTGCAAATTTTGAGGGTATTTATGGAAAACACTAAAGTGACTTTAATATACTGGGGTTTATCTTTATTTGTTTTTTTAGCCTTGATCCCATGGATTTTTAATCAAGCCATTGCTCTATATTCAATTCAAGCATTAGCTATATATGGCGGGGTTATAGTTGCTTTTTTGGGCGGTATTATATGGGGCCGGGAAGGTTCTTCAACTTCTTCAAAAAACCTCTGGCTTGCTATTGGATTTTCTCTTATGGGCCTTGGAGTTTCTTTAGTAACTCTTATTAATTTATCGGCTAGTCTTATTTTGTTAATTCTCTCTTTGCAAGCATTTTTATATTTTGAAAAAAGAAAAAGCACATACTTTCAAGCAAATATTAAATACGCAAATGCAAGAAATTTAATAACAAACTTGGTTACAATATGCTGTGTAACCTCTTTAGCATTTTTGTACAATCCTTACACTTGATTCATATGAACAGAAATACTTCTACAAAAATTAACGAAACGGTCTCCTGGGTAGGAAAGTGGACATTTGTTCTTGCTGCAGCAGGATCGGCAGTAGGCTTAGGAAATATTTGGGGCTTTCCATACAAGGCTGGAACTGAAGGTGGAGGAGCTTTTGTCTTAATATATCTTCTCTGCATTTTAGCTGTTGGGTTGCCAATAATGATGGCTGAAATAATGATTGGTAGGCGCGCTAGAAAAAGTCCAGTTAATGCAATGAAAATTGCAGCGATAGATTCTGGACAAACTAGCAAATGGCAGGCTGTAGGCTGGGGTGGCTTGGTTTCAGGAATTTTAATTCTCTCGTTTTACAGTGTAATAGCTGGAATCTGCTTAAATTACATTTTGATTGCTGCTAACCCAACCCCTGATATTTCCTCGCTTGAGCAGTTCAATATTGTTACTTCATCCCCATCCAGATTAATGTTTTGGCATTCAGTCTTTATTGGATTGAATATTATGATTATCTCAGCAGGTGTAATTAGTGGGATAGAGAGAATGGTCCGTCTACTAATGCCAATGCTATTTATTTTAATGATGGTGATGGTAATAAATGCGATGATTAATGGAGATTTTATCAGAGGCTTAAACTTTTTATTTGCTCCAGATTTCTCAGAAGTAGATGCTACAACCTTTTTAAGAGCCATGGGGCAAGCATTCTTTAGTCTGAGTTTAGGTATGGGCTCCATCATGTGTTATGGCTCATATATGCCGCAAGAAGAAAATATATTTAAAACCTCACTTACAGTTGCAGGCTTAGACACTTTAATAGCTATATTGGCAGGCTTAGCCATTTTCCCAATTATTTTTGCATATGGTTTAGAGCCTGGAGCAGGCCCCGGTCTTGTATTTGTAAGCTTATTATCTGCATTTGTTGATATGCCACTAGGAAATATTGTTGGCCCTGCTTTTTTTGCATTATTATCAATTGCAGCTTTAAGTAGCGCTATATCTTTGCTTGAACCCAGCGTTGCATATTTTGAAGAAGAAAAAATTGTTTCTCGATTTTCAGCTGCTTTAACTTTAGGGCTTTTTGCTTGGGTAATAGGTATAGGTAGCGTGCTTAGTTTTAATGATTGGTCTGATATTTCTTTTATTGGAGATCTGAACTTTTTAGATTCAATAGATTATTTAGCTAATCAATTCTTAATGCCAATTGGAGGCATGATGGTTGCAATTTTTGCTGGATGGTTTTTAAAGCCGGATCTCGCTCTAGATGAATTTACTGGAATCCATCTTATTATTTTTAAAGTATGGAGATTTTTCATTAAATTTATCTCTCCAGTTCTTGTTGCAGCGGTTTTTGTGTATCAACTAGTCAGTTAAAAATGTCAAGCAGCTTTGAAGGGTCTGAAATATTTGCAGCACCCCCAGAAAAAATTTTGGAATTGATTAACAATTTTGAGTTATATAAAGAATTTTTACCTGGATGTCTTGAATCCTCTAGGTTACCAGATTCTCTAGAAAACAATGTGATGGGTAAATTGGTATTTTCAGTGCTCAATAAAACTTATGAATTTGAATCAATAAATAAGACCTCTAATTATGAAGTTAGCATCACTCAATCTCAAGGTCCATTCATAGAATTTTGTGCTCGATGGAGGATTGAAATAATTGATAAAAATCAGACAAGAGTAAAATTTGAAACGAAATTTATCCTCCCATTTGCTCTAAAGATTATCGCTACTCAATCTTTGGTAGACAAAATAGGCAAGAAATTTATCAATGCGTTTGCAAAACAACTTATAAAATGAAGATCTATATTTCTGTTCAAAATGTTGATGCTTCAAATTTCTTAGAACTTGATGTTTCTGAAAGTATAACTGCGCAAGAAGTGCTTCAACTAAAGTAGATAAGAAAACTTTATAACCAAGAAAAAGATTTATTAAGAGTTGGTGTGAATGGTGAGGAGTTAGATGGAAAATATAAGGCGAAACCCATCAACCATAGAATGTCTCATGGCGAAAGGTTAGAAATTTATAAACCCCTCCTTCAAGACCTCAAGGAAAGAAGGAAAAAATAAGGCTAGTCTAGAAGAGAGCTCTTAGTTATTCTCAAAGGCAGTCTCTTCTAGCACCCAAGTATCCAATCTTTGATTTGTATCGAATGATAAGGATAACTTTTTTTCACCAATCACTGTTCCACCGACTTTAACTGAGTAGAAATAATCCCATCTATTTTTATGGATGGGGCTGTTCAGCAGAGGAGTCCCAAGCAAATATTGAACTTGATCTTTTGTAAGGCCTTTTACAAGTTGCTCTACGTCCTTATCTTCGATAATATTGCCTTGCAAAATAGCTACCTTAAATGGGGCAAAAGAGGAGCAGCCCGATATTCCACCAAGAGATAAAATAGTAATTAAAAATGCTTTTGTTAATTGCTTCATGAAATGATTTGATTATACTTTGAAAGAGGATACATAGAAAAGTTCATGAGTAAAGAAAATACTGAATTAAAAAAAGCTGGCTTAAAAGCAACTCTTCCTAGAATACGAATTTTAGAAGCGCTTGAATCCAGTGATGCTCGTCACTTAAGTGCTGAAGATATATATAAGCAGCTTTTTACTTCTGGTGAAGATGTAGGTTTGGCGACTGTATACAGAGTTTTAACTCAGTTTGAATCCGCCGGAATAGTTATGCGACATAACTTTGAAGAGGGTCATGCAGTCTATGAGATTAAACCTGATGATCATCATGACCATATGGTATGTTTAAAAACTGGCAAGGTCATTGAGTTTCATGATGAGCTGATCGAAAAACGTCAAGAATCAATCGCTAACGAAATGGGTTATGAAATAGTTGATCACAGCATGGTTTTATACGTAAAGCCCATTAAATAAATTATCCCTTAACCCTTGAACTCATCATGAGTCATCCCAATATATTTATTAATTGGATATAAAGATGGCTAAAAAACAAAAAGCAGAAGATAAAACAGACCTTAAAGATGAGTCTATTGATATAGAGGAAGCTTTAGCAGAGGACGAATCGATAGAAGATGAGATAGATTCTTTAGATGAAGAGGTTGATGAGAATCAAAATCCAGAGGAAAAAATTAAGGATCTAGAAGAGGCATTGCTTAGATCAAGAGCTGAACTAGATAATGCTTTTAAAAGAAATACTGCTGATGTTGAAAAAGCGCATAAATATGGGGTAGAAAGGCTGCTTAATGAGTTATTACCTGTTATTGATAATCTTGAGCATGCACTCAATAACTTCTCTGAAGATTCGACAAAAGAAGACAAGGAGGGGGTAGAACTAACTCTTAAATCTTTTGAGTCAGCCCTTGATAAATTTGGTATAAGTCCCATCTATCCAGTAAATGGACAGTTTGATCCAGTTAAGCATGAGGCTGTAATGACCTCTCAGGATCCAAAAAAAGAAAACAATGAAATTGAAAATATATTTCAAAGGGGTTGGGAGCTCCATGGTCGAGTTGTAAGGCCTGCTAGAGTTTCCGTAATTAAAAAGTAGGAAAAAAATTATGTCAAAGATTATAGGAATTGATTTAGGAACAACAAATAGTTGTTTAGCTGTTGTGGAAGGTCAACAACCAAAAGTTATCGAAAATGCTGAAGGGGGCAGAACGACTCCATCAGTCATAGGTTACTCAGATGATAATGAAGTTTTGGTTGGCACTCCTGCTAAAAGGCAAGCTGTGACAAATCCAGAAAAAACTTTATATGCAATTAAAAGGTTAATTGGAAGAAGATTTGACGATGATGTTGTAAAAAAAGATATGGACATGGTGCCATATGAAATTATGAAGGCTGACAATGGAGATGCATGGGTTAAAGTAGATAATAAAAAATTAGCTCCCCCCCAAGTTTCCGCTGAGGTCCTGAAAAAATTAAAGAAAACAGCAGAGGAGTATTTGGGTCATGAGGTTTCAGAGGCGGTCATAACTGTTCCCGCTTATTTTAATGATTCTCAAAGACAAGCAACTAAAGACGCAGGCAAGATAGCAGGCCTTGAAGTAAAAAGAATAATAAATGAGCCCACTGCTGCAGCATTAGCCTACGGTTTAGATAAGCATACCGGCGATTCGATTGTTGCTGTCTATGATCTTGGAGGCGGTACTTTTGATATCTCCATTATTGAGATCTCTGAGGTAGATGGTGAGCATCAGTTTGAGGTATTGTCCACGAACGGCGATACCTTTTTAGGTGGTGAAGACTTTGACCTAAAATTAATAGATTATTTTGTTGACGAATTTAAGAAAGAGTCTGGATTCGATTTAAAAAGCGATCCTATGGCTTTGCAACGTCTAAAAGAAGCTGCAGAAAAAGCAAAAATTGAGCTTTCTTCAGCTGACCAAACTGAAATCAATCTTCCATATATTACTGCTGATAGTTCTGGTCCAAAACATTTTGTTCATAAAATTACGAGAGCCAAACTTGAATCTTTGGTTGAAGACCTAGTAGATAGAAGTCTTGCCCCACTAAAACTTGCATTAGAAGATGCAAAGCTTAGTGTCGGCGATATAAATGAAATTTTACTTGTTGGTGGGCAAACTCGCATGCCGATGGTCCAGCAAAAGGTTAAAGATTTTTTTGGCAAAGAGCCAAAAAAAGATCTTAATCCTGACGAAGCCGTTGCAGTAGGTGCTGCAATTCAAGGATCGGTCCTATCTGGTGACACTAAGGATGTTCTCTTACTTGATGTAACCCCATTAACACTTGGGATTGAAACATTGGGAGGAATTGCCACTCCATTAATTGAAAAAAACACGACTATACCAACCCAAAAATCTCAGGTATTCTCAACAGCTGAAGACAATCAATCTGCGGTGACGGTTCATGTTATCCAAGGTGAGAGAAAACAAGCAGCTCAAAACAAATCTTTGGGCCAATTTAATTTAACAGATATTCCTCCTGCAGCTAGAGGCACCCCTCAAATTGAGGTGTCCTTTGACTTAGATGCTAATGGTATTCTTAATGTGGCGGCTAAAGATAAAAATACTGGCAAAGAGCAATCTATTGTTATTAAAGCTTCCAGCGGATTGTCTGATGATGACATTGAGAAGATGGTCAAAGATGCGGAGGCTAACGCAGAAGATGACAAGAAATTTGAAAGCTTAGTTCAAGCAAAAAATAATGCAGATATGCTTGTTCATGCAACTAGAAAATCTATTGCTGAAGCTGGAGAAAATCTTACTGAGGAAGAGAAAGATGCGGTAGAGGCATCTACTGTGAAGCTAGAAGAGGCCATCAAACAAGACAGTATAGAGGCAATTGAAGAAGCCACTAAAAATCTAAATGAGGTACTAACTCCACTAACTCAGAAACTTTATCCTCAAGCTGAGGAGGGTTCTCCAGACTCATCTGAAGAGACTTCAAGCGATGAGAATACAGTTGATGCTGAGTTTGAAGAAGTTCAAGAAGAAGAAAAGTAAACAATGTCACAGAGAGACTATTATAAGGTCTTGGGGGTCTCTCGCAATGCTTCAGATGCTGAATTAAAGAAAGCTTTCAAAAAATTAGCAATGAAATATCATCCTGATAGAAATCCGGATGATCCTGCAGCTAATGAAAAATTTAAAGAAGCTGCTGAGGCATATGAAGTCCTATCAGATGCAGAAAAAAAATCTGCTTACGACCAATTTGGTCATGCAGGTGTTCAAGGCATTGGTGGCAACCAAGGAGCTGGATTTCAAGATTTTAATTTTGGAGACATCTTTGGAGATATATTTGGCGATGTTTTTGGAGGGCGAAGCTCTTCAGGCAGATCTGCCAGAGGACAAGATCTTCAATATACTCTTGAACTCTCTCTTAAAGAGGCAATCCTTGGCATTAAAAAAACAATAAAAATACCTGTAGATAAATCATGCAATGATTGTTCTGGATCTGGAGCTAAACCAGGCTCCTCTCCAGTCACCTGCAGTCAATGTAATGGTGTCGGTCAGGTAAGAATGCAGCAAGGTTTTTTTTCAGTACAACAACCCTGTAATGCATGCATGGGTGAAGGAAGGATTATTCAAGATCATTGTGGTTCATGCAGGGGAGCTGGAGTTAAACACCAAACAAAATCGCTTTCTGTAAGCATTCCATCTGGTGTAGATAATGGAGATAAAGTTAGACTCTCAGGTGAGGGAAGTGCAGCAAGAGGAGGTCATACTGGCGATCTTTACGTTGCCATTCAAGTTGCGCACAATGAGATTTTTGAAAGAGATGGTAGAGATTTATATTTTGAAGCTCCTATCCCATTCGAAGTTGCTGTATTAGGAGGAACAATTAACGTTCCTGGCCTTGAATCAAAAATTGCTCTTAAAATACCATCCTATACTCAAACAGGTAAAATTTTTAGGATCAAAGGCAAAGGCGCCGCTTCAGTTCGAGATTCACGAAGAGGCGATCTTTTATGCAGGGTTGTTGTCGAGACGCCCGTGAATCTCTCAAAGGCTCAACTAAAGATATTTGAGGAATTTGCCCAATCTATAGCTGGCGAAGAACATCATCCAATAGAAAAATCTTTCAAAAGAGCCTCAGACCAATTTCATAATAAATAGAATATTGCATATTTTAATAAATGGCTTCAATGGAAATATGGGTCAAGCAATTCAGGCTCAATGCATGCAATTGAATGTAAAAGTTTCGGACTTTCAATCTAAAGCAATAGATTTAAATGATATATCAGCTGTAATAGATTTTTCTTCCCCAGGGGGGGTTGAAGCTTGTGCTAGTTTTTGTGTTGAGAATAAGCTGCCTTTAATATCAGGTACTACGGGCCTGACAGATGAGCATTTAGGGTTAGTGAGTACTGCAAAAAAATCTATACCCATATTACTTGCCTCTAACATGTCAATTGGAATTGCTAATTTAAAGAGCTCAATAAAAGAGTACCTTTCGTCAATTAGCATCTCCTCAAAGTGCAAGATCATCGAAATTCATCACACTAATAAAAAAGATGCTCCCTCTGGAACGGCCATAGAAATTCAAAGATTTATAGAAAATTTACCTGGAAGCAAAGTAGTTAGCCTTATCGATATTGAATCTCACAGAATTGGCAATATTTATGGAATTCATAGAATTGCATTTGAAAATGCAGAGGGAAAAACAACGTTTCAACATGTTGCAAACTCGAGAAACGTTTTTGCAATAGGCGCTTTACAGGCTGCCAAGTGGATTCATTCCAAAGAAGCTGGAGAGTACACCTTTGCTGACTTCTTGAATAAAAAGCTTTAATCTACCCCAACTTTTCTATAGAATACACAAACTTTAAATCCCGAAGGTGCCAAGAGGATTATTGTTGGGGTGCTCGTGAAAATGAGTCAACATTATGAGGTGCCGGAGTAATAACCCCGGAGGAAATTGTGAGCATTGTTTCTATAAAAGACCTGTTAAATGCAGGCGTTCATTTTGGCCATCAGCAAAGATTTTGGAATCCTAAAATGAAATCCTTTATTTTTGATACTAGAAAAAAGATTAGCATTATTGATCTTGAGATCACTCAAGAATGTCTGAATGCTGCTGCATCAAAGGCTGAAGAGATATGTTCTAAAGGAAATAGGATTTTATTTGTTGGCACTAAACGCCCTGCATCTAAAACCATTAAAGAGTCAGCCTCTTCTATCGGCCTACCTTACATTGATAAAAGATGGCTAGGCGGAACCTTAACTAACTGGAAAACGATACGGGGTTCAATTAGACGTCTTTTAGATATTGAAGAGTTGCAGTCATCAGGAAGAATTAACAAACTTTCAAAAAAAGAAGCTGTAGATATTACAAAAGAATATGAAAAGTTAAACGCAAGTGTTGGCGGCATCAAAGATATGAAAGGTCTGCCAGATGCTTTATTTGTAGTCGACGTTGCATATGAAAAAATAGCAGTCACAGAAGCAAAAAAAATGGGCATCCCAATTATTGCTCTGGTTGACACTAATTCAAACCCAGAAGGAATAGACCACATTATTCCTGGAAATGATGATGCAATTAGGTCCATTCGATTAATTACAAAAGTTATTAGCGATGCCTGTGCTAGAGGTCTGGCGTCTTCTCAGGGCGGAACTCTAAACATACAAACTGATGAAGAGGCTCTACCTATAAAAGTTAAAAAGGCCTCAGTAACTTCTGGGAAAGCATTAAATCTAGTTGAAGAGGCTGAGTTAAGCGAGCCAGAAGATGATTTGCAAATTGAAGCAGATACAGCAAACGATGAACCTGCAGAGGATTCAGTTGAGACAAGTGATGAATTAACAGACAAATCTGAAGAAATATCTTCTGAAAACCTCATCGCATCAGAGGATGCAGCCGAAGATTCTAAGGAAGAAAAATGACCATAGCCGCAAGTCAAGTTAAAGAACTAAGAGAAATGTCTGGCGTAGGCATGATGGAATGCAAGAAGGCACTTGTTGAAACAGATGGTGATCTAGAAAAGGCTTTAGATCTTCTGAGAGCAAATAGCTCCCTTAAGGCTGAGAAAAAAGCTTCAAGGATTGCTGCTGATGGTGAGGTCAAGATTGCTGAGAATTCTAAATACACCAGTCTTATAGAAATTAATTCAGAAACAGATTTTGCTGCTAAAGATTCTCAGTTCAAGGATTTTGCAAATGATGTAGCTGAGCATCTTGCTAGCAATCACATCAATGATATTGCTGATCTAAGCTCGGCATTTGAAGAGAAGAGACAATCCTTAATTCAGTCTATTGGAGAGAATATCCAATTAAGAAGACTTGAAACACTTGAAGTTCCATCTGTTGGCTGTATTGGATCATACGTTCATTCAGACGGAAGATTGGCCGCTTTAGTTTCTATTGATTCAGATGATAAAGAATTGGCAAAAGATTTAGCCATGCATGTATCTGCAACCAATCCGAGCTGCTTGCAATCAGAGGATATTGATCCTGAGTTACTTGAAAGAGAAAGATCAATATTTTTAGCACAAGCAGAGGAGTCTGGAAAAGACGCATTAATTATGGAAAAAATGGTAGAAGGCAAGATTAAGAGATTCCTTTCTGAGGTTACCTTAGTTTCTCAAGGGTTTGTTAAAAATCCAGATCAATCAATTGAAGAATTATTAAAAGAAAATAACACATCAATTGTAGCCTTTGCTCGCTTTAAAGTGGGCGAAGGGATAGAGGTTGAGGTTAAAGATTTTGCAGCAGAGGTAGCTGAACAACTCCAACAATGACATCACTCTCCTATAAACGTCTTCTCGTAAAATTTAGCGGAGAAGCTGTTGCTGGGGATGATGAACATGGAATAGATCCTAAAATATTAGACCAAATGGCTCAATCTGTTAAAGATTGCAAAGAGCTTGGAACGCAAATTGGAATTGTAATAGGAGGAGGGAATCTTTTTCGAGGTGAAAAATTAAGTAAAGCGGGAATGGATAGAGTCGCTGGTGATCATATGGGGATGCTTGCAACAGTCATGAATGGGATTGCTTTTAGAGATGCTCTAGAAAGGGCGGGGGTAAAGACTAGAGTTATGTCAGCCATTTCAATGTCTGGAGTTGCTGAGCACTATGACAGACGACTAGCAATTCAACTTTTATCCAATGATTTCGTTGTAATTTTTACAGCGGGAACTGGCAATCCATTTTTTACCACTGATAGTGCAGGATGTCTCAGGGCTATAGAAACAGAAGCAGACATTATGTTAAAAGCTACTAGGGTTGATGGAGTATATTCTGCTGATCCTGAAAAAGATGAAAACGCTACATTTTACTCATCACTCTCTTTTGATGAAGCAATTCAAAAAAATCTTAAAGTAATGGATGCAACGGCTCTAACTCTAGCGAGAGATCATAGTCTGCCATTGAAAGTATTTAACTTAAACCATCCAGATGCTTTGAAAAGAATTGCTTGCGGTGAGGAAATTGGGACATTAATATCATAGTTATGAACGAAATTATTGATCAAATTAAACCTAAGATGCAGAGGGCTATTGATTCACTAGCTCATGAATTTAACAAAATTAGAACAGGCAGAGCCAATCCGAGCATTCTTGATTCAGTTAAGATTGATTATTACGGCAATCCAACTCCAATCAATCAAGCTGCAAATATTTCTGTTGAGGAGGGAAGAACTTTGGCTATTTCTCCATGGGATAAGTCTCTTATTGGAGAAATAGAAAGAGCAATTATGGCATCCGATTTAGGTTTAAACCCGAGCACAAGTGGTGATTTGATTAGACTGACAATGCCTGCTTTAACAGAAGAGACTCGTCAAGAGTACATCAAACAAGCAAGAAATGAAGCTGAGAATTCTAGAATTTCTATAAGAAATACTCGAAGGGATGCAAACAATACTGTAAAAGATCAACAAAAAGCTGGAGATTTTTCTGAGGATGATCTCAAGCGGATCGAAGATTTAGTTCAAAAGGAAACTGATCATTTTATTGGCCTTGTTGACGCAGAGCTAAAACAAAAAGAAGAAGATTTAATAGAAATTTAGTTATTTCATATCCAGCCAGAATGGCAGAAAACAAACAATCATCACTCAACCTTTCTGGGATTAATGCTGCAATTATCATGGATGGCAATGGAAGATGGGCCAAAAAGAATGCTTTAAATGTTACTTCAGGACATGAAAAAGGTGTTGAAGTTGTTAGAAAAATTGTTGAGTCTGCGGCAAAAGCTCAGTTAGAGTCTCTTAGTTTATATGCCTTTAGTACTGAAAACTGGTCGCGTCCTAAAAAAGAAATTCTAGGAATTAAAAAACTGATTATTAGCGCGATAGATTCCCAAGTTCCAGAATTAATTGATCAAGAGGTAAGATTAAATTTTTTTGGAGACTATTCCTCTTTCGGAGATGATGTTGTTGGTGCGATCGGCCAAGCTGAAAGAGCGACTTCATTTCAAGATCCAAGGCTTAAATTAAATATTGCACTTGGTTATGGAGGCCGCACAGATATAATTGAAGCAACAAAATTAATAGCAAGTGATATTAAATTAGAAAAACTTTCTGAAGAAGATGTTTCTAATGAGATTTTTTTTAGATACCTAAAAGCGCCTATTAATGAACTAGATTTATTAATTAGAACTGGCGGAGATCACCGAATAAGTAACTTCTTGTTATATCATTTAGCTTATACTGAGATCCAATTTACTAATACACTCTGGCCAGATTTTTCGGAAGAGGAATTTATAAAGTGCTTAGAAGCATTTTCAAATACGGAGAGGCGTTTTGGCAATCGAACTTTATAAAAATATCCTTCAAAGATTGCCTGCTGCATTAAGTTTAGTTTTCTGTATATTTGGAGTTCTATACTTACAAAATATTTTCCTTATTTTGACCCTTGTAATAGCTGCGGGATTTCTATTGATCAAAGAATGGCTTATGCTTTCTGAGTTAAAAATAGATTTAAAGCAAATCATATTTTTTGTAACCTTTTTTCTATTCTCTATCTTTTATACAAAAGGCTTTATAGATTTCTTTCTTTTGATCATCTCTAGTTTCTGGTTTATATACGGCTTTTATTTTATATCAAATAAAAGTTCACCATTTTTCAGTTTTGATAATAACTATTTGGGGTTTTTATTAGTGCTTGGCTTTGTGTATGGCCTCATATATTTAATAGTATTTTCAGAATTTAATAATATAAATAAATTTTTTGTACTTTTTGTAATCTTATTTAATACTGTATTAGCTGATGTTGGCGCCTATCTAGTTGGCAGCAGCATTGGTAAAACTCCACTATTTCCAGAAATTAGTCCGAACAAAACTATTGAGGGTTTATTGGGTGGAGTTGGATTTGTCGCAATCTTTGTATCAGCAATATATTTCTTTAACTTAATTTCATTTGATTTAGTAATAGTTTCATTAATTAGCCTGCCTTTTGCATTTATTGGTGACTATTTTGAAAGTCAGCTTAAAAGAGATAAGTCATTAAAAGATAGCGGATCAATAATTCCTGGACATGGCGGTATTTGGGATCGTTTAGATTCACATATTGCCGTCGTGCCCATTTTTATTGTATTAACTAAGTTAATGGTATGAAGAATATTGTTTTGTTGGGAGCAACGGGCAGCATCGGAGATAGCTGCCTAAATGTAATAAGGCAAAATAAAGAACATTTTTATTTATTTGGTATTGGACTTGGGGGCAATCTTGATAAGGCTCAACAAATAGCAGAAGAGTTTAGTCCAGAGCATATTTTCATAGCTGAGTCTCATATTGATAAATCACATGATTTGTTGCAATCACATTCAAATATTCTGAACACTGAAGACGAATTACAAGCGCTGATTCGTGATCCAAGCGTTGACATCGTGATTTCAGCAATCTCAGGATTTGCTGGTTTAAAAGCAAGTTATTTTGCTATTGAGGCTGGTAAAACTATTCTTATCGCAAATAAAGAAAGCATAGTTGCCGCTGGCGATATTTTAATGCCGCTTGCCAAAACCAAAAACTCAGAAATCATTCCAGTTGACAGTGAGCATAATGCTATCCACCAATGCCTGCCTCCGCATAGAGATCTAAAAGAAATTTCTAAAATTATAATTACTGCATCAGGAGGTCCTTTTAGGGAAAAGACATTTAAGGAGTTGAGTGGGGCGACATTACAAGATGCCTTAAAACATCCTACCTGGAGCATGGGTGCCAAAATTACGATTGATTCCGCAACCTTAGTCAATAAATGTTTAGAGTTAATTGAAGCTCATTATCTTTTCCAAATTCCTGAATCTCAGATCGAGATTGTGGTTCACCCTCAAAGCATTATTCATTCAATGGTTACATTTATTGATGGGTCTACCATAGCTCAGATGAGCAATCCAAATATGGAAGTTCCAATTGCAAATGCGTTAGGCTTGAATCAAAGGCTTCCCATTAATTTTGAAGCAATTAATTTTCCTGGATTAAATTTATCATTTGAACCAATTTCAGATGAAAGAGATGTTATTTTTGAGATGGCTAGAGAGGTCTGTAATAAGAAGGGAAACCTAGGGGTTGTTTTCAATGCTTCCAATGAGATTGCGGTAGATGCCTTCCTGACTAAAAAGATTGATTTTGTTGATATATATAAAGTTATTCAACGAACTTTTGATCACTTTTCATGTTCTAAGGTGAGCACACTAGAGGATATATTCGAATATGATAAACAAGCACGCATTCAAGCAGAGAAGGTGATAAAATCCCTACACTAAATTTTTCAAAAATATGATTTATCTACTTTCAGCAATAGTATTACTAGGTGTTCTAATTACCATACATGAATTTGGGCATTTTATTGTTGGAAGGATGTGTAACATTCATATCTATCGCTTCTCAATAGGTATGGGTCCAGTTATCTATAAAAAACTCGATAAGCATGGCACTGAGTTTGCTCTATCTGCACTTCCGTTGGGCGGATATGTAGCATTCCATACTGAGAAAGCGGCAGTAGAGGAATTAGAACTTCAACAACCTTTAACTCCTGAGCAAAATGAGAATACTTTTGAAAGCAAGCCAAAGTGGCAAAGGGCACTCGTTATGCTGGCGGGCCCAGTTGCTAATTTTATACTTGCTATAGGAATTCTATCAGCAATCTTTGTCAATTCTGTTGAGCCTCAATTTATCCCTGAGGTATCTAATGTTTCCTCTCAATACCTTCAAAGCAATTCTTCGCTCAAGGCGGGGGATATCCTCATTTCTATCAATGAAAAACAAGTTTCCAGCCTTCAGGATATTAGGCTAGAGCTGCTTTCATTGTCAGGGACCAATGGAGTGATTAATTTTAATTTTATAACTGGTTCACGCGAATCTGAATATACGCTGTCTGTTCCTGTAGAAAATTATCTTTCAGATCCAGAGGAGCAAAATACACCAGAAAATTTTATGGGTTTTGACTTATCCATGAAATTACAACCAACTGTAGGTGAAATCGCAAAAGACACTGAAGCCGCCAAAAGTGGATTAATGGTTAATGATCGCATTCTGGCTGTGAACAGCCAGCCAATTAAATCATTTGAAGATCTAAGAGTATCTTTACAAGACTATCAAGGCTCAGAGTTAGATTTAAAGATTCTTAGAGCTGAGCAAACTTTATACTTAAATGTACCGCTGAGCACCAGAACAAGTGCCGATGGCAAGGAAGAAAAATATATAGGCATAATGCCTGGCTTGAAAAGGTCCTTTTTTGAATCTCTTTCAAAAGGAGCTTATGAAACATATAACCTGAGTATTAAAACATTAACCTTTGTTGGCAAAATGATCACGAGGGATTTAGGTACACAAAATCTTAGCGGCCCAATTGGTATTGTGAAAATGGCAGGAGATTCAGCTAATGCAGGATTACTACCATTTTTATATTTGATGGCGCTCTTAAGTATAAGCTTGGGCGTGCTGAATCTTCTTCCAATACCAGTTTTAGATGGCGGTCAATTAGTCATGCTGGGAGTAGAGGCTGTTAGGGGATCACCAATGCCAGATAAAATGGAAAACTTATTCTTTATGTTTGGCTGGGTTGCTGTTGGATCATTGATGATTTTTGCAATTTATAATGATATTTCTAGATTTTTATAATCAATACATATGAAAAAATTCATTATAAATTTTTTGATATTTGTATCACTTTCTGTAACTGCATTTGAAGATTTTTTAATTAATGATATTAGAATTATTGGTCTTCAAAGGGTCTCTATCGGTAGTATTTTTACCGCTATTCCTGTAAGTGTCGGCGATACAATGAACCAAGAGAAAATATCCGATATTACTAGAGCTCTTTTTTCTACTGGACAGTTCAATGATATTCAAATTGCCAGAGATGGGAATGCATTAATATTAAGCGTTTTGGAGAGACCTTCTGTTGCCTTAATAGAGCTAGAGGGAAATAAGGCATTAAAATCAGAGGATTTATTAAAAGGTCTTGAGGGCGCAGGTATTTCTCAAGGACAAGTTTATAAACGCTCCACCCTGAACGGAATGAAGAGTGAGTTAGTTCGCCAATACTCATCTCAAGGAAGGTATGGGGCAGGCGTTGAGATAGAAACAACCCCAATGCCTAGAAATACCATCAATGTAAAAATTATTATTGATGAAGGTGAAAGCGCTTCTATAAAAAAAGTAAATATTATTGGTAACGAAGTTTTTACTGACGATGATCTATTACAGGGTTTTGAGCTTAAAGAAGGAAAATGGTACGCATTTTTATCAAATAAAGATAAGTACTCTAGAGAAAAGCTTGAGGGAGATATTGAAAATTTAGAATCTTATTATCTTGATAGGGGATACTTAAAATTTTCAATTGAATCTTCCCAAGTATCTATTTCTAAAAATAAAGAAGACGTATTCATTACATTAAGTATCAGTGAAGGAGTTCAGTATAAGATTAATGACGTCACAGTAATTGGTGATATGCCTTTAAATGAAGGGATGTATCTTCCAATAATAGAAAGTCAAAAAGATCAGATTTACTCTCAAGCTCAGATCACTCAAATCGAGGAATATTTCATTAATCTGCTAGGTAATGAAGGGTATACTTTTGCCGAGGTCACAGGAAACCCTGAGATAAATGAAGAAGACCAAACTGTCTCATTGCTTTTTGTTGTGCAGCCAGGCAACAGAACCTATGCAAGAAAGATTCAGTTTACTGGTAATTATTTAACAAACGATGAGGTTTTAAGAAGAGAGATGCGTCAATTTGAGGGTGCATGGGCTTCAGATAATCTTATTGAGGCTTCAAAAGTTAGGCTAGAGAGGCTAGGTTTTTTTAAAGAAGTTGATGTTGAAACAATCCCCGTAGCTGGTTCAGAGGATCAAGTTGATATTGAGTTTTCAGTTGAGGAGGAAAGCACTTCTTCTGTTGGAGGCTCAATTGGTTATAGCGATTTTGGGATGAATATTGGCCTTAATCTATCAGATAATAATTTCCTTGGCACTGGCAATAGGTTTATTTTGGGTGTTAATAAAAGTATTTACCAAGAGTCCTATAATATTTCCTTTTTTGACCCTTACTTCACAATGGATGGAGTAAGTAGAGGTTATAGTCTTTACTTTAGAGAAACTGATTATGGTGAATTTAACGTAGCTAATTATCTAACTAATTCACAAGGCGCGGGCGTCCAATTTGGTTATCCAATTAGCGATACACAAAGAATTGGATTAAATCTTAATTTTGATAATACTGACATCGATCCAGGATCATTGCCTTCAAGAGAAATATCAGATTTTTTAGCTTCCGAAGGAACAATATTTGACGTCTTAAAAGCTCAAGCAGTATGGTCAAGAATTACATTAAATAGGGGAATGTTTCCCACCTATGGTTCATCAACAGATGTAATGTTGCAAGCAACACTTCCTGGAAGTGATCTTACTTATTATAAAACTAATATCCGTCAAAAATTCTATCGTCCAATTGGATTTGCAAATTTAGTCTTTGGTTTTACCGGTGAGCTTGGATACATAGATACATATGGAGATACGAAAAAAACGCCTTTTTTTGAGAACTTTTATTCTGGAGGGCCGAGATCCATTAGAGGTTTTGAATCAAATACACTTGGGCCAAGAGTGACGCCTTCGCCTTGTTATGACTTTAATCCAGAAACTGAAGAATGTCCTCTGCTTATTGACACTGACTTGGATGGAACCCCTGATACTATTGGGCAAAATCCTTATACTTACCAGCAAGCAAGAAACCCAATCGGGGGGAATTTCTTAGTGGAAGGCAGTCTCCAACTTATCTTCAAGCTACCTATGATTGAAGATCAGCGCTCTATGCGTTCAGCTTTTTTCTTAGATTTTGGAAATGTCTTTTCAACAGATTGTCAAGATTATCAAATTAATTGCTTTGAACCCACTTTTGATGAATTGAGATATTCAATAGGCGTAGGAGTAACTTGGATTACCGGATTTGGCCCTATGAGTTTTAGTTTTTCTCAACCATTCAACGATGGACCTTTTGATAAAACTGAAGAATTTCAATTTACTATAGGCACAGTCTTTTAAGCTATTAGGTAGTGTTTTTTATTTGAATTACTATAAAATATAGCAACCATTAAAGGGTGAGGAATATTACATGAAAAAATTATTATTTATACCACTGTTCATTACAGCATTGCTTGCTTCAATTCCAGCATTAGCTGTTGAAGGTGTTGCAGTCATTGATATGCGTAATGCCGTCTTAGCAACTCAAGTTGCTCAAGATGCTTTTAAAGCTTTAGAGGAAGAGACCGAGTATGCAGCAAACATTGAGAGAGCTACCTTGCTTCAAACTGAGCGACAAGCCCTAGCTGAGAAACTCCAAAAAGATGCTGAAACTCTTTCACAAGAAGAAATAACCGATATGCAAAGGGATATTCAAGAAAAAGGTAAAGACATCGAATTTATTGTTGGCAAGGTTCAAGCAAAACAAGGCGAAACTGCTGATAAAGTTTTCAGAGATCTTAACCCCTCTCTTCAGAAAATTCTTTCTGAATTAATTGCTGCTAAAGAAGTTAAATTGCTGCTTGGAAGAGAGAATGTTTTGTTTGCTGACACTGCTTTAGATCTTACAGATGATGTAACATCAATGCTTGACGTTGCTGCAGCGAATGGCGAAGACAGCAACTAAGTTTGACCGGGCCATCGTATAGCCTTAAAGACTTAGCTGATAAAGTTAAAGGTAAGCTGGTTGGCGATCCTGAAGTCGTCATTAGTGCCCTAGCTACAATTCAAAATGCATCCTCTGGATGCATTTCTTTTTTGGCTAACCCTAAATACAATAAATTTCTCAAGGAGTCATCTGCATCTGCAGTTATTGTTAGCCCTGAATTATCTGCTCAGCTTGAAACCCCTGGAATCATTGTAGATGATCCATATGCAGCTTACGCAAAAATTTCTTCATTGTTTGCAAAATATCAAAACCCATACACTGACAAATCTCTTTCTTGTTTTGTTCATGAAGCAGCTGAAGTACATGATTCTGCAGTTATCGGCCCCAATGTTTACATAGGTCCAGAATGTAAGATAGGTAGAAATTCCATTGTGCACGCAAACTCTTCTTTAGTAATGAATGTTGAAATAGGAAAGAATTGCATCATTCATTTTAATTCAATACTAGGCTCTGATGGCTTTGGGTATGCTCCCCAAAAGGATGGATATATTAAAATTGAGCAATTAGGCAAGTTGATAATTGGAGATAATGTAGAGATTGGAGCAGGGTGTACTATTGATAGGGGAGCTATAGACAATACTGAAATACACAATGGAGTGAAATTAGATAACCAAGTGCATATTGCGCACAATGTGATTCTGGGTGAGCACTCTGCAATAGCAGCATCATGCGCAATAGCAGGCTCAACCACTATAGGAAAAAACTTTCAAATGGGTGGTTTGTCAGGAATTCTGGGGCATTTAAATATCGCTGATAATGTTTTAATTGGCGCTCATACTCTTATCACCAAAAGTATTGATAAGCCTGGAAATTATGTCGGTATAATGCCAGCACAAGAGCACAAAGATTGGGCAAAATCTTCAGTCTTCATTAAGCAAAGGAAATCAAAATGAGCTATGAATTTTCAGACATACTAAAGCTTTTACCTCATCGGCACCCATTTTTATTTGTCGATAAAATTGTTTCTGTTGAATTGGGTGAAAGCATACATGCGCAAAAAAATGTCTCTATTAATGAAGATTTTTTTAATGGTCATTTTCCCAATAAGCCAGTTATGCCGGGCGTTTTAATTATTGAAGCTCTTGGACAAGCCTCTGGTATTTTAGGATTTTTGACCATGAACAAAACTCCTGATGAGGGGAGTATTTATTATTTGGTTGGAGTTGATAATGTGAGATTCAAAAGCTCAGCAAGTCCTGGTGATGTAATTGATTTGCATGCAAGTATAAGATCTGAAAAACGAGGAATCTGGAAGTTTGATTGTAAGGCTGAAGTAGATGGAAGAAACGTCTGCGCAGCAACAATTCTTTGTGCCGATCGTTCAAAATAAATATGACTAATTCTGTTATTGATCCTTCTGCAAAAATCGACCAATCCGTCATAATTGGCCCCTTTTGCGTTATTGGACCTGATGTTGAAATAGGACCTGATTGCGTTCTGCATTCTCATGTGGTGATTAAAGGACCTACTAAAATCAGAGCAGGAAATACCTTTTATCAATTTTCTACCATTGGCGAGGATACTCCTGACAAAAAATACGATGGTGAAGCCACCACCTTAGAGATTGGTAAAAATAATATTTTTCGAGAAGGTGTTACAGTCCATAGGGGGACTGTTCAAGATAAATCTAAAACCATTATAGGTAATGATAATTTATTTATGGCATATTCACATATTGCCCATGATTGTGTAGTTGGCAATCAAAATGTATTTGCAAATACTGCTGGTTTGGCTGGGCATGTTACAGTTGGAAATAATGTAATTCTTGGTGCTGTTACTCTGGTACATCAATTTTGTTCTTTAGGAGATTATTCTTTCACGGGTTTAAATACATTGATTACGATGGATGTGCCTGCATTTGTAAAAGTTGCCGCTAATCCAGCAAGGCCAATAGGCTTGAATACAATTGGAATGCAGCGAAATAATTTTGATACTGACTCAGTAAACTTAGTAAAAAAAGCCTACAGAATTATCTATAGAAAAGGTTACTCTCTTGATGATGCGATTAAACACATGCACGCATTAAATAAAGATAATAACCCAGCGCTTACAATTTTTATTTCTTCAGTTGAAAGATCTGAGAGAGGCTTACTTCGATAGGTGTCAAAAAAGAAAATAAAAGTAGGCATCATTGCTGCTGAGCACTCAGGGGATAGGCTGGGGTCAACTCTTCTAAAATCATTGCAAAATATCTTTGAAGTTGATCTTTATGGTCTGGGTGGGCCGGCGGTGAACGCTAGTAGTATCATCACACCTCCAGAAATTGATTATCAGGACCTTCATGTAATGGGCCTTATTGATCCATTAATCAACCTCCCAAAAATTCTCTCAATTAGAAAAAAGCTATTAAACCTTTTTATTGCAAATGATATTGATATTTTTATTGGCGTTGATTCGCCTGATTTCAATATGTTTTTTCATAAAAAACTTAAACAAAAGAATATCAAGACAATTCAGGTAGTAAGCCCCTCAGTCTGGGGGTGGAGAGAAAATAGAATTAAATCCATCCAAGCATATGTAGATTTAACAATGTGCTTATTTAAGTTCGAATGTAATTTTTATAATGAAAAAAATATGCATAGCTTTTTTTTGGGCCATCCATTTAGTCAACTCAAGCCAATGAACAAAGAAGAGATGATTTTAAAACACAGCTTAGACTCTTCAAAAGATTTTATTAGTATCTTACCGGGAAGCAGAGCAAGCGAAATTTCTCAATTGATGCCGGTTTATGTTGCCGCAGCAAAAAAACTCCTTAATTTAAATTCAAATACATATTTTTTAATCCCAGCAGCAAATAAAGAATTAGCTGAGATGATTCTATTAACAAAAGGAATTAATGAAATTCCATATAAGCTATCCATTGATTCAGCTCAAGATTTCCTTAGCTTATCTTCAATTTCAATTGTTACCTCGGGCACTGCTTCGCTAGAAGCAGCGGTTTTAGGTTCAGTTCCAATTATTTGCTATAAAACAAATAAACTAAATTATGCAATTTTAAGTCGATTGGTTAGAACGCCATTTGTTGGGCTACCAAATCTCCTGCTTCAGGAGCATATTTTTCCAGAATTAATTCAATATGATTTAACACCTGAATCAATCGTTAACAGCTTTTCTAAAATATCTTCTGAACCTGAGCACTATCACTCGTATCTTACAAAGATTAACGATTCTATGTGTGGAGAAGGTTTTGAGGTTGCTGCAAAAGCAATTAATAATATATTGTGATTATTGCTGGGGTCGATGAAGTTGGAAGAGGGTGTCTAGCTGGCCCAGTAACAGCTGCAGCTGTAATTTTAAAAAATCCCATATCAGGATTAAGAGACTCGAAGGAAATCTCCTCCATGAAAAGAGAGGCCTTGGCTAAAATAATTCAAGAACAATCTATTTATAGTTTTGCCAGTATTTCAAATGATAAAATTGATGAGATAAATATTCATCAAGCTACATTGCTTGCTATGCAAGAAGCTATAATGAAACTATCCATTACACCAGATTTGGTTTATGTTGATGGAAAATTTATCCCAAATGTTGAGGTAAATTGTAAAGCGGTGATTGGGGGTGATAAGCTGATTTCAGAAATTTCGGCAGCTTCAATTATTGCTAAAGTACATAGAGATGATTTCATGAAAGAAATAGATAAAAAATACCCAATTTATGATTTTGCAAAAAATAAAGGCTATGGAACTGCCCATCACTTGAGTGCTCTGAAACAATCAGGCTATACATCCTTTCATCGAAAATCATTTAAGGGAGTTATTGCTTAATTTTATGCAAACTTCCTTTATCCATCTTAGAGTTTCATCTGAATTTAGTATTTCTAGAGGATTGCTTAGAATCAATGAGATCATTGAAAATGCACAGAAGTTAAATATGCCAGCAGTCGCCTTGACTGATTTGAATAATATGTTTGGCATGGTGAAATTTTTCAAGAAGGCGGAGGCAGCAGGAATTAAACCTCTTGCAGGTACCACTCTTAATTTAAAATCACACGCTGGTGAATTTGGTGAAATTCTTTGCCTTGCAAAAAATAATGAAGGCTTAAAGTCTTTGATGGGGATTATTTCAAAATCTCAACTTCAGCAAGAAAATGGTCATATTTCTGTAACCTTTGAAGATTTAAGTATTTGTGCAGGAAATATTATAGTGATAGCAGGTGGACCCTCATCGACTATTTTTAATCTAGCTAAACTCAAAAAGAATCAAGACTTGAAAACAGAATTGCTCTCTTTCAAGGAAACCTTTCAGGATGATTTCTGTATCGAACTTCAAAGGCTGGGCAAAAGCTTTGAGGAAGAATTTATACAATGTATTGTGCCATTAGCATCCGAATTTCTTATTCCAGTTATTGCATCAAATGACACTATGTTCTCTCAAAAAGAAGATTTTGATATTCATGAGACGAAAGTATGTATTAATACCGGCAAGACTTTAAATGATTCAAATCGAGAAAAGCTCTATAGTCCTGAGCAATATTTTAAATCAACAAAAGATATATCTAACTTATTTAGTGATTGTGATCCTGATACTTTAATAAATAATACTCTAGCTATTGCACAAAAATGCAATGTAACACTTACAACAGATCAATATTTCCTGCCAGAATATCCAGTTCCAAAGGGCCACAATTTCAATTCTTTCTTATCGGAGCTTTCTAGAACGCAATTAGATGAAATTATTAAATTTTATTCATCAGCGGAAAAAGAAATCTATCTAAAACGTCTGGATTACGAGTTAACGCAAATCCATGCAACTGGATTCTCTAGTTATTTTTTAATTGTTGCAGATTTTATTCAATGGTCTAAAGACAATGACGTCCCAGTTGGACCAGGAAGAGGATCGGGAGCTGGCTCCCTGGTTGCATATGCTTTAGGAATAACAGCGCTAGATCCAATAGAGCATAATCTTCTTTTTGAAAGATTTATTAATCCAGAAAGAATATCAATGCCAGATTTTGATATTGATTTTTGTATGGATAAAAGAGATATGGTTATTGATTATGTTGGGCAGAAATATGGAAAATCTGCAGTATCTCAAATCGCAACATTTGGAACAATGGCAGCACGAGCTGTTGTCAGGGATGTGGCAAGAGCTCTAGGTAAACCATATGCTTTAGGTGATCGAATTTCTAAGATGATACCGTTCATTCCGGGTATGACTCTAGAAAAAGCTATCAGCTCTCAGCCTATATTTAAGAAAATGATTCAGGATGAGGAAGAGGTTTCTGAGATCATTGATTTAGCATATAAACTTGAGGGAATAGCTAGGAATGTTGGCAAGCACGCTGGAGGAATAGTAATAGCTCCTGGGTCAATTGCAGATTTTTGCCCTACTTACTTTGATCCTCAGTCTGATTCACTAATGACCCAATTTGATAAAGATGATGTTGAGACTATTGGGCTGGTTAAATTTGATTTTTTGGGGTTAAGAACACTTACAGTAATAGATCGGGCAGTAAAGACTATCAATCAATCCTTAAGTGAAAAAAATGAAAAAGCCTTAGATCTCAATTCTCTAACTTTAGATGACCCTAAGGTTTTTGAGTTACTGGCCTCTGGAAGAACTACTGCTGTATTTCAGTTAGAGTCAACTGGCATGCGAGAGCTGATTCGAAGGTTGCAGCCTACTAAATTTGAAGAGATAGTTGCTTTACTTGCATTGTATAGGCCTGGGCCATTGGAATCAGGGATGCATGACGAATTTGTTGATAGAAAGCATGGAAAAAGTAAGGTCACTTTTCCTCATGAATTGCTTGCACCAGTACTATCAGAGACCTATGGGGTAATTTTGTATCAAGAGCAGGTTATGCAAGCTGCACAGGTCTTAGCGGGCTATTCTCTTGGGCAGGCTGACATTTTACGAAGAGCCATGGGTAAAAAGAAAGTTGAAGAGATGGAGCAACAAAGGCAAATATTCGTGGATGGCTGCTCTCAAAAAGATATTAAAAAAGCAACTGCTGAGAAAGTATTTGATCTAATTGAAAAATTTGCAGGCTATGGTTTTAATAAGTCTCATTCTGCAGCCTATGCAATGCTTTCCTATCAAACTGCATATTTAAAGACATATTTTCCTGAGCATTTTATGGCAGCCGTTCTTTCAACAGAATTGGGCAACACAGATAAGATCAGCACATTGATTAATGAATGCAAGGAGATGAAGATAAAGGTATTAACTCCAGATATTAAAACCTGCAACAAGCACTTTAATGTTAATGCAGATCTGCATATTAAATATGGATTGGGTGCAATTAAGGGAGTAGCAGATTCTTTTATTGATCATGTAATCGAAGTTAGAAAAAATAATTCTTTCAAGGACCTTTTTGATCTTACAAAAAAAGTAAATATTCGATTGGGTGGTAAAAAGTCTATTGAAGCTTTGACTAAAGCAGGAGCATTTGATGAATTGGCACCATCTAGATCCATAGCGCTGGCTTGCATGGAAGACATGTTAAGAGAGGGGCAAAAAAACAGCGCGCAAATGGCTGGAACATCTGATCTTTTTGCTTCAATGGAAGAAACATTTGATCCATATGAGAAATATGTAAATGTAAAAGATTTATCTAAAGAAGATTTGCTAAATCATGAGAGAGATGCACTTGGATATTACTTTTCAGGTCATCCTGTAATTGCAATCGAGGGCATGGTCGAAAATTTAAGATCTCATACAATCAGTCAAGTTACGGATGAGATGAATAGAGTAAAAATAGTTGGCTTATTAAATTCATATAGACAGATCAGGGATCGTTCAAATAAACAAATTGCTTTTATTGGTTTTGATGATGGAACAGGCACCATGGAAGGAACAGTTAGCACCGATGTTTTAGAGAAGCACCACTTATTATTAAACACAAATTCTATTCTTATTTTTGCTGGGTCGGTTGAAATTGACGATTATAAATCTAAAGAATTGAATCGGAGAATGTATAAGATGAAAGTTGCATCCGTGACTTCACTTGAGTCGCAAATGAGCCAAGGTAATAAATCAATCATGATAGACGCAAGAAAACTGCCAAATGATTCTATTCAATCCAATATGTCCAATTTAAAAAATTTAAATGGAGATTTCTGGAAGCATGGGAATTGCAAAATACATTTAAAAATTCTTCATGAGAACTCTGAGGCTATAATAGAGCTTGGAGATGAATTTAAACTTATGCCTTCATCTGAAAACATCAAAATACTTAAGGATATGTTCGGCGATGAGGCAATTAAATTAAATAAATGAGCATTAATATTTTAGAGTTCGAAAAACCAATAGCAGAAGTTGCAGATAAGATAGAAGCTTTACAATTGGCTGCTTCTAACAATCCAGAACTTTTACCTCAAATAGATAAGTTAAAATCTGAACAAACTGCATTGACGAAGAAAATTTATTCTAAGTTGTCCACATGGCAAAAAGTGCAGGTAGCACGTCACCCTAACAGACCGCATACACTTGATTTTATTGAAAGGATTTTTGATGAGTTTGATGAGCTTCATGGCGATCGTCAATTTGCTGATGATGCTTCTTTGGTAGGAGGTATCGCAAAACTTGAAGGCATGCCTGTCATGATCATTGGGCATGAAAAAGGTCGAGATACCGATGAAAAAGTTAAGAGAAACTTTGGGATGCCTCAGCCAGAGGGTTACAGAAAAGCTAAAAGGCTTATGCAGCTAGCAGAGCAGTTTAATATGCCCGTCATTACTTTTATTGATACTCCTGGAGCATATCCAGGTGTAGAGGGTGAAGAAAGAGGTCAGAGTGAAGCAATTGCTAGAAATCTAGCAGTCATGTCTAGTCTAAAAACTAAAATATTAGTCGTTGTGACAGGCGAGGGAGGTTCTGGTGGAGCCTTGGCTCTGGGCGTGGGCGATCATGTTGCCATCTTAGAATACGGCACATATTCAGTTGCATCCCCTGAAGCTTGCGCTTCAATAGTTTGGAGAGAATCAGGCAAAGCTCCAGAAGCTGCAGAGGCTATGAAAGTTGGAGCAAGCGACCTCAAAAAAATAGGTATCGTTGATGAGATTATTGTTGAACCCGTTGGCGGTGCGCACCAAGACTACGACACCATTTCAACAAATATTAAATCATCTTTACTAACAAATTTAGCAGATCTATCTAAATTCTCTCAAGAGGAGCTACTTCAAAGACGTTATCAGCGCTTGCTTAAAATTGGCGCCTGATTTTGTTTGATTTAAAAAATTTTTTTGATTTAGTTGATCCCAACAAAAACATAATTGTTGCCTTTAGTGGCGGAGGAGATTCTTCTGCGCTTTTGCATTTTTGTCATGAACTTATTCAGCAAAAACTTTTGCATGAGAGACTATCTGCCATTCATATAAACCACTTGTTAAACAAAGATTCAAATCAATGGGAGGATCACTGTAAAATATTTTGCCAGGAAAGAGATATTGCCTTTCAGAGCCATGCTGTGAATATACAATCAAAAAAATCAGGGCTTGAGTCAGCTGCAAGAAATGCTAGGTATAGAATTTTTAAAGAGGCTCTACAATCAAATGATCAGCTTTTAATAGCCCATCACGCAGATGATGTGGCTGAAACAATTTTATTTAGACTTTTTAGAGGAACTGGGTTGGATGGCCTTCAGGGACCAATAAAGAAACGCACCTTGGGAAAGGGAGTTATTTTAAGGCCTTGGCTTGATTATGCTAAGTCTGATCTCATGCAATACTTGTCTGCCAACAATATTAAATTTATTTCTGATAACACCAATTTTGAAGACAACCAGGATCGTAATTTTATTCGCAATGAAGTTCTCAAGATAGCTTCAAGTCGTTGGCCTAACGCAAGTAGGCAAATTCAACAAACAGCTTTCTTAGTTTCAAAGCATAAAAAGGCTCATGATTTTCTGCTTGATCAGCAATTTGGCGAAAATATTAGAGGTCCTCAATTGCAAAGAAAGTTCTTACTTGGTCTTGAGGAAGATATTTGTATAGAAGTCATCAGGTATTGGATAAAAATGAATAATGTGGCTATGCCAAATAAAAAAATAATTTATGAAATCTTAAAAGCATTTATTCATAATAATCCGAGTGCAAAAACCAAGGTGAATTGGTCAAGAGCAGACAAGGACCAAAAGAGTGGTTTTTTAACTTTTAGTGATGGAGATTTGATCTTAAATGATAAATAATCAATTAATTCGGAGAGAAAGATGAGTTATGAAACTATAAGTTTAGAGATAGAGAATAGGGTAGCAACTATAACTATTAATCGTCCAAAAATGATGAATGCTTTTAATGAGCAGCTTATTTGGGATATGGGGGATGCAACTGAACAAGTAAAAAACGATTCTAAAATTAGAGTATTGGTTATCACTGGTGAGGGCAGAGGTTTTTCTGCTGGCGCTGACTTAACTGAAAGAGATGCTTCTTGGTCAGATACCAAGGATGCTTTATTAAGAGGCTACCATCCTTTTTTAAAGAACATTATTGAGATGCCTAAACCGGTTATTGGTTCAATCAATGGTGCTGCTGCTGGTATTGGAGCTGCAGTGGCTATGGCATGTGATTTAAGGATTATGGCTAAAGATGCATACATAATGTCAGTGTTTAGCAATATTGCCTTGGTACCAGATGGCGGACTTAGTTTTCTCTTAACAAGAGCCATTGGTTATGCGCGAGCTTTAGAGTATGCAATTGAAGCAAAGAAAATATCTGCAGCTGATTGTTTGAATATGGGCATAGCTAATAAAGTGGTGGAATTAGACGCATTATCATCTGAAACAAAAAAATGGGCAGAGCATTTGTCCAAGAGATCTCCACAAGCATTATCATTAACCAAAAAATTGATGAATGATTCTATGACTCAGTCATATGATGAAACCTTTAAAGCTGAGGCAGAAGCCCAGAACAATATCTTTGGGTCTGCCGAGAATATGGAGGGAGTGAAAGCTTTCTTAGAAAAGCGCGAGCCTGACTTTAAGTAATTAGTTTATTTAGTCCGGCGATAATAGCCTGAAAAGAAGCTTTTACAGTATTACCATCAATTCCAGCGCCCCATTCATTTTTTCCTGTCAGAGTCAATTCAATGAATGCGGCTGCCTTTGCATCAGAACCTGAGGTAACAGAATGCTGATGATAATCAGACACAGAGATTGATGTTGAAAAATGATCATTAACAGCGGATACGAAAGCTTCAATAGGGCCTCCACCAATTCCAGTGAGATTCACCTCAATATTTTTATCTTTTAATGTTATTTCTACTTGATCCGAAGTATTTCCTGAGGAATCTTCTGTAGAAGATAAAGCATAGTTGATCAGCTCAAGCTTTCCTTTAACTGCAATATAGTTTTTTTCAAAGACTTTC
>CABXJR010000008.1 GCA_902512655.1 uncultured SAR86 cluster bacterium
ATATCCTCAAGCGTATCATCAAATGCAGATGCATGATTTTCTGAATTTGATCGGCTCATATAATTTAAAGATAGGAGAAATTTATAAAAAGATTTTAACAGTTACTATAATAATCATGGAGATTAAAATATAAAAATATGGATGAGTTCACTCATAGAATAGCAACTCTTGATGACATTCGAGCCATTGAAAAATTGATGAAACTTTCAATCAATAAACTATTAGGACCCCTCCTCACCAAAGATCAACTAGAGGCCTCTTTTGATAGCATGGGTTTAGATGATCAACTTATTAAAGATGAAACATATTTCATGATCTTCAGTAAAGACGTATTCATTGGGTGCGGTGGATGGAGCAATAGAGAAACTCTATTTGGTGGCAATCATACGCCTAACAGAGATGATCAATTTTTAGATCCTAAAAAAGATTCCGCCCGCATAAGAGCTATGTATACCCATCCTGACTGGATAAGAAGAGGTGTTGGTTCATTAGTAATGAATTTGGGTGAAGAAGCTGCAAAAAATCTTGGATTTAATAAGTGTGAGCTTATGGCTACTCAGTCTGGAATACTCCTTTATGAAACTCAGGGATATAAACCTATTGAAAATATTCTTTATAAGACGAATTCTGGCAAGACAGTCCCAATGGTTCGAATGGAAAAAGAGATTTAAAACTGGCGGAGAGTGAGGGATTCGAACCCTCGATACAGTTGCCCGTATACCTCCTTAGCAGGGAGGCGCTTTCGACCACTCAGCCAACTCTCCGATTTTGGACAAGGATTATAACGCTTTAAAATAAGAAAATAACACTATCTATCGAATTCAATTCGATTGGCGACAGGTAGCTGCTCCTTTAAAATTCCATCTTGATACACGATTTCCCCATTGATGATTGTATGCCTCACAACACTAGGAAATGAATAGTTTAGAAATGGTGACCAACCACAGTGATACAAGATATTCTCATTAGTAACTAGAGTTTCTGCGCTCAAATCTACAACGGCCAAATCAGCAAAAGCTCCTTCTCGTATATAACCCCTATCTTTGATTTGAAAACGTTCAGCTATGTTATGACTAGTTTTCTGAACAATCTGCTCGAGTGAAAAAATGCCTTTGGCATAAAAATCTAGCAGCACTAGTAATGAATGTTGATTTAGCGGCAGTCCGCTTGGTGCTTGTAAATATGGCTGCTGCTTTTCCTCAAGCGTATGCGGAGCATGATCTGTTGCAATAATATCAATCTTATTCTTTTGCACAGCATCAATTAATGCCAATCGATCTTGTTCTGATTTAACGCTGGGATTGCATTTAATCAAATTACCCAGGGTATCGTAGTCAGCCTCGCTAAAAAATAAATGATGTACGCAAACCTCAGCAGTAATTTTTTTACCCGTGATATCTCCCTCGGTAAATAATTTCATTTCATCCGCAGTGGTGAGATGAAGAATATGTAGGTTTGAACCGTGCTTTGTAGCTAAATCATAGGCAAGTTGGGACGATTTAAGGCAAGATTCTGCATTTCTAATTCTAGGATGAAATGATGCATCAATATCTTCACCATATTCAGCAATAATAGCTTTCTCATTTTCAATAATAGTAGGGGTGTCTTCGCAATGAGTAACAATGTTAACAGGAGCTTCTCTAAAAATAGCTTCAAGAGTATCGTGATTGTCCACCAACATATCGCCAGTAGAAGCCCCCATAAAAACTTTTAGACCACAAGCGAGAGCGTTATCCAGTTGCTTAATTTCATCAATATTGTTATTACTAGCGCCCATGTAAAAAGAATAGTTTGCATGAGATTTAGTCGCAGCAAGATCAAACTTAGCTTTTAA
The DNA here is from genome assembly GCA_902512655.1 of uncultured SAR86 cluster bacterium. GTDB lineage: Bacteria > Pseudomonadota > Gammaproteobacteria > Magnimaribacterales > D2472 > D2472. The sequence continues at coordinate 1,835 of CABXJR010000008.1, forward strand.
ATTTTCTCTATTAGTTGTGGTTGGATTAACATTAGGCATTTCGAAGTAGCTGGTTACGCCTCCAGCTAAACCAGCTCTACTTTCTGATTGTATATTTCCTTTATGAGTAAGGCCTGGTTCTCTAAAGTGGACTTGGTCATCGATTAAGCCAGGTAATATGTGATTACCCTGAAGGTCTATAGTTTTTTTAGATTCGGTATCTATAGAGGAAGCAATTTTTTCAATTCGATCACCCTTGATGGCAATATCAGATTCACAGATCCGCCCTTCATTAACCAAAATTCCGTTCTTTAAAATTAAGTCATACATCAATCTGCTAGATTAAATGCTTGGTGAAGAATTCTTACAGCATCTTCAAGCTGGTCTCCTGAAATAACAATAGTAATTTTAATTTCAGAAGTGCTGATCATTTGAATATTAATTTCAGCATCGGCCAAAGCATTGAATGCGGTGCTTGCTATTCCGGCATGTGAACGCATTCCAACTCCTACCAAAGAAACTTTTCCTATGCCTTCATCAATAATTAACTCATCATATGAAATTCCTTTCATCTTTTCTTTTAGGACTGATTCAACCTCAGCTCTATCAGAGTTTCCAACTGTAAATGTAAAATCTGTTTTTCCAGAGACACTTACATTCTGCACAATCACATCCACATCAATACCTGCATCGCTCACTGGACTTAGAATTCCAGAAGCAATTCCTGGAGTATCCACCACTCCATGCAGAGTAAATTTAGTTTGATCTTTCTGCGAGGCTATACCTTTAATCACAGCATCTTCCATTCCCTCTTCCTCCTGTAAAATGAGTGTTCCTGAGCCAGGCTCAAAACTTGATAAAACTCTAACTAAAACTTTATATTTATTTGCGAACTCAACAGCTCGTATTTGCATAACTTTAGCACCCTGACCAGCTAGCTCCAACATTTCTTCCATGCTTATTGAATCAAGCTTTCTTGCATTAGGAACAATCCTGGGATCGGTTGTATATATCCCATCTACATCGGTATAAATGTCACAACGCTTGGACTCAATAGAAGCTGCAATAGCTACTGCTGTAGTATCACTGCCACCTCTTCCCATAGTTGTTGTATCACCATCATTTGTAATTCCTTGAAATCCCGTAATGATTGGAATATAGCCATCTTCAATTGTTTTAAAAATAATATCTTTATCTAATTCAAGAATCTTAGCCCGTGAAAAATTAGCAGTGGTTTTCATTCCAATTTGAGCAGCAGATAATGATTTAGCTTTTAAATCTAATTGATTTAAGGCAATTGCAACTAGCGATGCACTAACTTTTTCTCCGGTTGAGACCAGTGCATCAAATTCTCTTGTATTTGGCTCAGAACCAAAAGATTTAGCTAACTCAATTAAACGATTGGTTTCCCCGCTCATGGCAGAGACAACAACAACAGGCGCAGCTTCATCGCATGCTGCTTTAATTAAATTTGCAACAGCAGATATCCTATCGGTTGAACCAACAGAAGTACCACCAAATTTTAATACTATCGTTTCCATCATTAAAAAGCTTAAAGATTAAGCGATGGATTGTACGATATCAGGAATAGAATTAACAAATTCTTTAAAATTATTTGATTCGCCAGCACCTTGAGCGAAATCCTTTCGACCACCACCTTTCCCATTAGTAACTTTTGCGATTGCTTGAATAACATCATTAGCGCTTAGCAATTCTTGAATATCATCAGTAACGCCGCAAACCATAACAACCTTAGAATCTTGATGGTTCAAGATTAAAATACATCTTTGAGATTGGTCTTTTTTAGAACTATCAACCAGCTGCCTTAAATCTTGAATATTTTGAGTGTCTGCCTCGATCAGGACCAAATCAAAGTTATTAATTTTATGTATGGCTTCTTTAATATCAACGGAAGATTTATCTTTGGTTTTGTTCCCTTTTTTTAGGGATTTATTTTCTTTAACTAAATCCTCAACTTTGGAGCTAACCTGAGGAGCTCCAACATTTAATATTCCTTGGACATCTTGAAGTTGAGATCTAATTTCGAGCATTAACTCTACAGCCTTAGAGCCAGTGACAGCTTCAATCCTTCGAACCCCAGACGAAACACTGGATTCGCTTAAAATTGTAAACATGCCGATATCACCAGTCCTTGTTACGTGGGTCCCGCCGCAAAGCTCTACTGAGAAACCATCGCTCATTGATAAAACCCTGACTTCATCATCATATTTTTCTCCAAACATTGCCTCTGCACCTGATGCTATTGCATCATCAAACTGCATTAATTCTGTTTTTACTTCAGAATTGTTTAGGGTATGTTGATTAACTAATAATTCTATTTGTTTAATTTCATCTTTTGTTACTGCCTTGGGATGTGAAAAATCAAAACGTAGCTTTGAAGCATCTACCAGCGATCCCTTTTGCTCAACATGACTGCCAAGAACATGCTTCAAGGCAGCATGCATTAAGTGGGTTGCAGAATGGTTAGAAGCTGCACAAGCTCTCGTGGCAGATGCAACTGAAAGTTTTAAAGTATCATCCAATTTAACTGAGCCTTCCTCCACATTAATTTTATGAAGAATAATTTTTCCCTGCTTAATACAATCTAATACTTGCCCGCTACCGTTTGAACTAGAGAACTCACCCTGATCTCCAACCTGACCTCCTGATTCTGCATAAAATGGAGATTGATCCAAAGCAAGAGAATACTCTTTACCAGGAGTTGCAGAATCTACTTTTAGATCATCATTCCACAAACCTAAAACTTTACCTTTTGCATTTAATCTGTCGTAACCCAGAAATTTAGTTTCATCAATTGATGATAAGTCTAATTGGGTGCCTTTGAATTTGCTCGCTGATTTTGAATTTTTGACTTGCTCTTCCATACATTGATTAAAACCTGCTTCATCCAATTCTAAATCTTGTTCGCGGGCAATATCTGCAGTTAGATCAAATGGAAACCCGAAAGTATCATGAAGCTTAAAAACAATTTCTCCAGGAATAATTTTTGAATTCATTTGAGAAATTTCTTTTTCTAAGATTTCAATTCCCTTATCTAAAGTTTCAAGAAATCTATTCTCTTCATCGTGAATTATGTTCTCAATTGATTTTTGGTTGGTTGCTAGCATTGGAAATGCTGATTTCATCTCTTTTGCTAATGGTGCAACTAATTTATGTAAAAATGGTTTCTTAGCACCAAGTTTATATCCGTGCCTAATCGCTCGTCGCATTATCCTTCGAAGTACATAACCTCGACCTTCATTGGCGGGAGTTATGCCATCAGCAATTAAAAAAGAAACACTTCTAATATGATCTGCAATGACTTTATGAGATGTCTCCCCGGGTGATTTAATTAATTTTTCAGATGCTTTTATTAAATTAAGGAAAAGGTCTGTTTCGTAATTTGAATTAACGCCCTGTAGGACAGCTGCTACACGCTCTAAACCCATTCCGGTATCAACGGATGGTTTGGGCAGCGGTGTTAATTTACCTGTGGCATCTCTATTAAATTGCATGAAGACTAAATTCCAGATTTCTACAAATCTATCTCCATCATCTCCAGGTGATCCAGGGGGAGTGCCTTCATATTTCTCACCATGATCATAGTAAATTTCTGAGCAAGGTCCACAGGGGCCTGTGTCGCCCATAGACCAAAAATTATCTTCCTCATCTAATCGGATAATTCTCTCAGGATCAATACCAATTTTTGATGACCAGATTTCTGCGGCTTCATCATCTTCTCTAAAAACAGAGATCCATAATTTTTCTTTCTCCAAATTGAGCTCATTGGTTAAAAAATTCCAGGCGAGTTGAATTGCCTCTTCTTTGAAATAATCTCCAAAACTAAAATTGCCCAACATTTCAAAGAATGTGTGATGCCTGAGGGTATATCCTACATTTTCTAGATCATTATGCTTTCCACCGGCACGTATGCATCGCTGAGTTGTGGTTGCTCTTTTATAAGGACGCTTATCAGACCCTAAAAAAACATCTTTGAATTGAACCATTCCAGCATTTGTAAATAATAGCGTGTCATCATTGGCTGGGATCAAGGAGCTTGAATCAACCACTTCATGGCCATTCTTACTAAAGTACTCTAAAAACTTAGCTCTTAGTTCACTGGTTAACATTGCTAAAGGCTTCCTCTAAAAAATTAGACATTGCAGTCCACGATCTCATATCACTATCTTTATTATAAACTGTTCCCATCTCAATATCGTTAGCTGCAGGATTGGTAAACGCATGATAAGTATTGCCATAGCTAATAAATTGCCAATCAGCTTCTGATTCTGTCATTTCATCCTGCAAAGCCAATATCTGATCTGAGGAAACCATAGGATCTTTATCTCCATGCAAAACTAACAATTTAGTATTCACCTTTTGAAATGGCTCATCAGATTGATTTAAAAGCCCATGAAAACTAACGCACCCTGAGAGCTGATATCCTGAGCGAGCAAGCTCTATGGCAGCAAGACCGCCAAAACAAAAACCTATCAATGCTATTTTTGATGCGTCAACACCATCAATAGCTTTACCAAATTCAACCGCACTTATAAGACGCTGTCGAAAGAGCTGTCTATCTTTAACAAAGGGCTCAATTAAGGCTTGATTCTCCTCAACACTACTCCCGTTAATGCCGCCTCCAAAAATATCAATTGATAAAGCCCCATATCCCAAATTATTTAGTGCTACTACTTTCTGATCTTCAAATTCAGATCTACCTTTCCAGGTATGAGCAACCAAAACCAATGGGGCAGGCTGCGAAGATTCAGGCATAGACAAATATCCTTCACATTCTGTTGACTGGTCAAAATAATTTACTATTCTTCCTGACATGTAGCTAATCTAGTTCTGCCTTATACCTTTTGTAATTTTCAATATAATGATGTGCATTTAAAGATGGAATTGCTTGTTCTTCAGGAGTAAGCTCTTTTTTAATCTTTGCAGGAATACCCAGCACCATTGATCCATCAGGCACCTCCATGCCCTCTGTAATTAATGCTTGTGCTCCAATAATGCAATTTTTTCCTATTTTAGCTCCATTTAAAATGACTGAGCCTATACCAATAAGTGAGCCATCTCCTATTTCACATCCATGAAGCATGGCCAGATGACCAACAGTTACAAATTTACCAATAGTACACCCAAATCCTGGATCTGTATGGATCACAGAGTTGTCTTGAATGTTTGTTCCTTCACCTAAAATAATCGGCTCATTATCTCCTCTGATAGTGCAATGGAACCATATACTTGTATCTTTAGCCATTTGCACATCTCCAATCACTGTTGCATCTGGAGCAATCCAAAAATCATCATTCTCAGTCTGCAAACCTTTATTATTGATATCTATGATCATTAAAAATTAGCCCTCTAGTATCTCTATATTCGCATCAAAACATACATTTAAAAAGTTTACTGTAATCATCGCAGTTAAACCCCATATCTTTTGACTTTTTATGTTCCAAGTTGGAACTTGCCAAACATTACCCTGCCTTTCTATGCTTTCTCTTTGAATATTTTTTGAATCAAGTAAAAAATTTAATGGTACCGTAAAAATTTCTTGAATTTCTTCATTAGGCTCTAGCGCCTGAGGTTTATTAACTGAAGCTACAAAAGGGTTAACCTCTACCTTATGACGAGATATTAGATAATTTAATTTGCCTAGCTCAGTAATATCTTCGCTATTAAGGCTTATTTCTTCATTGGCCTCTCTCAAAGCTGTTCCAAAAAGACTGGGGTCCGTTTTATCGGCTTTACCTCCAGGAAAACTAACTTCACCTGAATGGGTTGAAAGATGGCTAGAACGCTGAGTATAAATTAATTCTGGAGACTCAATAAATTCTCCATAATTTAAGATAGCTATTAGAACTGAAGCCTGAGGTTTGCCACTTGGCTTTTCAAAATTATTTAAATTTAGTTTATACTTTATGTCTTCAATCATTGCGTAAGTTTAACTTCTTACGACATTTAATTCTCTAGGAAAGGAGCACTTTTGAGATATTGTTCAAAATGCGGAAGCGGCCAAATTGATTTTAAAGTTCCGGCTGATGACAATTTAAAACGCTATATTTGCTCTGCTTGCAGTTCAATTTTTTATACCAATCCCAACCTAATTGTAGGGACTATATGCATCAAAGATGATCAAGTTCTTTTGTGCAAAAGGAATATAGAGCCACGCTTTGGTCGTTGGACATTGCCTGCAGGGTTTATGGAAAATGCAGAAACTCTCCAAGAAGGAGCTCTAAGAGAAACCAAAGAAGAAACTCAAGCTGAACCAAAAATTATTGCACCCTATTCAGCATTTAGCTTGACCCATATCAGTCAAGTGCACTTTTTTTATTTGGCTAACTTGGGTGATGAAAAATTTGGTCCCACTTCAGAAAGCTCTGAAGTAAGACTATTTACTAAAGATGAAATCCCTTGGGATGAAATCGCATTTCCAACAGTCACTAAGACATTAAAGTATTATTTTGATGATTTGGATTCAGGTGAGTTCCCTTTCAGAGAAGAAGCTTTAAAACTCTGGTAGTTAAGAAAATTATGGCCCTTGGCTAAACTTGTAAGCATTTAAAAAAATTTGCATCCAAGGAGAATACTCCTTCCACTTTGGTGATTTCCAAGATAGTTGCTGAGATCGAAAAACTCTTTCTGGATGAGGCATCATAATTGTTGCTCTTCCATCTCTAGAAGTAAGGCCAGTAATACCTTCAGGAGATCCATTTGGATTCAGTGGATACGCAGAAGCCACAGCACCCTTATGATCAGTGAACTGCACTGCTATCTGATTCTGCTCTGAAAGGTTTTTTAGTGCATCTCCTTTAAATGAAGCCCGGCCCTCACCATGAGCAACAGCAACAGGAATTTGCCATCCCTCCATCCCTGCCAACAAAACAGACTTAGATTCAGCAATAGTGATTTGAGATAAACGTGCCTCAAATTGATCAGATTCATTCCATAAAAACTTAGGCCAATTTTCTGCGCCTGGAATTAAATCTTTTAAATTAGATAGCATTTGGCATCCGTTACAAACACCAAAAGTGAATGTTTCATCTCGATTGAAAAATTGTTCAAATGAATCTCTAACAGCTCTGTTGTAGTTAATACTTGATGACCAGCCTCCTCCAGCTCCGAGTACATCGCCATAAGAAAAACCGCCGCAAGCTGCCAAACCCTGAAATTCCAAAAGCAGGCTGGGATTATCAAGAAGGTCTTGCATATGAATATCAAATGCATCAAACCCAGCTAACATAAATGCTGCAGCCATTTCATTTTGACCATTAACTCCCTGCTCTCTAAAAATTGCTACCTTTGGCTTTAGGTTTTTATTAAATGCAGGCAATTGAGCAGAAAATTGAAAATTGTCGTTAGTAACCAAGCCTTGGTCATCAAATCTTTCAATTAGATCATGTTCTGCTTTTGCGCTATCAGGATTATCTCTGGAAGATTTGATTGAGTAAGAGGTTTCATTCCAGATCTTTTCTAAATTTACTACTGAATCGGAAAATTCAATTTTATCATTTGAAGAAATTGAAATCTGCGCATCAGATTTTTGCGTCGCACACTTTCGATATTCAATGTTTGTTTGTTTCAGAAAATCTAATGCTTGGTCCTCGAATTCGTTATGAAATTGAATAATAGCGCCTGTTTCTTCGGCAAAAAGATATTCCATCTTGCAGTCATTTTGAAAATTCTCTGGGACGAAAATTTCTATCCCAATCTTATTAGTAAAGGATAATTCTGCAGCAGCGGTAAATAATCCTCCGTCAGAAATATCATGCAAGGCAACGATCCAGCCTCGCCCTATTAACTCCTGAATTGAATTAAATAGGGTTTTAAACAATTCAACATTGTCGATATCTGGAACCTTTTGAATGCTTGAAGAAGTGACTTCCTCAAAAATAGACCCGCCTAATCTAGATTGATCATTCAAAAATAAATGATATAGATCTTTTGAACCATGTTCTTTAAATTCAGTTGTTATGGCCAATGATACGTCTTCAACTGGAGCCATAGCAGTAATGACGCCCGACAAGGGGCTCTTCACTTGAAGCTCTTGATCGTCTTCATTCCACTTTGTTCTCATAGACAAAGAATCTTTACCTACTGGTATGGCTATTCCCAGCTCAATACAAATCTTTGATAGAGCTTCAACTCCTTGTCTTAAGGCATAATTCTCTTCTTCATCTCCACAGGCCGCCATCCAATTTGCAGAAAGCCTAACTAAATCTAAATTCTTGACTGGAGCAGAGATTAAGTTCATTAATGCCTCAGCCAAAGCCATCCTCAGCGATGCTGCTGGATTTTTAATTGCAAGAGTTGGCTTTTCTCCAATTGATAAAACATCTCCTTCATTGCTAAGAAATGATTTAGTAGACATTGCATAGTTTGAGGTGGGCACTTGGTATCTCCCCACCAATTGATCTCGAGCAACTAACCCACCAACAGTTCTGTCACCAATGGTAATTAAAAAGGCTTTAGAAGCTACAGATGGATGCGAAAGGACTCTCTGGATTGCTTCAGATAAATCTAAATCATAGTTGCCATAATCAATTGCTTGATTAATTCTTGGATTATTAACCACCATGTTAGAAATAGGCAAGTCACCAAATAGCATTGATAGAGGAACTTGTACAGGGTATGCATCTCTTCCAGGATCATAAACCTCTACCGCATCTGATGAGGTGGTTTGTCCCACAAAAGCAACTGGACATCTTTCTCGTCGACATATATTTTCAAAAATATCTTTGTTAGATTTTTTGATTGCTAGAACATAGCGCTCTTGAGATTCATTTGACCACACTTCCATAGGAGAAAGGCTTGGATCAGCAACAGGTATCAAGCTCAAATCTATGGCAACACCTAAATTACAGTCTTTAGCTAATTCTGGAATTGCATTTGAAAGCCCGCCAGCTCCAACATCATGAATAAATTCAATAAGGTTTGGAGATTCGAATGTGCATTGATTAATTACCTCCTGGCATCTTCTTTCCATTTCAGCGTTTTCCCTCTGAACAGAAGCAAAATCTAGATCTTCATCACTTTCTCCAGATGACATGGATGACGCTGCCCCGCCTCCTAATCCTATGAGCATCGAAGGGCCGCCCAAAACAACAACTAAATCATCAACTTCTATTGGATTTTTAATACTATTTCTATCTTTGACCTCTCCAATGCCACCAGCCAACATAATTGGTTTGTGGTATCCATAAGCTTGATTATGAATAAAAGGTTGCTCAAAGACTCTAAAATAACCAACAGTACTTGGTCGTCCAAATTCATTATTAAATGCGGCGGCTCCGATTGGCCCCTCAATCATAATTTGCAAAGGCGAAGCAATTCTTGAAGGTTTATGCGGAGCTGCTTCCCAGGCACGCGGAAAGTCTTCTAATCTAAGATTGGAAACATTAAAACCAACCAATCCCATTTTAGGTTTTGCACCAGAGCCTGTTGCTCCCTCATCTCTTATTTCTCCACCAGAACCAGTTGCAGCACCTGGAAATGGAGAAATAGCGGTAGGATGATTGTGAGTTTCAACTTTTAAAGTTGAATTTATTTTTTCTGAAGAAAAGCTATAGCCATTTTTTAAATTTCTATTTAACGTCAACACTTCAGCTCCTGAAATAACAGCAGCATTATCTTTATAGGCTGAAATCAAATCCAATTTATTGCCTTGGCTTGTCTTTTTGATTAGATCAAACAAGGATTCTTCTTGAACAGTAGAATCAATTACCCAGGCAGCATTGAATATTTTGTGTCTACAATGCTCAGAATTAGCTTGGGCAAACATCATCAGCTCAGCGTCAGTGGGATTGCGGAGTGCAGACGAATAGAAATGATCTAAATAATTAATTTCTTCCTCAGATAATGCTAATCCCAAATCTTGATTTGCTTTAATTAAAGAATCTTTAGCTGCCTTGGAAATATCAATATGTATCAAAGGTTTTCTCTTTGGTGCAGAACTAACTGAGGCGATATCCTTTGTGCTCATAAAAACTTCTTGAGTCATGCGGTCAAATAAACATGACAAGTTCAAATCAGCTGCAGAGAAGTTCTCATTAATAAAATAACCTAAATACTTTTCAATGCTATAGACGCCCTGAATACCAACATTAATTATTATTTCGCTTGTTTTAGACGCCCATGGACTGATAGTTCCAGATCTTGGACCAATAAAAAAATTTGGTAACTTGATAGGCTCTTGAGAGTTTAATAACTCTATTAGCTTTGCATGATCAGAAAAATTTTGACTTACATCTACAGAATAAAATTCAAAACTATTTAATTCTAAGGCTGAAGAATCATTAATTAAATTGAACTCTGAGTTAAGAGATGAAATTTTTGACGGCGAAAAACTTGAGGGACCTTGAAGCAGCAAATTAAGATTTTTTGACACTAGCTCTCTAGTAAAATATTGTAATAATTAATTATAAGGATGTTTAAAATTAAAAAAATAAAAACAATGCAATTCCTTGCAAAAAACTCAATTATTTTCATCCTGATTTTTGGTCTCCATGCATGCACAAAAGAGCCCGTAAACACTCCTCTATCGGTTTACTGCAATATTATTAACGAGAAATTATATTCCTTCTCAAGGCTAAGTGATTTTGAAAAAAGGAAATTTGATGAATTAACAAAATCAAGATTCTTAAAATACAAAGATGATTTTATTGAAGCTGCACAAACCTTTGATATTGAATGGGAGCTCCTTGCTGCAGTTGCTTTTCAAGAATCTCAATGGAATCCAAAAGCCCGGTCAGCAACCCAAGTTAAAGGCATGATGATGTTAACACTTCCCACAGCAGCATCGGTGGGTGTTACAAATCGTTTAGATCCTATTCAAAGTATATATGGAGGCGCACAATACATTGCCGATCTCAAATCAAGCACGAACTATGGAACTTCCTCTGGTGACAAGATTGCATTTATATTGGCTTCCTACAACTTAGGAACTACAAATATAAAAAATGCAATTGATGCAATAGATAAAAAGTCTATTGAAGTTACTTGGTTGGATTTGGAAGGATACTTACTTAATTTAAAAACTTTAATGGATTCAGAAAACTATTCTAGAGGTCAGCAAACTGTTGATTTTGTGGAAAGAGTTAGGGATTATTACTATCTCTTGTTAGCTCAAAATTGCAGTGAAAGTTAGATCTAAGAATTAAGAAGCTGCCACTTTAGGTTTTTGATTTGGTCCCTGCAAAACGCAGCTTTTTCATACTCAGTGTTTTTTGCATAAATATACATCTGCTCTTCTAGTTTAGTAATTGATGTTGCAATCATTTCCGGCGATTCATTACTAATTTTAAAAGGTAGCTCTTTTTCAAAAGACTGAGGTTTTGTTTTTTTTGCTTTCTTGGTGACTCTAGCGCCTTCCATTATATCTTTAACATCTTTCACAATTGATGTTGGAGTGATGTTGTTATCTTTATTAAATTTAACTTGGACTTCCCTTCTTCTAGACATCTCATCCATGGCTCTTTGCATTGAGCCTGTAATCTTATCGGCATACATAATTGCCTTACCTCGCAAATTTCTTGCTGCCCTTCCAACTGTCTGAATAAGAGTCACCTCTGACCTTAAAAAGCCTTCTTTATCAGCATCTAATATTGCCACCAAACTAACTTCAGGAATATCTAAGCCCTCTCGTAATAAATTAATCCCAACTAAAACATCAAAATGACCCAATCTTAAATCTCTAATAATTTCAGTTCTCTCTACTGTGTCTACGTCAGAATGCATATAGCGTGTTCTAATCCCATTTTCATCTAAATAGTCTGTTAAATCCTCAGCCATACGTTTCGTTAGAGTTGTTATCAAAACTCTTTCTTTCAAAGCCGCTCTTTTATTGCATTCACCAATCACATCATCAATTTGAGAGGTTGCAGGTCTAATTTCAATCTCTGGGTCAATCAACCCTGTTGGTCTAACTAATAACTCTGCCATATTATCGCAATGCTCTAATTCATATTTACCAGGAGTTGCAGAGACGTAAATTTTTTGCGGTGTAACATCCTCCCATTCTTCAAATCTTAACGGGCGATTATCTAAAGCTGACGGCAATCTAAATCCGTAATCAACTAGAGTTTCTTTTCGTGATCGATCTCCTTTATACATGCCTCCGATTTGAGGAACTGATACATGAGATTCATCCATAAAAACTATTGCATTTTTAGGCAAATAATCAAAAAGACATGGCGGTGGTTCGCCCGGATTTCGACCTGAAAGATAGCGTGAATAATTTTCTATACCTTGACAATATCCCAACTCCTTCATCATTTCTAAATCGTAATTTGTTCTCTCTTGCAACCTTTGCGCTTCAACCAGCTTTTCATTATCTCTTAAAAATTTAAGTCTTTCTTTTAACTCCTCTCGAACAATTGTTAGGCAGTCCAGAACTGTTTCTTTAGGTGTAACGTAGTGAGTTTTAGGATAAATCGTTGCACGAGGCGTTTCATTAATTACTTCTCCAGTTAATGGGTCTATCCACAACAAGCGCTCCACCTCATCTCCAAATAATTCAATTCTTAGCGCATTTCTCTCTGAATCAGCTGGATAAATATCGATGACATCTCCTCGAACTCTAAAAGTTGCGCGTCTAAAATCAATATCATTTCGAGTGTACTGCATTGAAGATAAACGACGCAGAATAGTTCTCTGATCTATTGTTTCGCCTCGGTCTAAATGCAGGATCATATTGAGATAGGATTCAGGAGCGCCTAGACCATATATGGCTGATACAGTAGCAACAACGATCGTGTCATTTCTTTCAAGTAAAGCTTTGGTTGCGGAAAGGCGCATTTGCTCAATATGCTCATTAATGGATGCATCTTTTGCAATGTAAGTATCTGAGGTAGGGACATAAGCCTCAGGCTGATAATAATCATAATAAGAAACAAAATATTCAACTGAATTATTTGGAAAAAAATCTTTTAACTCTCCATACAATTGAGCTGCCAATGTCTTATTAGGAGCCATAACCACAGCAGGTCTCTGGGTTGATTCAATAATTTTAGCCATAGTGTAAGTCTTCCCTGATCCTGTCACACCAAGCAATACTTGATGTAACAATCCATCATTTAAGCCATTAACTAGAGTCTTTATTGCTTTTGGCTGACTTCCCGCAGGCTCAAAGGGAGATGTAACGGTTAAATTTTTTGTCATTATCCTGTTTTACTTTATGAATTTTAATTTATAATTCTCAACTTGTTCCCTGATAGCTCAGCGGTAGAGCAGTTGACTGTTAATCAATTGGTCCGTGGTTCGATCCCACGTCAGGGAGCCATTCTTTTAGCCAATCTTCAATTTTAATCTATTTGTCCAGCTCATGCATGGTATGTTTTTTGACATAACTTTATTTTTATTTTGATAGGCTTTCGGTAATAATCATTAAATGAAAAGATTACAAGATAAAGTCGCAGTGATAACAGGTGCTGGAAGTGGTATTGGCAAGGAAACTGCATTATTGTTTTTAGAGCATGGTGCTAAGGTTGTTTTGGCAGATATTAATAAAGAGTCCCTTGAAGAAACCTTCGAAATTATTAAACAAAAGAAACTTGATTCAGAGGCATGCATATCCATCACTGATGTCTCATCAGAAAATGACATAGAAAGTATGATCAACCTAGCAGTTGATCATTTTGGTGGCTTGCATATCATTTTTAATAATGCTGGCATTGGTGGTGCCGTTGGTCCTATTACGCATATTAATGGAGACGAATGGGATAAATCATTTCAAATACTTTTAAAGTCTGTTTTTCTAGGCTCAAAATATGCAGCTAGAGTTATGAAAAAAAATATGTTGGGGGGGTCCATTATCAATACAGCGTCAATTGCAGGCATGGGAGGTGGATCTGGTCCTCTTGCCTATTCCGCAGCAAAAGCTGGAGTAATAAATTTTTGTAAAAATGCTGCTATTGAATTGGGTGAATATAAAATAAGAGTGAATGCAATTTCACCTGGAACAATTAATACACCTCTTTTAGCAACAGCAATTGAAGATAGCAAGCTAGAACAGCCGATCAAAGATTTTGGAATGCCAATTGATATTGCATACACAGCTTTATTTCTTGCTTCAGATGAATCTAGATTTATTACAGGAATTAATATGTGTGTAGATGGTGGTTTAACACTTGATCAATCAGGCTTAATGCAAGATGCTGCAGAACATTATGCAAAAATGGGAATTGAGAGAGTGGTTGGGATGAACATGGGCTCAACTGGCATAGAATCAGTAATCAATGACCTGCAGGAAGACGATTAAGATTTCTTCCAGGTGGTTCCATCACTAGAATCATCTAATAAGATGCCTTGCGCTGCTAAATCATCTCTTATTTGATCAGCTTTTTGGAAATCCTTATCATCTCTTGCCTGATTTCTCTCCTCTATTTTCCTGTTAATCTCTTCATCAGTTAAATTTGCTCCATATTGAAGAAAAGCATCAGGGCTATCGTTAAGGAGCCCCATAACTTTACCCAATTCTTTCATGGTTGATGAATACATGCTCTGCTCTTGCATGTTTTGACTACTATTAATTAATTTTGCTAATCCAAAGAGAGTGCTTAATGCCTCAGGAGTATTTAAGTCATCATTCATTGAGTTTATAAATTCTTTAACGCTACTATCATGCAAATCTGTCTCTTCTGATGGTGCAAGCGATAAAGCCTGATAAAGTCTTGTTAAAGCCGATCGCGCTTGATCTAGAGATTCGTTATCAAAATTTAGAGAACTTCTGTAGTGGCTAGAGATTAAATAATAGCGAATGACTTCTGGGTGATAAGAATTATATAAATCTTTTAATAGAGCCAAATTGCCTAAAGATTTAGACATTTTTTCACCATTAATTTTTAGCAGACCAGAATGTATCCAGTAATTTGCAAATTTGTTATCAGATGCGCATTCTGATTGAGCTATTTCATTCTCATGATGGGGGAATAATAAATCTGGGCCTCCCCCATGAATATCAAAATGCTCTCCCAAGTTTTCTAATGACATTACTGAGCATTCAATATGCCAGCCAGGTCTTCCAAGACCCCATGGAGAATCCCATGATGGTTCATTTGGCTTAGCGCTTTTCCAAAGTACGAAATCTAATGGGTCTTTTTTAGATTCATCTTCTTCGATTCTAGAGCCTGGATTCAAGTCATCGATATTTTTATTCGATAATTTTCCGTACTCTGAAAATGTTCGCACCGCAAAAAAAACATCTCCACCCTCAGAGTGATAAGCATGCCCTTGGTCAATTAACGTACTAATCATTCTAATCATACCTTCGATATGATCGGTTGCGCGAGGCTCGTTTGTGGGAATGGCTAATCCCAACTTTAAAAAATCTTCCTGCATACTAGCAATCGTTCTATCCGTAAGAGTATCTATTGTCTCTTTATTCTCATTAGCTCTTTCAATAATTTTGTCATCTATGTCAGTAATATTACGAATAAAGTTAACCTTATAATCCTGATATCGGAGATATCGCGCAAGAATATCAAAAGCCATCATCGCTCTTGCATGGCCTAAGTGGCAGTTATCATAGACCGTCATTCCACAGACATACATCCCAACTTCACCCTCACTTATGGGTACAAAATCTTCCTTCTGATTTGTTAAGGAGTTATAAAACTTAATTGTCATCTGTTATTTGATATATGAATCACTTATTATAGAGAACTTAATTGGAATGTAGGTTTTATTTATTAATGTCAAAAATACAAATTACTGTCTTAATAATCATTGTAACCGCAGTTGCATTAATCTTCTTCCTATCAGCCATTGATCAAAAAGATCAGACTGAATATTATCCAGAGGAGGATCAGATGTCACTTGTTACTATTTCTACTTCAGCCGGAGAAATCCATTTAGAGCTTGATGCTGATAACGCGCCTATAACTGTTGCAAACTTTTTAAAACTAGCTGAAGATGGCTATTACTCAGGTACCATTTTTCACAGAATCATTGAAGGGTTTATGGTGCAAGGTGGAGGTTTAGATGAAAATATGACTCCAAAACCAACAAATACAGATCCAATTCAAAATGAAGCCAATAATGGATTAAAAAACGATCGTGGAACCATTGCTATGGCCAGGACCATGGATCCTCATTCTGCTACTGGTCAATTTTTCATAAATCACAAAGATAACGACTTCTTGAATCATACTGCCGAAACCTCTCAAGGCTGGGGTTATGCGGTTTTTGGTTCAGTGATTGATGGTATGGATGTTGTAGATCAAATTGCCCTGAGTACAACCTCTACTGTTGGCGGTTATGCCGATGCGCCTCTTGAGCCAACAATTATTAATTCAGTTACACTGAGTGAATGAAATTAGGATTTATATCTGATCTTCATTTATCTGAAAATACGCCCTCTGTAAAAGAGGGCTTTTTTGAATTTTTAAAAACTGCTGCGCAAGAACTATCCCATCTATACATTTTAGGTGATCTTTTTGAAGCATGGGTTGGAGATGATGATGACTCCGATCTTGCCATTAAAGTAATGCAAAAAATAAATCATGCTACTCGTAATGGATTAGAAATATTTTTTATTCATGGCAATAGAGATTTCTTATGCGGTCAAAAATTTGCAGAACAATCTAACCTCACCCTACTCCCAGATCCATTCTTTTTAAATTTCTTTGATCAAAAAATTGCTCTCTCGCATGGAGATAATTTTTGCACCGAAGATCTTGAATACATTAAGTTTAAAAAAGAAGTTAGATCTCAAAAATGGCAACAAGAATTCTTACAGAAACCTTTAAATGAGCGTCTAAAAATTGCATCAGACATGCGTGATGCCAGTCAAAAAAATAATAGTAACAAAGATTTTTCTATCATGGATGTCACTCCAACTACCATTGAAGATTTCTTCACAGAACATCATATAGATGTACTAATTCATGGTCATACCCATAGACCAAATACTCACCAAATAAATTCCGGTACTCGAATTGTTTTAGGTGACTGGCATAAAACTGGCTGGTGCCTGATGCTTGATGAACAACAGCAAGAATTAAAAGAATTTACTCTTTAAAACTATTGTTTGTTAGCAAATAATACTGTATAAATATACAGTATTTTAAATCCCATGACTATTAATTATCTCAGTTCAATATCGGCAAATGATCTGCCTGCCACTTTTACAAAATTTTTTGTTGAACCAGTATCTGTAGGCTTTCCAAGCCCTGCCAATGATTACTTGGAAAGCCCTATTGATCTTAATCAATACCTTATCAAGAATGGAGCTGCTACTTTCTTGGTAAGGGTATCCGGGGATTCAATGTTAGATGCAAATATTGCAGACCAAGCTATCCTAATAGTTGATCGAAGCCTTAAACCAAAACATGGCAGCATTGTGGTTGCCTCTCTAGACGGAGACTTTGTATGTAAACGATTACAACTTAAGCCTCGACTGTGCTTGCGACCAGAGAATTCGAAATACAAGCCAATCTATATCCAGCATGGTCAAGACCTAGATATTATGGGAACAGTGACTGCGGCCATTAATAAGTTTGAATGAAGCTTTTAGCGTTAGTGGATTGCGATAACTTCTATGCCTCATGTGAGAGAGTTTTTCGACCAGATTTAAAGAAAACGCCTATTGTGGTGCTATCCAATAATGATGGATGCGTGATTGCCAGAAGCAAAGAAGCTAAAGCCATGGGTATAAAAATGGGCGTTCCTTGGTTTCAAGTGAAAAAAAAGTATCTAGCTCAAGGAGGTAAAGTATTTTCATCTAACTTCCCACTGTACGGTGATCTATCGAAAAGAGTGATGAATATTCTTGATGGTATGGTAAAAAAAATCGAGATTTATAGCATCGATGAAGCATTTTTAGATCTGCAACATATACAAAATACAAATCAAGCCCATGAGTTTGGTGTTTATTGTCGCAATACTATACGGCAATGGGTTGGCATACCTGTGCGAATTGGAATTGCACCAACCAAAACTCTTACCAAGGTTGCAAGTCATATTGCAAAAAATGCAAATGGTGGCACAGGAGTCTGTTGCCTAAGCAATCAAAAAGACATCTCCCACATTCTTAAAACATTGCCTATTAGAGAGATTTGGGGAGTTGGTCACAACCTCTCCAGACAACTGAATCAATTAGGCATATATTCAGCCTATGAATTGGTGCAAATGGATATTAGGTTTATTAGAAAAAATTTTAGCGTTGTTTTAGAGCGCACGGTTAGAGAATTAAGAGGAGAATCATGCATCCAAATAGACAATCATTCCGAACCAAAAAAACAAATTGTTGTAAGTCGAAGTTTTAGGAGCAGAATTGAGAACTTAAGTGCGCTGAAACCACTAATTAGCAATTTTGCAGTGCGGGCAGGAGAAAAGCTTAGACAGGAAAAACAAAAATGCTCTCAAGTGTCAGTATTTATTTCAACCAGCAGATTCAATAAACAACTACAATATCGTGGATTTGATAGCTTTCAACTCCCCTGTCCGGTAGATGATACAAGGAGCATCCTGATGGGTGCAAACAAAGTATTAAATACAATCTTTAGAAAGGGTTATCCTTATGCAAAAGCAGGAATATTACTGAGTCAATTTTCACATCCAGCCTTTATTCAGAAATCTCTTTTTGCAGCAACAGATCAACAGCACTTAAAACAAGATGCAAATTTAATGCAAACTATAGATGGGCTCAACGGCACTCAAACAAAAATTTACTATGCATCGCAATATCCCGCAGGTTTATCGCCCATACGAAAAGAAATGGTGTCGCCTAAATACACAACGAACTGGTGGGAATTACCAACGACTAAGTAGAAAAATACCTTTCATAGTGCGCCTCAGAAAGTTCTAAAAACTCTGAGTAAATCTGCTCTTTAAGCTCCGCGAGATTGATATTTACATGACAAGCAATTCCGAATTGATGCAAATCTAATTCTTGTGAGCCAGCAGCTCGAAGAAGATCGAAGATCCATGTCATCGGATCCAAGGAATCATTAAAGTTTATTCCTTGATCATTGAGTCGAGTTGCCAGCAATTCGGCATCTGTAACAGAGAATCTATCTTTTAAAACAATTAACTTAAAATTTTCAAGCCTCGTATTAACCAGCTCCTTTTCTGGAACAGCATACTTGTTCCAATTAATTACCTCATGGGCAAAACGCTTACAGCCCTTGCATACATTATCACCATAGGTTGTAGAGCATATTCCGAGACATGGTGTAGAGGCTTTGTTTTTCTTCATAGACTGGATAATACATTATTTCATCCTAGGAAATGCAAGGAAACAAAGAATGGGCTTGGGGATTTGGAGATACCACAGTAAAATGACGACCAAGGGAAAAAATTATGCTTCAAGATTACAAAAAACATTGTCAAGAAAGGCAAGAACAAGCAATACCACCTCTGCCCCTTTCCGCTCAACAGACATTAGATCTAATTGAATTACTTAAATCAGAGCATGAGGAATCAGAATTATTGCTAGAGCTCTTAAAAGAAAGAGTGCCTGCAGGCGTAGATCAAGCGGCCTATGTAAAAGCTGGATTCTTAGCAGATATCACAACAGATGAAACGAGCAGTCCATACATCTCAAAAAAAGAAGCTGTGATTATTTTAGGAACAATGCTTGGTGGCTATAACATTCAGCCTTTAGTTAAATGTTTAGAAGACGATGAATTAGGCGAAGTAGCAGCCGCTTCTTTAAGCAAGACTTTATTAATCTTTGATGCATTTAATGAAGTGCTAGCTCTTTCAGAAACAAATAAAAATGCAAAAACTGTCATTGATGCATGGGCTGAGGGTTCATGGTTTAAAGAAAAAAAAGAAATTGAAGAGCAGATAAAGCTAACTGTTTACAAGGTTCCAGGTGAAATTAATACAGATGACTTGTCTCCTGCAACTGATGCCTGGTCTAGACCAGATATTCCATTGCATGCATTGGCAATGTTCAAAATGCCTAGAGAAGGTCTAGATAAACCTCTTGAGACAATTGAAGATTTAAAGAAAAAAGGAAATCCATTAGTCTTTGTTGGAGATGTGGTGGGAACTGGTTCATCACGAAAGTCAGCAACTAACTCTGTACTTTGGCATATGGGCGATGAAATCCCATTCATTCCCAATAAAAAAGAAGGTGGCTTTTGTTTTGGTGGAAAGATTGCACCTATTTTCTTTAATACACTAGAAGATTCTGGAGCATTTCCCGTTGAGTGCGATGTCTCTAAATTAAATATGGGACAAGAAATTATATTTGAACCATTGAATGGAAGAGTCTTGGATGTAGATAGCGGTGAAGTTTTATCTACATTTGAACTCAAAACACCTGTTATTCTTGATGAGGTTCGGGCAAATGGCCGTATTCCATTAATTATTGGCAGGCAATTAACAGATAAGACAAGAGAGGCTCTAGGCTTAGAGCCTACCGACATTTTTACTAGGCCTGATGCTGAAGATTTTTCAGATAAAGGTTTTACACTGGCACAAAAAATGGTTGGAAAAGCATGTGGAGTTACAGGAGTTAGGCCCGGAACATATTGTGAACCAAGAATGACAACGGTTGGATCGCAAGACACAACCGGTCCAATGACAAGAGATGAGCTAAAAGAGCTTGCCTGCCTAGGCTTTTCAGCTGATCTTGTGATGCAATCATTTTGTCATACAGCTGCCTATCCTAAGCCAGTAGATATAGATACACAGCATACCCTGCCCGACTTTATTATGAATCGTGGCGGCGTATCTTTAAGGCCAGGTGATGGAATCATCCATTCCTGGTTAAATAGAATGTTACTTCCAGATGGAGTAGGAACTGGTGGAGATAGCCATACTAGATTTCCATTAGGAATAAGTTTTCCAGCTGGATCAGGATTAGTTGCTTTTGCTGCAGCCCTGGGTGTGATGCCGCTGGATATGCCTGAATCAGTTCTTGTTAGGTTTAAAGGAGAAATGCAGCCTGGTATTACTCTTAGAGACCTAGTGAATGCTATTCCATATGCTGCAATTCAAAAAGGTCTTTTAACAGTTGCAAAAGAAGGTAAAAAGAATATTTTTTCTGGACGTTGTCTAGAAATAGAAGGTTTGCCGGATCTAAAAGTAGAACAAGCATTTGAATTGTCCGATGCATCTGCCGAAAGATCTGCATCAGGATGCACGGTTAGATTGAATAAAGAGCCGATTATAGAGTACTTAAAATCAAATATTGTGATGCTCAGATGGATGATTGGAAGTGGTTATGGTGATGCAAAAACTTTAGAGAGAAGAGCTCAGGCAATGGAAGAATGGATTGAAAATCCTGAATTACTAGAGCCAGATGAGAATGCTGAATATGCAGAAATAATTGAAATTGATCTTAATGAAATTACAGAGCCTCTTCTTGCATGCCCAAATGATCCAGATGATATTAAACCTTTATCAGTTGTTGCAGAGACCAGTATTGATGAGGTCTTTATTGGATCATGTATGACAAATATTGGGCACTTTAGAGCTGCAGGTCACTTACTTAAGAAGTACAAAGGAACAAAGGCTAGATTATGGGTGGTTCCACCAACAAAGATGGATGAAAAACAACTTATGGAAGAAGGTATTTATAATATCTTTGGAACATCTGGTGCAAGAACAGAATTGCCTGGTTGTTCCCTTTGTATGGGCAATCAAGCGAGAGTACTCGCAAACTCAACAGTAGTTTCAACTTCTACCAGAAATTTTCCAAACAGATTGGGGGATGGGGCTGATGTATTTCTAGCCTCAGCAGAACTAGCAGCTATTGCTTCTGTGCTTGGTAAACTACCTTCGCCACAAGAGTACTTAAAATATATGGAAGAAATTAATCCACTTGCTGAAGATATTTATCGCTACTTAAATTTCAATGAAATTGAGCAGTATGTTGACAGCGCTAATGCAGCTGACATTCCGGCTGTAAATATTGTAAGCGCTTAATTAATTTTCTCTGGCAACCTTCTTCTCATCTCTGCGAGATGATTCAAGATCTTCTAAGTAGTCTGAGCTAATTGAAGTTGGATATTTACCATCAAAGATAGACATCTCAAAGTTTTTAATCGCAGGATTTCCTTCTTGAGCAGAGGCAATTAAGTCATCTAGATCCTGATAAATAAGCCAATCTGCTCCGATTTCTTTTGAAACTTCCTCATCAGTTCTACCAGAAGCAATCAACTCATTTGTTGCAGCCATATCAATACCATAAAGGTTTTGAAATTTTACTGGTGGAGCTGCAGACGAGAAGTAAACTTTATTTGCACCCGCCTCTCTAGCCATCTCAATTATTCTCTTACTGGTTGTGCCTCTCACAATGGAGTCATCGACCAAAAGAACATTTTTTCCTTTAAACTCTAAATCTAAAATATTTAGCTTTCTCCTCACTGATTTTTTTCTCTCCTCTTGATTTGGCATAATAAAAGTTCTACCAACATACCTATTTTTAACAAAGCCCTGTCTATAGGGAAGTTGCAATGCTGCTGCGAGCTGTAATGCTGCTGTGGTAGAACTGTCAGGTATTGGAATTACTACATCAATATCATGGTCAGGGTTAAGTTTAAGAATTTTTTTTGCTAGCTTCTGTCCCATTCTCATTCTTGCCTTGTAAACAGAAATCTCATCTAATGTAGAATCAGGTCTAGCCAAATAAACGTATTCAAAAATGCAAGGGGTTGACTCAGCATTATTAGAACATTGATCGCTATGCAAATTTCCATCAACATCAATGAAAACTGCCTCTCCAGGATGCACATCTCTTAAAGTTTTAAAGCCTAAAGCAGAAAAAGAAGCATTTTCTGAGGCAATAATATATTCCTTTTTTGTAGAGCCATCTTTTACGCCTATGACCAATGGACGAATGCCTCGTGGATCTCTAAAGGCAAGTAATCCAAAGCCTGTAATTAATGCTACAACCGCATAGGCTCCTTGACACCTGATATGAGTTTTTTTAACAGCTTTAAAGAAATGCTTTTTAGAGGGAAGGATTGCTCTTTGCTTTCCAAGTTCATGGGCAAAGATATTAAGTAGGACTTCTGAATCTGAGTCAGTATTGACGTGACGCATTTCAGCATGAAACAATTCACGAGCCAGAACTTTAGAATTTGTTAAGTTTCCATTATGCGCAAGACTGATGCCGTAGGGGGAATTTACATACATTGGTTGAGCAAATTCTTTACCAGCACCCCCTGCAGTTGGATACCGAACATGGCCAATTCCATAATTACCAAGTAATTTATTCATATGTCGCTGCTGGAAGGTATCTCGAACATAGCCCATAGACTTACGACTATTCAGTCGACCAGTTTCATCACAAACGACCATACCAGCAGCATCTTGACCTCTATGTTGAAGCATTAAGAGAGAATCGTAGATTGAACTAGCTGCGTGAGTTTCAGAATATATGCCAACTATTCCACACATTATGTTGTCTCGTAAATTGTTCTGATATCAGGCTTTAGCATAACTGAATTTTTATCCGAGATCATACTTTTAAAAAATTTTTCAGCCATGGGTGCATACCTTTCTAAATAAGTTGAGCTTTTAGATTCTGTTAGGAAACTAGATTGCTTTAATTCTTCTGGTAGAACTAGATAAATAACTACAATTAAAAGAATGCCTCTTATAAAACCAAATAACACTCCTAGCAATCTATCGAAGCCTCCCATGCCTGACCAATGCACTAGACCTCGGAGTAATTTTATTAACCATCCTCCTAAGAATATTATTCCTGTGAAAACAGAAATGATTATCAGAATCCTTCTGATATCAGGGCTATCAATATAATCTAAAAAATAAGAATCTAAGTAAGGGTTTAAAAACATTGCCGCTGCAAAGGCGATAACCCATAACAAAAGGGATAAAGTTTCTTGAATAAAACCTCGAAAAAATGCAATTAAACCAGAAAGCGTAATTATCCCAATTAGAAGATAGTCAAAATGAGCTACGGCTAAGGATTCCAAGCCATAACCTCGCCGAGTTCTATGCCTGCAATTTGATTAAGGGCCTTTTGATTGTCTTTAATATCCTGTTTGCTGGCAAAAGGTCCAACTAAAACGTTCGTAAGATTTTGATTTGATTGATTTTTTTCAGTAAAGGCGGGAAATCCTGCATCATTAAATGATTTAACTGCATTAGAAACAGCATTTGAAGAGCCAAAGGCGCCAATCTTATAAACATATAAATTGAAATCAATCTTGTCTACCCTTTCCTTTGCAGAGGGAAGAGTATCTTGTGTATCAATCTCAATAAAATCATTTTTGACCTCCTTAAATTCTATTGTCTTCAGCTTAGTTTGATCAACGATGGGCTCAGGAAGTTTGGGGATATTAATGTTAGTGCTTTTTTGATACTTGGGCTGAGGTGAAAGAGCAAAAATTAAAATCCACATTAATATAGTTAAAGCAATAAAAATTCCAAGCAAGCGATTAATATTCATTGTGAAGGATATATCTTTAATAGGATGCTTGAGACTTTTGCTCTCAGATCTTTTCTATGAACAATCATATCAATTGCACCATGCTCTAATAAAAATTCTGATTTTTGGAAGTCCTCGGGAAGTTCTACTCTAACTGTTTGCTCAATAACTCTCCTACCAGCAAATCCAACTAATGCTTTTGGTTCAGCTATATTTATATCTCCAAGCATAGCTATGCTAGCAGAAACCCCTCCATATATAGGATCAATCATTACTGAGATATATGGTATTTTGGCTTCTTTAAGTTTTTCCAATGCGGCTGATGTTTTTGCCATTTGCATTAATGAGACCATAGACTCTTGCATCCTAGCCCCTCCGCTTGTAGAAAAGCATATCAATGGTGCTTTATTTTCTATTGCAGCATCGACTCCTTGAACAAATTTTGTTCCAACTGCTCCGCCCATTGATCCACCCATGTAGCGAAACTCAAAAGCTGCAACTACAATTTCAGCTCCCTCAAGCTTACCTTTACCAATAACAATTGCTTCTTCTTCACCTGTTGAAGTTACAGCCTCCTTGATACGCTGACCATATGACTTCGTGTCTTTAAATTTTAGAATATCTTTAGTAGTAATTTTGGTTGCGAGCTCATCAAAACTTCCACCATCAAAAAAAATAGACATTCTTGTTCTTGCGCCAATACGTAGATGGTGGTCACACTTTGGACAAACAAAAAGTGATTTTTCTAACTCTGGTTGATATAAGATGGCTTCGCATGCAGGGCAATTATTCCAAAGGCCATCAGGCACCTTGCTCCTTGATGACTCTGAATCGCGATTTGAACCAATCGATGGTATTAGTCTTGTTAGCCAATTCATCTGGTTATTGCTGCAGCCATTTCATTAAGATAATTATATATTTTTTTAAATTCTTTTTGATTAGATTGCTCGTGTATCATTTGAACTATACTTGAGCCAATGACAATCCCATCAGATATTTTGCTTAAATTTAGAGCATCATCAGGTGACTTAATTCCAAAACCAGCAAACACTGGAAGCGAAGTTTTCGATTTAATGAAATTTATACTTTGCTCTGCTTCGCTGATGTCCAAATGAGATGATCCTGTGACACCCCTAAGAGTAACGTAGTATATAAAACCTGAACTCCTATCACATATTTTGGTTATTCTATCCTCACTAGTAGTAGGGGCTATCAATGAGATTGAAGCAAGATTTTTATTTATAATACCAAGATCTTCAAGATTACTCTCACCAGGAACATCAACAATCAAGACTGCATCAGTTCCAGAGAGATGTGCTTTTTTTATAGCTTGAGAATTAGCTAAAAAAGTATTCATATAGCCCATTAGAATAATTGGTGTTTCAGTATTTTTTTTTCTAAATTCTTTTACGAGCAAGAAAATATCATTAAGAGATGTATTATTCTTTAGCGCCCTATCATGAGCAGCTTGAATAATTGGCCCTTCTGCAATTGGATCTGTAAATGGAACGCCTACCTCAAGAATATCTACTCCCGAGTTAACGAATCCATGCATGAGCTCAAGAGTTGAATTTATGTTTGGATCACCAGCGACTAAATATGCAACCAGTGCTTTTTTAGATTCATTCTTTAAAGAAACTATTTTCTCATCCAATCTAGTCAAGAGATATTCCATCCATAGTGGCAACAGTATTAATATCTTTATCTCCTCTTCCGGAAACATTAATTACAATATGTTGATCAGATTTATAATTTTTAGCGATATGCTCTAATGCAGCAAATGCATGAGCAGTCTCAAGAGCAGGCATAATTCCTTCAAGCTTAGTAACTAAATGGAATGAACTGAGGACTTCTTCATCATCTACAGCTATATAATTAGCTCTTCCAGAATCTTTTAAATTTGAATGCTCTGGTCCAACTCCAGGATAATCTAAACCAGCTGAAATAGAATGTGTGTCTAAGACCTGCCCATTTTTATCTTGCATGAGATAGCTTTTTGCTCCATGCAAAATTCCTGGCTCTCCATCATTCAAAGGAGCCGCATGCTTGCCACTCATTAAACCACTGCCAGCAGCTTCAACACCAATTAATTCAACTTTAGATTCCTCAAGAAACGGGTAAAAAATTCCCATTGCATTTGATCCGCCACCAACACATGCAACAATTGCATCTGGGTATTGCGAAAATTGTTCAACTGATTGGATTCTTAATTCCCTTCCAACAATGGCATTAAAATCTCTAACTATCATTGGATATGGGTGTGGCCCAGTAACACTTCCAATGATGTAATAAGTATCCTCAATGTTAGTCACCCAATCTCTCATGGCCTCATTTAAAGCATCTTTAAGTGTTGCAGTGCCTGAATCTACAGCATGAACCTCCGCACCCAGCAGCTTGATTCTATAAACATTCAATGACTGTCTTTCAACATCTGCCGCTCCCATATAAATGTGACACTCAAGACCAAGTCTCGCTGCAACAGTTGCAGTTGCTACTCCATGTTGTCCTGCTCCTGTTTCTGCAATAATTCTTTTCTTTCCCATCGCTTTAGCAAGCAATATTTGCCCAACAGTATTATTTATTTTATGGGCACCTGTATGATTTAAATCCTCACGTTTAAGCCATATTTGAGGGCCAGAGTAGTGATCTGTTAATCTTTTAGCAAAATATAATGGCGAGGGTCTGCCCACAAATCTAACTAAATCTTGATCAATCTCTTCAATAAATTCTGGTTTATTTTTAAGCTTTGAATATGTTCCATCCAACTCTTTTAGAGCATGCATAAGAGTTTCTGGAACGAACTTTCCACCATACTCACCAAAAAAACCATCAGCGTTTGGTAAGTTAGTTAAATTATCCATTTTTAAAATTTATTATGATCTGATCCATCAGAGTTTTATCTTTAATTGCGAGTGATGATTCTACCCCAGAGTTCACATCAATACACCAAGGATTTAAGGTGACCGCCTGCTGAATGTTATCAGGATTTATTCCGCCAGCAATTACAAATTTTTCCTGAAGTGCAATTTTTTCTAGCAAGGTCCAGTCAAATACTTTTCCAGTTCCTCCATAAGCATCATTTGAGAATGTTTCAAGCAATAAGGCATCTGCAGAAGGGAAATCATTTACTTTCTCAAAAGATTGGGTATTTCTAACTCTGATAGTTTTCCAAAATGATTGATTAAATTGTTTGCAAAAATTTTCATCTTCATCACCATGAAATTGCAAAATTGAATTTTCAATTTTAGCAATAATATTATTAACCTCGTCAGCTGATGGGTTTGCAAAAACAAAAACTGGTGATGTGTCATGAAAGTTAAAATTTTCTAGGGAAGCTAAAAAATCATCAGAAATTTTTCTTGGGCTTTCATTGGCCATTATGAATCCAACAAAATCAAAGCCTGCTTCGCATGCATATTGCAATATATCTTTATCGCGTATTCCGCAAATTTTTAATTTCATTATCTTGGGTTGATTAAAAAACTTAATGGGTGAGTAATATTTTCTTTGATATCTAAATTGATTTTTTTATAGTCAGCACCAACAAAAAAAAGCCCTTGGGCTTGAGCTGTCTTACCAGCAATTTCTCTATCTTGAGCATTTAAAATAGTCTTCATATTTTTTTTAGAACCTTTAGACATTTCTAACAATGTACCAATAATAATTCTAACCATATTATACAAGTATGCATTTGCACAAAGACTGATAATTATAAAGCCATCCTTTTGCTCAATCTCAATACTGTTAATTGTACGTACTTGATTTTTTGCAGTACATTTTGATCCTCTGAATGAATTAAAATTATGAGTTCCAATTAAATGAGCTGCCTCAGCTCTCATAATTTCTATATCAATTTCATATTTTTCCCAATACATATAATCTCTTAAAAAAATTGGTTGAGTCTTACCGTTATAAATAACATAAGCATATGACCTATTCATAGCATCAAACCTTGAATGAAAATCGTCAGGTGCTTTTTGAATAGAGGAAACGGAAATATCACTTGGTAATAACGAGTTAATACCATTAAGCCATTGACTGGGCTCTCTATGATCGCTGGATGAGAAGTCAAAAACCTGGCCTATTGCATGTACACCGGCATCAGTTCGACCTGCATAATTGATTCTTTCCTCAAGTTTTCCTACAGATGAAATTGCTAACTCAAGTTGATCCTGCACGGAAGATGAATTCTTTTGAGATTGAAATCCTGAATAATTAGAACCATCATACTGACAAATGCCTACAAATCTCACAATTTATTTCTTTTCTTTTAAAAGTAAGCGAGCTTCAGAAATAATTGATTGATTTGATGAATTAGCTATCAACTGATCTAATATTTTTACTGCACTATCCCAGTCATCCATTTCAATATAAGTTCTAACTAGATCTAATTCTTGAGTTTCAATATCATTGGTTATGCTTAAATTGGTTTGGAAAGTATTATTGCCAACTTGCAAATCTTCTTCCACAGCCGCTCTAGTAAATATCGGCCTCTTGCTGGATCGGATCAGCATATAAGAAATTGCAAAACCTAAAAACAAAGATAAAGCTCCAACCCAAAATAGATCTTTAAGATCAAAAGCTTGAGAATTATTTGCGACATTAGATTTTAATGAGAGATCAGATTCTGATTGAAATTCAATGATTGAAGTATTCTTTGAAACTATTTCCAAAGCATTTAATTGAGAGTTATCTATTTTCTTTATTGGAACAGGATTTGATTGTGGAGATGGGCTCTTTATTGAATCTTCATTGATATCTGATTCAGTAAAAATTTCTCTAGGTGCAGTTAATTTTAAAATTGGTTTTACTGATGATCGTTTTAACTGATTGTTCCTTGCATCCATGAAAGCAATAGATTCTTTTGCAGCAATAACTGAAGTTGAAGCAACTAATTCTTGAGACGGCAAAACAAGATCTATATCCCCTCTGACTCTATTGATATCCTCATCTATAAATGCATTTGGATTCTCAAGGTAAAAGCCCCACATAATTTGATAAATTGAAGCATCATAGTTCTGGGCTACAGATTTAGAAACGCTCCATATGGTTTCTACCTTACTGCTTGGGATACTCTTAGGCTCTTCAGCCTTATCGTTCATATCATTGCTAGGTTTTGAAAGAGAAAAAGCATTAGACTCAATCAAATCAGAATCTTCTTTAATAGTCTCCTCAGATAGTATTTTTTCTAAATTATATTTTTGTGGCTCGCCATAAATCTTTTTTGCAGGGAGTTTGAAAGAAACTTGTGATTTTGCTTTAGGGGCGATATTATTTTGGGGAAGAAATATAAAAATATCTTTTTTTAATTCTTGTTTAATATTGATTCGAAAAGAAACATAATCTTCTAAAAAATTATTAGATATAGCTAAAGTTAAGCGCTTGTAGTCTTCAAGATTTTCAAAAATCCTATATTCAAAATTAAAATCGGATAGCTCGTCATCAGATTTAAAATTACTAATAGAAATATCATCTTCATTAAGATTGCTGGTTGAACTAATCTTAATTTGCACCAAATATAATCCCTCTGAATTAATTTCTACATTTGGACTACCAATAATTGTTATTGCAAAAAGGCTATCGCTCAGCAGAGAAAGGAGGAAAAGAAATTTTTTCATTTTGACAAA
>CABXJR010000009.1 GCA_902512655.1 uncultured SAR86 cluster bacterium
TTATTTATTCCTGGTTTTACAGGGATTGGAGCCCCTCATTGGAATGCAGAAATCAGAGCAGCTTTCTATGGCATAACAAGGGACTCAACTAAAACAGATATGGTTACGGCTGCATTTAAAGCACTCATTTATCAAGTTATGGATATCAAAGAAGCTTTAAATATGGATGGCATAGAAATTAATAACTTATCCATTGATGGAGGTATGGCTGCTAATACAGGTTTTTGTCAGCTATTGGCAGATTTTTTAGGTCAGGAAGTTCAGGTTCCTTCAAGCTTAGAGTCTACAGCCATTGGTGCCGCAATTACGGCTGGATTAGGGTCTCATTTATTTTCTATAGAAGATTTGCAGAATAAGCAGTCAACCAATGTAACCATTTATGAGCCAAGAGAGAAAATCTTTAATCCAAATGATCTGGTTGAATGGAGAAAATTCCTCAGAGTCCTCCTGGACGCATACAATTAAAAATATACCAATTGCATGTAATGCAAAAAGAAATTTCTTCAGAATGACTTCTGAGCTTCCTGCATGAGATATTTTTAAATTTCTTCAATTAAATAGTTTTAAATGTTTTTGTTTGGTATTTATTGTAATAAACTAATCTCACTTTTAACTAAGCCCCCCTGACTGGTAAACATGTTTAATTTTAAAACTTTCAATAATATTGCTGAAGATGGCCTCGATATTCTTCGAATAAACAAATTTCAAGAGGTCTCCGAGAACCCTGAAGGGATATTGCTCAGGAGTCATAATCTTGCAAAGGAAAATTTTGAGGACAATCTTTTATGCATAGCTCGGGCGGGAGCAGGCACAAATAACATACCCATAGATGATGCAACCAAACAAGGAATTGTTGTTTTTAATACTCCGGGCGCAAATGCAAATGCAGTAAAAGAGCTTGTCATATGTGGAATGTTGCTTTCTTCTCGAGGCATTATTGAGGGCATTGAATTTGCAAAAAATCTAGGTCTTGAAGACTCTGTAGCTTTAAATAAAGCAATGGAAGCGCAAAAGAAAACATTTGCGGGGAATGAACTAGCCGGAAAAACGCTTGGAATAGTTGGGCTTGGATCAATTGGTTCAATGCTTGCTCAAGCAGCTCATACTCTTGGAATGAAATTAGTAGGATATGATCCTTACATTTCAATAGAGGGTGCATGGAGGCTGCCTCGAGAGGTTGAGAAAGCTGAGA
Organism: uncultured SAR86 cluster bacterium; assembly: GCA_902512655.1. Classification (GTDB taxonomy): domain Bacteria; phylum Pseudomonadota; class Gammaproteobacteria; order Magnimaribacterales; family D2472; genus D2472. Next base: position 1,193 of record CABXJR010000009.1, read on the forward strand.
CCATGGAAGTTCTTTTGCAGCAATCAGATTATGTTTCTCTTCATGTTCCGCTTGTTGAAGATACAAAAAACCTTATTAACGCATCAAATTTACGAAAGTTTAAAAAAGGCGCCAGGCTAATCAACTTATCTAGAGGGGGAATAGTTAATACCAATGATGTAATAGCCGAGCTTGAGAATGGAAATTTAGGCAGGTTTGTTACAGATTTTCCAACTCCAGAGCTTATCAAGCGTTCTGCAGAGAAGAATGATGTGGTGCTTTTGCCACACCTAGGCGCTAGCACAAAAGAAGCGGAGATAAACTGTGCCGTCATGGCTGCAAACCAAATGGTTAACTATCTTCAAGATGGCGCTATCTTAAATTCAGTAAATTTTCCAAGAATCTCGCTTTCAAGAGGGACTAATCATCGATTGGTTATTATCAATCACAATGAGCCAGGAATGATTAGTAAGATCACTGATTCAATTGCTACCTTTGATATCAATATTGCTGAGATGACCAATAAAAGCAGAGATAAAATTGCTATTAACTTAATTGATCTAGAATGTCAGGCAAATGAGGAATTGATTAACCAACTTCGATCAGTTGAGCATGTGATGAGCGTCAGGTCTTTAAATATAAGTAGTTAAATTTCAGACGTAATTTTCAACAAAGCTTTTATCAAAAGGTGTAATCTGGTCCTCTTTTCCATCTTGGACTTTATTTGCCCAATCAGGGTCAGATAAAAGCGCTCTTCCGACAGCAATTAAATCAAACTCTGACTTGTTAAGTTTCTCATGAAGGATATTCAAATCTGTTGTTTGAGTTTTATGGTCGCCAGAATAGAGCTTGATAAAATCTTTATCCAAACCAACACTTCCTACACTTATAGTTGGCAGTCCTGTTGCCTCTTTTGCAACTCCTGCTAAGTTTAAGCCCTTAGGTTCAAATTCACCTTCCCAAAAACGACGGTTACTACAGTGAATAAAATCAGCCCCTGCATTTTTTAAGATACTAAAAAATTTATTCAATTCTACTGCATCAGATGTAATTTTTGCTTCGTAATCTTGTTGCTTCCATTGGGAGACTCTTATCCCAACTTTAAAACTATCAGAGGTTAACTCTTGAGATGCCTCAAGGATTTCTTTGGCAAGTCTAGATCTATTTTCAATAGAGCCACCATATTCATCAGTCCTTAAATTTATTTGATCCCAAAAAAACTGATCAATTAAATACCCATGCGCTCCATGAATTTCTACTCCATCAAATCCAATCTCCTCACAAATCTTTGCATCTTCAGCATAAACCTCAATCAATTCTTTAATTTCCTCATGTGTCATTTCATGAGCTACTTTCTTACCAGGAACCACATAACCGGATGGAGTAAACCCTGGAATTTCTGGGAGAGGGGGCATTCCTGGTTTTCTAATTCCACCCACATGCCAGAGCTGACAGAAGATAGATGAATTATTTTTATGAACCTCAGAGACGACTTTTCCCCACATTTTTTTTGCGTCATCTGTTTCTAAATTTGGGCAATTTGGGTAACCGCTTGCAGCTCGATGACTCACCTCTACTCCTTCAGTCAGTATCAAGCCAACACCACCTTGAGCCCTTCGTGCATAGTAGCTTGGAGCATAATCTTTAGGTATTCCATTTGGTGAAAAATTCCTTGTCATAGGAGCCATTACAACTCTATTTCTTAGGTTTAAACCATTCATGTTGTACGCTGAAAAAAGAGTGTTTTTTTGATCATTCATATGGATTATTTATAGTTACTATAAGGAGGATCTATTCTAATTTATTTTTTTTAAAAAAAATACTTGCCCACAGACCAAAATAGTGTTAATGAGACTGTATTAATATTTACTCAAAAACGTATTAGTCTAACCTAAATATACTATAAGTTATTGATTTAAGGTAATTTTATTATTAATTGATTAGTTTTTGATCAATTTGCATTAAACCTTACCAAATCAGTCTAAAATGTATGAATATTAAGTTATCCCAAGCTTTATCCACAGTTTCTGTGGATAAAATATAAGCAGTTTTTTAGAGTAATTTTTTTGAATATATTTAACTTTCCTGATTCTTGGCTAGAGCCACTTGGCAAAGGATTTTGTAAAGATTTTTTAGATGAGATTGGGTCAAAATTTTTAAAATTAAATACCAAAAATACGCTTATATTTCCACCAATTCCATCTATATTTCGCGCCCTAGAATTGGTAGATTTTAATGAGGCTCAAGTATTAATTTTAGGTCAAGATCCTTATCATGGTTTTGGGCAAGCAAACGGTTTATCTTTCTCAGTTAATAAAGAAATTATGATTCCTCCTTCTCTAAAAAACATTTTTCTTGAACTAAAAAATGATTTAAATATTCCAATTTCTCAACACGGCGATCTAACTTCTTGGGCTCAACAAAAAATCTTACTATTAAATTCTGTCTTAACAGTAGAGCAAGGACAACCAAACTCACATCGGGAATTAGGTTGGGATAAATTAACAAATAAAATTATTTCTCAGTTGAGTCGAAGAGGAAATATGATTTTTGTTTTATGGGGGAGTGTAGCTCAAAAAAAATATCATTTAATTGATAGCAAGGAAAATAAAATTTTATCCGCTCCTCATCCTTCACCTCTTTCTGCTTACAGGGGATTTTTTGGGTGCAAGCATTTTTCAGAAATTAATAAAATTTTAATAGAGAATGGCTCTAGTGAAATTAACTGGGAGCTGGATTAATTTTTATTGGAAAAGCTGTCTATTTTTCCAAAGCAAGATGAGAAAATTGTTTCTTGGTCCTTGTAGCTCTTGCCTATAATTATAAACTCAGAAACTTCTTTTTGATTTGAGTAAGTAATCAATCTAGTTTCTTTCTTTAATTCTCCTAAATACTCCATTCTTGCAATTATTTCTTGCCCTTTAAAGCAACCCTTGTTAAAGCTAACCCTGGTATTGTGTTGCCCTAATTCGTGGGGTCTATATTTGCCTGTTTCCTCAAGCTCAATTTGATGATCACCCATAATTTTTCGATTAATAGCCCAGTTCTCTTTGCTGAGAATATCTAAATCATCTTTATATTTATTATGTTTATCAATCAATAAGGATAAAGACGCAATATCTGAACTTAAAATAAGATGTTCATTTGGTAGCATTGCTTGATCTTGTTTTCTTGTAAAACCTATAACTTTGGAACTGAGGAGCTCAACAGAGACTTTATAAAATGGTAATAATTTAGTTATTTCATTTAAAAAAATATCTTTTAGGGGGTTTCCAATGATAATTAGCCACTTGTTTTGATCAAAAACAATTTCAAAGTTGCATAAAATAAAACCTTTTGCATTGCATAACGATGAGATTTGACCTAATTGTCCATTGATCAAAGTACAATCTGATGTTACTTGTCCTTGTAATAGATTCAAGACGGAGTCAAAATCACCATTCAAATGAATTACTGCAATATCCCCAAGATTTACAGCTCCATATTTTATAAATTCAGAATTTAACAATTTATTTAATTAATAATTTCAATAAAGATACTATATTAGATTAATAAATGAATACAGGCATCAATAAAACAAAATGGAAGTGCAGAAGGGGCTTGAGAGAGCTTGATCTGCTGTTTAGGAGGTACAGTGAAGATAGGCTGGATACTCTTTCCCAAGAAGATTTTGAGATGTTTAATAGTATTTTAGACCTTGAAGATCAGCCTCTATATGATTTTATATTTAAAAATGAATCTTTAAATAGCCCTGAGAAAGAGAGCTTTATTTTAAATAACCTAAAAAACTTCACAGGCAAGTGAAACTTTTCCATCTTACCTTTGTCCAAATAAGCGAGGAAACATATGGGAGTTAGCAAAGGTGATGAAGTGCTTTTAAATGAAATTAAAGCTGGAAACACAATGGCATTTGAAGCCATGGTTTTAAAGTATCAGCCAAAACTAATGTCTTCTTTGACCGCATATACAAAATCTCCAGATCAAGCAGAGGAGTTATGTCAAAAGACATTTATTAGAGTGTGGCAAAAAATTGACTCTTTCAGAGGAGATAGCGCTCTTTTTACCTGGATTTACAGGATAGGAATAAACATGGCAAAGAATGATTTTGCTAGCAGCTTTTCTAAAAGCTCAAAGATTACTGACTCATTAGATCAAAATGAACACGACGTTCCTCAGTATCTATCACCAGAAACCGAGCTTATTGCAATGGAGTCAGAAAATAAGATTATGGAATTCATTCAAACTCTTGATACTGAAACTAAGACAGCTTTTACACTAAGGGAGATTGATGGAAAAACCTATGATGAGATAGCTCAAATACTTCAATGCCCAATTGGAACAGTTAGATCAAGAATATTTAGAGCCAGAGCACTAATTTTGGAATTTATGAATCAGGAGAATATTTTAAATGGATAAAGACTTAGAAAAACTATCCGCCCTATATGATGGCGAGCTTTCATCTAAAGAAATGCAAGAGAGTCTTGCTGAGATGAATGCAGATGCAAGCTTGAAAGAAACTTTTCATAAATTTGGACTTATTTCGGCGCTGGTTCAAAGGCATTCGGAGCAAAAAACTCCAAAAGTTTCATTTTTAAAAGATTATCTCAGCAAGATTAACCCCCTGATGAGTAATTTTGTAACAGCCGCAGCAACCGTCATGATCACATTAATAATTTTGTATCAGTTTGACGAAGATCGTTTTCAAGTTGATAGAGATAGCTCTTTGCAGCTTTCATCAGCACTTTCAAGTGATCAGGCCAAAAATCAATTGTTAAATGCTGATCAAAATATCATGGAGCATATGATTCATATTATGCAATCTAATCAATCTCATAATTCCCAGCAGGTTTCTAAAAACTGGGTCCCAGTAGGCTTTTCAGTCAACCCAAATAACCCCAATCAATATTCAAATGGAAGAAATAATTTATTTTTTCATCTTGAAAATAAACAACTTGGTATTAAAAAGGTAAAATACTTTAAAGCAAATAATAATTGGATTTATTTAATTCCGTTGCAAGATGGAAGGCTGCTAACTGCTTATGGGGATGTCCCTCCATCTGTGGCTGACCCTATGATCCAATCAATTTATCAAAGGAAATAACATGAATCTTTTTAAAAATAAGATTGCTCTTTTATTAGTTCTAGGATTTACATCTTTAATCAATGCAGCATTGCCTGCTAATATTTCAGAACTGGTTGAGGCTTCTGCACCTGCTGTGGTGAATATAACTTCTCGTAAAGAGGTAAAAATGCAAAATTCATTGAGAGGCTTTGATGAGTTTGAGAGGTTCTTTGGTATTCCAAGGGGTAGAGGCTTCCCTCAGCCTCAACAGCCTGAAACAAGAGAGGCTGTAGCATATGGCTCTGGCTTTATTTTTAAAGATGGCTATTTATTAACAAACTTCCATGTTGTTGATGAAGCTGAAGAAATTACAGTTTCTTTAAATGACAGAAGAGAGTTTTCTGCCGAGGTGGTTGGAATTGATCCTCTATCAGACCTAGCTGTTCTAAAGATTAAAGGTAAAAATTTACCGAAAGTCTCAATTGGTGATAGTGAGAAACTTAAGGTTGGAGATTGGGTCGTTGCAATTGGATCCCCATTTTCCTTTGATTTTTCAGTCACTGCAGGAATTGTGAGCGCAAAAGGAAGGAGTATTCAGAATCAAAACATTGGAAATTATGTTCCTTTTATTCAGACTGATGTTGCAATTAATCCTGGGAACTCTGGAGGACCATTATTTGATTTAGATGGAAAGGTTGTAGGAATTAATTCGCAAATCTATTCTCGAAGTGGGGGCTATCAAGGTCTTGCATTCGCAATCCCTATAGATGTTGCCATGGAAGTTGCTAGCCAGATCATCGAAGATGGAAGTGTTGCTCGAGGATACCTTGGCGTTAGAGTTGGTGAGGTGGACAATGACCTTGCTGAAGCGCTGAGCATGGATAAACCTTATGGCGCTCTAATTACTGATGTTGAGAAGGGTGAATCTGGTGACGATGCTGGTCTTCAGGCGGGAGACGTAATAATTGAATTCAATGGCAAAGAAATTAAATTTGGTTCAGATTTACCTCATGTTGTTGGAAGAATCCAGCCTAAAACAAAAGCAAATGCAAAAGTTATTCGCGACGGGAAAAATGTTAACTTGAAATTTGTTTTAGGTGAATTACCTGCTGATGAAAGAACATTTGTTCCAGCTAAAACAGAAATTTCTACTGATCCATTGGGGCTGAAGATTGAAGATCTGTCTGAAGATAATTCTCGACCAAGCGATCCTCAAAATGGAGTCTTAGTTTTAAGGGTAAATAATGGATCTCCTGCTTATGGAAAATTAACCAGAGGAGACATTATTACCGAAGTTATTTCTCAAGGTAAGCGTTACGCCATAGAGGATGCAGAGTCTTTTGAGGAATTGATTGAGCAATTTGATGCAGGAGATAAATTAGCAATTGTAGGTCGTCGAAACAATAATAGATTCTTTGTTGCAGTAACCGTAGATTAAATCCATCTTAAATGCATAAGAAAAGCTGATAACACATCAGCTTTTCTTATAGAATAGTCATGCATTTATTAGAAGATGAAAAATATTAGAAACTTCTCCATTATTGCCCATATTGATCATGGGAAGTCTACTCTGTCTGATCGATTGATAGAATATTGTGGAGGCCTTTCTCAAAGAGAAATGTCTGAGCAAATTCTTGACTCAATGGACATTGAAAGAGAGCGTGGAATTACCATTAAAGCACAAGCTGTAACTCTTGATTACAAGAGAAATGGAGAAATCTATCAACTAAATTTTATTGATACACCTGGACATGTAGATTTTTCTTATGAAGTTTCTCGTTCACTATCTGCTTGTGAGGGCGCTCTATTAGTTGTTGATGGATCACAAGGTGTAGAAGCTCAAACATTAGCTAATTGTTACACCGCAGTGGATCAAAACCTTGAGGTATTGGCCGTAATAAATAAAATTGATTTACCTCAGTCAGAGCCAGATAGAGTAAAGCAAGAAATCGAAGAGATGATTGGGATTGATGCAACCTCGGCTCCATTGGTAAGCGCTAAGACTGGTCAGGGAATAGAGGAGTTATTGAATCTTTTGGTGGATAATATTCCGCCACCTGAAGGAGATCCAAGCTCAGCTTTTGAAGCGTTGATTATTGATTCGTGGTTTGATTCATACTTAGGAGTTGTCTCTTTGATTAAGGTTACAAATGGTTCTATTAAAGAAGGTCAAAAAATCAAGGTATATTCAACGCAGCAATCCTATTTAGCAGATCAAATAGGAATTTTTTCTCCAAAAAAAATTGCAAAAAAAGAATTAAATGTTGGCCAAGTTGGCTACATGGTTGCTGGCATAAAAAATATTCAGGGGGCCCCGGTTGGCGATACTATTCTTGATTCAAAAAATGATACATCTAAGCCTTTGCCTGGGTTTCAAAAAGTTCTGCCCAAAGTTTTTGCATCCTTGTTTACGGTTGACTCTGATGAGTATGAAAAATTTCGAGATGCTCTTTCTAAACTTGTATTAAATGATTCCGCTTTAATATATGAACCTGAGGTATCCGATGCATTAGGTTTTGGTTTTAGGTGTGGTTTTTTAGGAACTCTGCATCTAGAAGTTGTTCGAGAAAGGCTTGAAAGAGAATACGACCTAAATTTAATTTCTACCGCTCCATCTGTTCAATATCAAGTGGTAAAGACTGATGGTGAGATCATAGATTGCGATAGTCCATCCCAACTTCCAGCTCTAAGCAATGTTAATGAAATTAGAGAGCCCTATGTTTTAGCAACCATCTTGACTCCAAAAGACTATGTAGGGAATGTAATTACATTATGTACGCAAAAAAGAGGCACCCAGAAAGAAATGACATATTTTGGCAACCAAGTTTCCATTGTATTTGAAATGCCGCTTGCAGAAGTTATTATTGATTTTTTTGATAGGCTAAAATCTACCACCAAAGGCTATGCTTCTATTGAATACAATATTACTGAATTTAAAGCATCCAATCTAATTAAATTAGACGTATTGCTTAATAACGATGTTGTTGATGCTTTGTCTATCATCATCCACAAAGACTTTGCAATGAGTCGAGGAAGAGAAGTGGCAAAAAATTTACAAAAACTTATTCCTCGCCAAATGTTTGATATACCCATACAGGTTGCTTTGGGTTCTAAAATTATTTCTCGAGAGACTGTTAAGGCTCTTAGAAAGAATGTTACTGCAAAATGTTATGGTGGAGATATCACGCGTAAAAAGAAATTGCTTGAGAAACAGAAAGAAGGTAAAAAGAAAATGAAACAGTTTGGAAGAGTCTCAATACCTCAGGAAGCATTTTTAAATTACTTCAATTCAGGAGAGAAATAATGTTTGGTGATCCAATCTTCTTATTATCTTTGCTAGCAGTGTTTGGACTTATAGGAGTATGGATTTATCAAGTTTTGCAAGATACATTAACTGATCAATCGCAGCAAATTATTTATATCACCGGCCTTTCATCATCCTTGGTTGGCATCTATAGGATTTTTGTTAATGCGGGAGATTTGGGATCTGTTTTATTGATTGGCTCATTGATCTGTTTAATTATTTTACTGGTTGGCGTATTCAGTAAAAATGCTTTATTGAAAACAACAGGTAGAGGCTGGTTTGTTCCAGTTTTTCTAATTTTTGTTCTGCGAACCTTTATCTACGAACCATATCAGATACCTTCTGGATCAATGATTCCCGGCCTTAAGGTTGGAGACTTTATTTTAGTCAATAAACATAGTTACGGCTTAAAGGTTAATAGAATTGGCGGCACTTTTGCTTTATCAGCAGATCCTGAGTATGGAGATGTTGTTGTTTTTATTCCGCCACATGTCAATGTGCCATACATAAAACGTTTAATTGGTAAGCCTGGAGATACTATTGGCTATCTTAATAAAAAGATATATGTAAATGGCGAAGCTATACAGCAGGAACTTATCTCCACAGCAGCAGCAGAGACTTTGTTAAAAGAAAATTTAGGTAATTCAGACCGAATAATAAGAATCTTAGGAGGGAGTTCCTCCTATCCTGAGGAGTTTATTGTTCCAGCAAATCATTATTTTGTTATGGGAGATAATAGAGATAATTCAAGTGATTCAAGAGTCTGGGGATTTGTTCCAAGAGAAAATTTTATGGGTACTGGAGAATTAATTTGGATGTCATGGGAGTGTTGGACTTGCTTGCCATCGTTTGAAAGAACAGGCTTTATTCAATAAATTCGATGAGTAAAAATTCTTTAGCAGTTAATAAATTATATTTGGAGCTACCCCTATTTAAACAAGCCTTTGTGCATAAAAGCATTTCTTCTGATCAAAACAACGAAAGGTTAGAGTTTCTGGGAGATGCAGTTTTGGAAATTGTTGTATCTGAGTATCTTTTTAATCGTTTTACCGATTTGAACGAAGGTAAGTTAACCCAAATGAGAGCCTCCCTGGTTAATACACAATCGCTGGCAGAAGTTTTTCAGCAATTGGACTGCAAAGATTTACTCCAAACCTCAAAAGGAACCAATAAATTAGATCAAACGCACAAGCATTCAATTTATGCAGGGGCTCTAGAGGCTTGCATCGGAGCGATTTTTATTGAGTTAGGTTTCGAAGAGAGCAAAGGGTTTATTTTGCAGATTTTTCAAAATAGTTTTTCCCTTTTAAATGCCTTTGCAGAACTCAAAGATGCAAAATCAAGATTGCAAGAAGCCTTGCAGGCTAAAGGAGCAGAACTACCTAAGTATTTAGTTATATCTAATAAAGAAGGCAATTATTTTGATTGCACTGTTACGTTTAATGGTAAAACTTTCCATGCGTCTGATTCTATCAAGAAAGAATCTGAGCAGAAGGTTGCAGAATTGATTTTGCTTGAATTGGAAGAATCATGAAAAAGCAGTTTTGTGGGTATATTTCTATTGTTGGCAAGCCTAATGTTGGTAAATCAACTCTGCTAAACACCATCTTAGATAAAAAAATATCTATCACTTCCCGCAAATCTCAAACTACTAGAAATAATATTCTAGGAGTTAAAACCGATGAAGAGTTTCAAATGATTTTCTTAGACACACCCGGAATTCATCTCAACGCCACCAAAACCCTTAACAAAGTATTAAATCACTCAGCCTTAAGCGTTATTGAAGACTCTGATCTAGTTTTATTTGTGCTGCAGCGAACCTCATTGCAGGATCAGGATCGCCAGGTGCTTAAGAAAATTAAAGAGACTCAGGTTCCTTCTATTTGTGTTTTAAATAAAGTTGATCAGGTGCAAAATAAAAATGATCTTCTGCCTTTAATTCAAGAAATTGATTCAATTTACCCTTTCAGTGACTATGTCCCTATTTCTGCAAAAAATCATGATGGAATTGACGATTTGCTTGGGTGTATTAAAAAATCTCTTCCAGAGAATAATCATTTATATCCAGCTGAACCCGAAGATAAAGAAATCCCTGATAACTTCTTCATTAGCGAGCTTGTTAGGGAAAAGATTATTAGGTCGCTTGGAGATGAGTTACCTCATGAGACGTATGTGGCAGTAGAAACAAAGACCATGGAAGGTAAAATGTTATCGATAGGCGTCATCATTTATGTTGCTAGAGATAGTCAAAAAAGCATTGTTATCGGTCATGAAGGCTCTAATTTAAAAAGAATAGGGCAACAAACTAGGGTTGAGCTTGAAAAAATGATTCACAAAAAAGTCTTATTAAAAACTTTTGTTAAAGTAAACAAGAATTGGAATAATGATGCTCAGTATTTAAGCAGCCTGGGAGTTGGTAGCAACCAAGATGCCTCTTAACTGGGAGCCTTGCTTTCTTTTGCATGCTAGGTCTTATGGAGACACATCCATCATTGCAGATGTCTTCACGGAATCTTCCGGAAAAGTTTCTATTATGGCCAAGGGCGCAAAAAACCCTCGATCAAAGTTTTTTGGCCATTTACTTCCTTTTTCTGCTTTGAGAATAATTGTTACAGGCAAATCAGAGATGAAGACCTTGACCCAGATAGACTCAAACTTTGTTTCTCAGTCAATCAAGGGGCCGCATGATCTTTATACCTATCTTTATGTGAATGAGTTAATGATACGTCTTCTACCCAAAGGACTGCCCAATCAAGAGCTATATGATCTTTACCAAAACTTTGTTGAGCTAGCCAGAGCAGATGCAATTTCTGAATTAGATTTAAGGGTCTTCGAGTTAGACCTTCTTGATGTGCTTGGTTATGGGATTAATTTTGATACAGATAGCAAAGAAAATTCAGAGTTTAAAGATTCTATTATTTATTCATACATACCAGAAAAGGGGTTTCATAATGCAGGTGATGTTAAGGGTTTCTCTGCGGTGGAGATTGCAGATATAAAAAATAGAACCCTTGAAAGAATTGATAAGTTAAAATTAAAACAGTTATTACAGGTTGCTATTAGCGCATGCTTGGATGGAAGGGAGCTCAGCAGCAGAGATTTTTTTAAAAAAATTAGAATATGATTTATGGAATAGGCACAGATTTAGTTGATTTAGATAGAATAAAAAAAATGAAATCTTTATCTGCATTTGCTAAAAAAATCTTGGGTGCTCAAGAGCTTCAAGAATATGCTGAATTGGCAATTGGACCAAAACAATTCTATCTTGGCAAACAATTTGCAGGCAAAGAAGCTTTTGTCAAAGCCCTTGGGACAGGCTTTAAAGATCCAATCTTCCCTAAAGATATTCAAATATTAAGAAATGCGCTTGGGAAACCAGAAATCTTTTTATCGGCTAGTGCAAAATCTTATCTTATGGACTTGGGCATCACTAAATCCCATGTTAGTCTAGCCGATGAAAGCAACCATCTACTTGCATTTGCAGTATTAGAAACATGAATAAAATACTTCTCTTGGGACCACCAGGTGCTGGAAAAGGCACTCAGGCAGATATTATTTGTGAATCTCTCAGAATTCCTAAAATTAGCACAGGCGATATGTTGAGATCAGCTATAGCATCCGGCAGTGAGCTAGGTAAAAAAGTTACTGATATTATGAATTCTGGAGGCCTAGTTTCAGATCAAATCATCATTGAGTTAATTCTAGATCGCATTGCTCAGGATGATTGCGTGAAAGGGTTTTTATTTGATGGCGGCATAAGAACTGTTGGCCAAGCAGATTTATGTGTTGAAAATAGTATAGAGTTTACTCATGTTATTGAAATTAAGGTTGATGATGATGTAATCGTAGACAGGATGTCAGGCAGAAGGGTGCATCCAGGTTCTGGAAGAAACTACCATCTTGTTTATCAACCGCCTAAAAATGAGGGTATTGATGATATGACTGGAGAGCCTCTTATTCAAAGAGAGGATGATATGCTTGAAACAGTCAAACATCGCTTGCAAGTCTATCAAGATGAAACTAAGCCACTTGTTGCTTACTATCAATCTCAGGAAAGTAAAAGTTCTCTTAAGTATATTGTTGTGGATGGCTCTCAATCTGTTGAAAAAGTATTTGAGGATATTAAAAAAATTTTTAATTAAATGAAAATTTTATCTCTTGATGTCAGTGGAAATTATTCATCAATCTCACTGCTTAACGATCAAGAAGTAAATACTTTTACTCAAACTCATGCTCGAAAAGATAGGCCTGACTGGGATAAACTTTTTTCAAGCATTAATTTTAATTCGAAAGAAGACTTTGATAGTCTTGATGGATTGGCTTTTGCTTGTGGCCCAGGCTCTTACACCGCACTCAGAATAACTGCCTCTTTTTTAAAAGCTATTGCTGAAGTGAAGAAATTACCATTAATAGCAATTTCAAATCTCGAATCAATTGCTCATGAGGCGTCTAATTGGATTGATGAGACTGAAGCAAAAATTTATGTTGCCATAGAGGCGGATATAAATGAAAGTTATTTTTGCAGTTATCAGAAAAATAATCATAAGCTCAATCCAATTTCAGCTGAGGGTGTTTTACCAATGGAAGAGTTATCAACCTTATTGAAAAAGGATGATTGCTATTTTGCTGGCACTGGCTGGCCAAAGGCTGCAGAAAACAATCCGCAGTTTCTATCCCAAGCCTTTGGAAGTGCTGAGCCAATTGCAACAATAGCTATGACAAGGTTGGAATCTGGCGAGAGTTTTCTCCCTGAAAATGCAAATCCTGTCTATCTTAAAACTCCTGATTATAAAAAATCATGATTTCAGATTTTCTCCTTGCGCTTCTTCTTGCCTTGATTCAAGGCCTGACTGAATTTTTACCTGTTTCCAGTTCAGCGCATTTATTGTTTCCTTCATTGCTTTTTGGAGCTAAAGATTTTGGTATTGCCTTTGATATATCAGTTCATGCCGGAACCTTGGCCGCAGTAATTTATTATTTTAAAAAAGAAATTCAAGGATTGCTCTATGCTTGGGCACCCTGGACAAAAAATAGAAACAAAGAAAATTTCTTCCTGGGACTTCACCTTATTGTTGCAACTTTACCAATTGTTTTAGTAGGGTTGCTTGCATCTGAATTGACTGAGTCTAGATCTTCAAATATCCATTCAATTGCTTGGGCAAATCTAGTATTTGCTGGTTTATTATTCACTGCCTTTAAGTCCTCAAGCCAATCTAGGTCGTTAACTGAGTTAACTTTATTTGCAGCTCTGATCATTGGTTGTTTTCAAGCATTGGCTGTTTTTCCAGGAGCCTCCAGATCTGGGATGGCAATAACAGGAGCATTAATTATTGGATTAAATTTAAAAGATACCTCAAGGTTTGCTTTTCTATTAAGCATACCCACTATTTTGGGTGCGTTGATATTAATGCTTGCCAAGGGAGCTTATTCAATAGCATTAAGTGATATGTTAATTATACTAACCGGGTTCATTGGCTCAGCTTTTATAGCATTTATTACCATTAAGAGTTTCCTTCAGTTTGTTGAAAGGATTGGAATGACTCCATTTGTTCTTTATAGAGTTGCTTTGGGTATCGTTCTTTTACTCATATGATTCCGCCTCTTGTATACGTAGATACAAATCAACGAGACTTAGCTGAAAAAATTGCAAGCAATTTTGGAACTACTGCAAGCACTAATCAAAAATTGATTAGTCATCCTCATTTCGATCTATCGGAAGCTGGGCTATCATTTTTCCATCCAGATGCAAGATCAAGCAATAAATTGTTGATTGATTTTAATTCTGGCTCGACAGGGTGGCGCCTCAAAAGAGTTGATCACGAAAAACTCATAAAAAAAGCTTTAGGCAAATCAGATCTACCGTTAAATATTTTAGATTGCACGGCTGGAATGCTGCAAGATGCTTTATTGTTCCTAAGCCTAGGTCACCAAGTTACTGCCCTTGAGGAAAGCAAAATTTTATTTCATTTATTGCAAGATGGCATAAGGCGAAGCGATGATCAGACTATTTTTGAAAAACTTGATCTTATCAATACTAATGCATGTTCATATGCTGTTCAGGCAAAAAACTTTGATGTAATTTATTTTGACCCTATGTATCCATCAACAAAGAAGAATGCTCTTGGATCTGGAAAATTGGAGTATATAGAAAAGATCTTAGAAGCAGAGTCTTTAGACAATGATCCCTTGGAAGATTTTGAAGTTTTGCAACTAATACCTTCTAAAAAAATGGTTGTTAAAAGACCCATTAAAGCCAAGTCATTTTCCTTGAAAATTAATTATCAAGTTCTAGGCAAAACTACTAGATTTGATGTATATATTTAAGTTAATTCCTTATTTGACCATCGCCTGAAACGATATATTTAAAGCTTGTAAGTTGATCAACGCCAACTGGACCTCTTGCATGAAATTTTCCTGTAGCAATTCCTATTTCACCGCCAAGACCAAATTCACCCCCATCAGCAAATTGAGTGGAAGTATTAATCATTACAATTGCACTATCAATAGAATTCGTGAACATGGATTGATTTTGCAAATTCTCGCTAATAATTGATTCAGTATGACCGGTCCCAAAATTTTCAATATGAGTAATTGCTTCCTCAATATTTAAAACTGATTTCAGGCTTACAATAGGAGCGAGGTATTCTGTTGACCAGTCTTCTGATGTTGCTGGGACAGCTCTGTCATCTAGACTAATAGTTTCGTCACAGCATCTTACTTCACAGCTTACATCTGATAATAATGCAACAAGTTTAGGTACAAAAGATTGAGCAATTTTATTATGAACAAGTATTGTCTCTACTGCACCACAAATCCCAGTTCTGCGCATTTTTGCATTAAAGCAAACAGATAAAGCTTTTTTTTCATCTGCATATTCATCAACATATATATGGCAAATCCCTTCTAAATGACCAAAAACAGGTACTTTTGCTGATTTTTCAACTTCTGCAACAAGACTTTTGCCTCCTCTAGGAACTATGACATCTATTGAACCATTCAGCCCCTCCAGCATCATTGTTGCAGCTTCTCTGCTTTTAAAGGGAACTATTTGAATGGATTCTTTCGGAAGGTTTGCACTTATTAGCGCATTTTGTAGAGAGTTCACAATTGCTGTAGCAGATCGAAGTCCATCTTTCCCGCTTCGCAAGATTACAGCATTGCCAGACTTGAGACATAAGCCTCCGGCATCGGCAGCAACATTAGGCCTGCTTTCAAAGATTAAACCTATTACCCCAAGAGGCGTTGCTACTCTTGAAATATTTAAACCATTAGGTCTCTGCCAAGAAGCCAGCTCTCTCCCAACAGGATCTTCAAATAATTTAATTTCATTTAAAGTATTGCATATTCCTTGAAGGCCAGTCTTATCTAGCGCCAAGCGATCAATGAAAGCATCATCTTTCCCATTATCTTTTGCAGCTTTAATATCAATTTGGTTGGCAGCAAGAATCTCATCAGCATTTTCTTGAATTGCCGAAATAGCTAAGTCAAAAAATTGATTTTTTTGATCACCGGTTACAGTATTCAGTATTGCGCTGGCAGCTTTAGCCTTTAGACCTATATCATTAAGCGCCTTAGAAAGCTCTTTATTCATTTTTTTATAAACCATGTAGATTTAGCTCTTCCCGATAGAGCTCTGATTGGCTTTTTATTACTTCCTGAGGTTATCACCATCGTGCATTTATTTTTTAAGCAAATCTCAGCTGCTTCAATTTTTGAAATCATTCCACCTTTACCCATAACACTGGCATTACCTGCCATTCTTTTAATTTTTGGCGTAATTTTTTTTACCTCTTTGATTATAGAACTAGGTTTATTCTTATCAATATCCTCTTCAGAGGCATATAGCCCATCCACTCTTGAAAGCATAACCAATAAATCTGCTCCAACAAGTTTTGCAACTTTTGCAGCCAGCAAATCATTGTCACCAAATCTAATCTCATCAGTTGCTGTACTGTCGTTCTCATTAATAATTGGCAAACAACCAGCCTCTAAAAGCTTGCTAATTGTTTGTTTTGCGTTTTGAGACGATATTTTTAGTTCCGTATCTCGTGGAGTTAATAACATTTGGCCAATAGGAATAGAAAATTTATTTAGATTTTTTTTCCATGCTGACATTAATTCAATTTGACCGTGTGCCGCCATTGCCTGAGATTCAGAAAGTCCCGGTTCTTTAGACAAGTTAATTTTCTTTTTACCCAGTGCTATTGCCCCAGAAGATACCACCAGAACCTCATGTTTTTTTTTGAGCAACCAAGCAATATCCTCACTAATCGCAGATAAAATTGAATGATTTACTGAGCCGTTTGGCTTTGCTAGAACAGCCGAACCAACCTTAATCACGATTTTCTGATATAAATTAGGATTAAGCATTTTATAATTTAATAAAGTGTAGAAGTTTTTAAAGTTGATATTTAAACATAATAAAAATATTTCAAGAAATTTGATTGTATAGTTATTTTTTATTTTGCAGGCTTGGTGCCCCATACCTGAGTCGAACAGGTACTCCCGAAGGAACGCGATTTTGAATCGCGCGCGTCTACCAATTCCGCCAATGGGGCACGGCGGTCATTGTAGCTGAGTTCAACATCTTTTAGAATTAGCACCTTCAATGAAAACAGAGAAATTCAATTACGATCTTCCAGAGCATCTTATTGCTCAATATCCTTCTTCGCAAAGAACTGATTCAAAGTTGCTTGTTGCCACTGAATCTATTCAGCATAAAGCTTTTAAAGATATTGGAAAGCATATAAATGAGGGAGATCTTTTGATATTAAACAAAACTTCTGTTATTCCAGCGCGATTACATGGAGAGAAAATTACCGGTGGAAAAATAGAGCTTCTTCTGGAAAGGTTTTTATCTGATCATAAGACTTTAACTCAAATTAAGTCATCCAGGGCTCCGAAAGAGGGAGCGGAGCTAGTATTTGCACTCCAGGGCACAAAATATTTGGCTACTGTCCTTGGTCGGCAAGATAATTTCTTTATCTTAGAATGGTCTGATAATCCTAAATCTTTATTTGAGCAATACGGTCAAATCCCATTACCGCCCTACATGAACAGAGCAGCAGAAAAGCTAGATGAAGAGAGGTACGAAACCATCTATGCTGATCCTGATAAAAAAGAATCTGTTGCTGCGCCTACTGCTGGCATGCACTTTGATCAAGAGCTCCTCAATGAACTTGAGAATAAAGGTGTAGAGCTTGGCTATGTAAATTTACATATTGGGGCGGGAACTTTTCAACCAGTAAAAACAAATCACATTGAAGATCATGTGATTCATAAAGAACTAGTTGAAGTTAACTCTGAGTTAATTGAGCAGGTTAAAAGAGTCAAAGCGAGTAAGGGTAAAATTATTGCTGTTGGTACAACTTCAGTTAGAGCTATTGAGACAGCGTTTCAAGATAAGCCATCAGCATTTAAAGGTGAAACTTCTTTATTTATTTATCCGGGCTATAAGTTTAAAGTTGTTGATCATATGATTACTAATTTTCACTTACCAAAATCTTCTTTGCTGATGCTTGTTGCTGCTTTTATAGGGTATGAAAAAATGATGGATATCTATAAAACAGCACTTGAAAAAGAATATAGATTTTTGTCGTATGGTGATGCGATGCTTTTGAAATATTATGAAGTTTAATGTTTCTGCTACTTCTGGTTATGCCAGGCGAGGGGAGTTAGATTTCCCAAGGGGTAAAGTACAGACACCTGCTTTCATGCCAGTAGGAACAAATGGAACGGTCAAGGCATTAGAAGTTGAGAGTCTAGAGGAAACGGGGTCTGAAATCATTCTTGGGAATACCTATCATCTCATGCTAAGACCTGGAGATGAACTAATTAAAAATTTGGGCGGACTGCATAAGTTTTCTAATTGGGACAAACCCATACTTACTGATTCTGGAGGTTTTCAAGTATGGAGTCTAGGAGATCTAGCAAAAATCACTGAAGAGGGCGTTAGCTTTCAATCTCCATACGATGGAAAGAAATGCTTTATGAGTCCAGAAGACTCAATGCAGATTCAAGCAAATCTTGGTTCGGATATTGTTATGGTGCTTGACGAATGTACTCCGTATCCTGCAGAAAATGACCAAGCCAGAGCTTCCATGGAGTTATCCTTGCGATGGGCAAAAAGATCTCGTGAAGCTCATAATTCAGACTCCGCTTTATTTGGAATTGTTCAAGGCGGCATGCATGAGGACCTTCGAATTGAATCACTTAAAGGGTTAGAAGAAATTGGCTTTGATGGGATTGCTGTTGGCGGATTAAGTGTTGGCGAGCCTAAGGAAGATAAGACAAGAATACTTAAGCACCTTGCACCCCATTTGCCTGCATCTAAACCCCACTATCTAATGGGAGTAGGAAAACCTGAGGATATTGTAGAGGCAGTTTTTTATGGAGTAGATATGTTTGATTGTGTCTTACCCACACGAAATGCAAGAAATGGCCAGCTTATTACATCTTATGGTGTGTTAAACATTAGAAATGCTCCAAGCAAAAATTCAGATGAGCCTATCGATCCTATCTGTGGATGCAAGGTTTGTAAGAATTACTCTCAAGCATATTTAAACCATCTCGATAAAACCAATGAAATGCTTGGTTCAATATTGAATAGTTTTCATAATATCTACTATTATCAAAGTCTCATGAATGAAATTCGTCTATCAATTGAATCAGATTCATTCGCCAAGTTCATAAAAGACTTTTATAATAAGCGGCATTTAGACGTACCCAAGCATTTAATCTAGGGAGATTGCATGAACGAGACACAGCAACAATTACCGTGGTGGTTACCAGATCCTATTATTGTTTTTTTTATAGGTTTTTTAGCCCTCATGTATTTTATGACTATTCGACCTCAGCAAAAGCGTATGAAGGCTTTGCAAGAAATGATGGATGGACTTGAGAAAGGTGATGAAGTAGTCGCTGCAGGTGGAATCATTGGCCGCATCAAAGAAATTAAAGGACCTTATGTTTCAATCGAAGTAAGCGAAAACATTACTTTTAAACTTCAAAAAACTGCTATCGCGAATACCTTGCCAAAAGGTACTATCGCATCAATTGACTAAAAAAAAGATTATGAATAGATTCTCAATCTGGACATACACTTTCATATTGATGGTGTTGTCTATTGGCATAATTTATTCTTTGCCAAACTTATATCCTGCTAAGCCCGCAATTCAGATTGCATACACTGATTCAGGTAAATCTGCAGATCAGATTTTATTGAATCAAGTAAAGGTCATATTAGAAGATCAATCTACTGGCGTTGAATCAGTTGGACTCAAAGATAATAACATCGTTGCAAAGTTTAATTCTTTTGATGATCAGCTTGCTGGTAAAGCTGCGTTGCAGAAAATCTTGCTTGACGAAGCAATTGTTGCATTAAATCTAGAGCCAACTACACCTCAATGGCTTAGAAATATTGGTGGCGGACCATTAAAACTAGGTTTAGATTTATCTGGTGGTGTCCACTTTCTATTAGAGGTAGATATCGATAGCGCACTAGATAATCGCTTGGAGTCATTGCTGAATGAATACAGGAAGAAATTTAGAGATGATCACATCAATGTTGAAAGCTCTAGAAAAGATAATAAGGATTTAATATTTTCTTTTGCTAGTGATGAAGATTACAACAAAGCGCTAAGAATTTTTAATGAAGATAATATTACTCCCCTTGGAACTCCTTTTTTTGATTTGACAGCAAATTCTGTGAGAAACCTTGTTGAGCTTGCATATTCTCAGTCGGCAATAAAAGAGATCAGAGATTATGCTGTGGGCCAAAACCTTATGACTTTAAGAAATAGGGTTAATGAGCTTGGGGTCAGTGAACCAATTGTTCAGCGACAAGGCAGCAGCAGAATTGTTGTTCAATTGCCTGGTGTTCAGGATACTACCGCCGCAAAGAAGATTATTGGTAAAACTGCAAATTTAGAATTCAGGCTAGAAGCCTCATCAACCACATCAAGGTTAAGAAAAGAGGAGTTTGATTGGCAGGATGAGCGAATGGGCTCAGCTTTTTTAGAAAAAAATATTATTGTTGCTGGAGAAAGAGTAACTAATGCAAGCTCTGGTTTTGATGAAAGTGGATTTGCTCAAGTTAATATTACTTTGGATATGCAAGGCGGACGCGCAATGCAAAAAGCGACTAATGGAAACATTGGAAGACGTTTAGGCGTTCTTTTTGTTGAGCAGAAAAATAAATCAGTTCTTACTAAGGATGCAGATGGAAATGATGTTATCGAACAAACCTCTTATATTGAAAAAGAGATTATCAGCCTTGCGACTGTTCAAGCCGTTCTTGGAACTGCATTTAGAATTACAGGAGTAGGCTCACCTCAAGAAGCTAGTGAGCTAGCATTGCTACTTAGAGCTGGAGCATTGGCAGCTCC
Organism: uncultured SAR86 cluster bacterium; assembly: GCA_902512655.1. Lineage (GTDB taxonomy): Bacteria > Pseudomonadota > Gammaproteobacteria > Magnimaribacterales > D2472 > D2472. Next base: position 21,924 of record CABXJR010000009.1, read on the forward strand.
AATGAAATTTGTTGAAGAAAGAACAGTTGGACCCAGTCTTGGAAAAGAGAATATTAAATTAGGAGTTCGATCAATCATCATTGGCTTACTTTCCGTTATTGCTTTTATGTTTTTTTATTATCGCTGGTTCGGATTTGCTGCAAATATTGCTCTTTTTGCCAATGTTGTCTTGATTACAGGCTTTATGTCTTTGTTGGGAGCAACCCTTACTCTTCCTGGAATTGCAGGCATAGTTCTTACTATAGGTATGGCCGTTGATGCCAACGTGTTAATTTTTTCTAGGATCAGAGAAGAGCTCAAAGATGGTAAAGATCCCCAAACAGCTATTCAAGAAGGCTTCTCTAGAGCATTTGTAACCATTGTTGATGCAAATGTTACGACGTTGATCGCATCGATCGTACTTTACGCAATTGGGACTGGTCCCGTAAAAGGCTTCGCGATTACTTTATCAATTGGTATTTTAACTTCTATGTTTACTGCCATCTTGGGAACGAGAGCCATTGTTAATTTGATGTATGGAAATAAAAATATTAAGGAGCTAAGAGTCTAATGAACTTTAATATTCCATTCATGAGCTATCGAAGGTATGCAACTATGGCCTCTTTAGTTTTACTAATTTTATCCATTGGATCATTGGGTTTTAAAGGTCTTAATTTAGGTTTAGATTTTAGTGGTGGCACACTTATAGAAGTGTCTTATGAAGAAGCCGCAGATCTCATTGAGATCAGAGATTTAATGACTGATAACGGGTTTGATGATTTTCAGGTTGTAAATTTTGGTTCAAATTCTCACGTCTTAATTAAAGTTGCTGATAAAAATGGTAACAGCCAGTTGGGCGATGTAATCTATAAATTTTTGCAGGATGCTGATCCTTCAACAGAACTTAAAAGAATTGAATTTGTTGGACCTCAGATAGGCACTGAACTCAGAGATCAAGGTGGCCTTGGGATGCTCGTAGCACTGGGAATGATTTTGCTTTATGTTGCATTTAGATTTCAATATAAGTTTGCGCTTGGCGCAGTGGTAGCCCTTGCTCATGATGTCGTAATTATTTTTGGGTTGTTCTCATTATTTTCTTGGGACTTTGATTTGACTGTTTTAGCAGCTCTTCTTGCAGTGATTGGTTATTCTCTGAATGATACGATCGTTGTCTCTGACAGGATCAGAGAAAACTTTAGAGGCGAGAGGGGGTTTGAACCTCATGAAATTGTTAATCGATCTATCAATCAAACTCTTTCTAGAACATTGATTACCTCTTTAACAACTTTGCTGGTATTGCTGGCACTTTTTTTCTTTGGCGGGGATATGATTAAAGGTTTTAGTCAGGCATTAATTATTGGTGTTCTTGTTGGAACCTATTCATCTATATATGTTGTTGCTAACATGCTGCTTGGAATGTCACTCACGCAAGATGATTTGGCTATTCCAGAGCCAGAGGGCGCAGAGTTTGACGATATGCCCTAATGGGCTGTGAAATTTGGTTTGATGGCCGCAAGCATTTGTTTAAAGCATTTTGGAGTAGCGCACAGGTAATGATCGCTCTTTTTGTAATCAGGATTGCCTAAAAAATCACTTGTTAATGCTCCGGCTTCTTCTGCAATCAGCATTCCCGCAGCAATATCCCATACCCCAAGGCCATTGGCCCAGAATCCATCCAGCCTTCCTGCTGCAACATAGGCCAGATCTAATGCTGAGCAACCAGATCGTCTAATGGTTAGGCTGTGTTTATATAAAGCCCTAAAACTTGAAATGTTTTCAAACGAGTAATCTTGCGAATCATTCACATGAGAAGTATTGCCTATCAGTGAGTCTTTTAAGCCACTGCGAGCACTAACCCTAATTCTTTCTCCATTTAACTCAGCGCCTTTTCCTCTAGATGCACTAAATTCTTCTCTGCGAGTGGGATCAATAATAACTGCATGCTGCGTTTGACCATTAACAACACATGCAAGTGAAATGCAGTATTGAGGATAGCCATGTATAAAGTTTGTTGTGCCGTCGATGGGATCTAGAATCCATGTTGTTTCAGAGGTATTTACCTCATACCCAGATTCTTCTCCTAAGAAATTATCATCAGGATAATATTCTTTAATTTTTTCAAAGACTATCTCCTCAACCCTTCTATCAACCTCAGTCACATAATCAGTTGGACCTTTTTTCATAACATTGAGCTTATGCACTTTTTTTACAGCAAATTCGAGTTCAGCCGCTCCAATATTTGCAGCAATAATAGCGACGTTTAGTAATGCAGGCTTTGACATGTCGCATATTGTACTGGAAATGACGATAATAGTTATATGAATCCGCTTAATCAATATGTGCAAATAGTTTTAGTTGAGACCTCTCATCCAGGAAACATTGGGTCAGTTGCTCGTGCTATGAAAAATATGGGTTTATCCAACCTTGCTTTAATTAATCCAAAAAAATTTCCAGATCAAAATGCTGCAGCTCTTGCAGGCAATGCAACTGATATTTTGGATAATGCACAAATCTTTAGCTCTATTAAGGAGGCTGTAAAACACTCAAGAGTTATCTATGCCACATCAGCCAGAGATCGAACAATTGAATGGCCAACTCTGACTGCTAATGACGCCGCATCAGAGATACAAGAATTGGTTGCAAATGAAATTGAGGTTTCAATATTATTTGGTCGAGAGGATAGGGGGCTGACCAATGAGGAGTTGCAACTGGCAAATAAACATTTAATTATCCCTGCCCATCCCGATTACCCAGTTTTAAATATAGCTATGTCCGCTCAGGTGGTATGTTATGAGCTTTACCAAGCTGCGCAAAAAAGTTCTGTTGAGTCTTGGCAAGATTTCCCAGAATACACATCTGAAGAATTAAACAACCTCATTGAACACTTCAACGAAACTGTAGAAGCATTAGAACTCGTGGATCCAAAAAATCCAAAACAAATAATGACTAGGATGGAAAGAATGTTTCGTAGACTTTACCCAGATCAGATGGAAGGGAACTTTCTAAGAGGGTTTTTAAAAGCTGTAAATAAGAGAATTAAATAACTATTTACACCTTTTCAAGCAGCTTATTAGCTTTTATAATTGCCGCAATCTAGTCCCGTTCGTCTAGAGGCCTAGGACACCGGGTTTTCATCTCGGCAACAGGGGTTCGACTCCCCTACGGGATGCCAATTTCTCTAGAAGCCCTTTAAATAGGGCTTCTCAGAGCATCCAAAGTTAAAAATGTAGTCATATTAGCCAACGGTGTAGTCACGTTTACAGGCATTTTTTATTTTGAAAGGTAGTCAGAAATCAAAAAAATTGTAGTCAGATTGTAGTCACGCTTCGTGTTTTATGTAGTCACTAAAGTCGAAGTGAGATATATTTTTTGAGAGTATTATGCTTTAATCAATGAAAGAAATTTTTAATTAAAACTATGAAAAAATATTATATATTGCCGCTGTCATTCCTATTTTTAGCAAGTTGTGTATCAAACGACACAGTAAGAACAGTCGAGATACGAGATTTTGACCTAAATTGTGACCAGCTCAAATATGAGTTAGTTAATCTTGGGGTTAAATTTGATGATGCTGAAGATGACTCTGGATTGACTGGAAAGAATGTTGCATTAGGAATATTTTTTTGGCCTGGAATTATAGTCAATGAAGTTCAATCAGGAAGAAATGAAGATTCTATCAATAAAAGAATTGAGCACCTTAATGGTTTATATGTTGACAAATGTGTGGGCAAAAAACAAAGTTAAACATTCTCAACTACTAAATCTTGTAGTCATTGTCCTAAAAAAATGTAGTCACTTAAGGGGAGGGCTATCTAATATAAGATTCTCCTAAATTTCCCCTACGGGATGCCAATTTCTTTGAGAACCCTATAGATATAACGTTTATAGGGTTCTTTTTTTTTGGCATTGTGTCCATAGCGTGTCCACGAAAAGCCTATAAAATTGCTCTAAAAAAAATTATTTTGTGTCCATGGGCATGTATAATAAATTAAATTTAACAACAAATATAATATGAAAAATCCAATAACAAGTTCATTTTCAGCATTAACTCTCTCCGTATTTTTGCTGCTTACTCACCATAATGTATTAGCAAAAGAATACCACCTTGAATCTGGAAGTAAATTTAACCTTACAGGCAAATATAAAGACTCAGAATTCATTACTAATAATAGATCTCTTAAGAAAATTTCTAGAGAAACTGCAGGAAGAGCTACGACCATTGAGGCTTTTTTAGGTAATGATCAGTTTGAGGTGCATTTTTTTAATGAAAATGTTGGATATTTTCAACCAGAAAATTGCGAAATAGATAAAGATGAATTATTTAGTTTAATAGAAAAGCAAACAACAATTCAATCTAAAGAAATTAATCGTTCAATTAAGCCAGTTAGATGGGTAATCGAGCCCAAAATTGATAATGAATTAGATGCAATTTACTATGCATTTGAGGCCCAATTTGATGATAATCCTTCCAATACTTGGGTAAATTATAGGATTTATGAATTAGGCAGATATGGCTATGAAAAGATGCAAGTTGTAGTTAGCCCTGAGGTTTTTTTAAGCCTTGATGCAACACAAATTTTGACTTATCTAGATGATAACCATAATTTTGAAGACGGTGCTAATTATTCTGATTATCAAGAAGGAGATTCACTTGCACCTTACGGTACTTGCGGGCTGCTTGGCTCTTTCTTTGGAGCACTTGAAGATGCGGACCTTGGCGTGGATGAGATTTCCGATACCCCTAGCTTAAATATTTTTTGGGTTATCTTACTCATACTTGCAACTGTAGGGGCCAATATTTTTTTCAACCGAAGAAATAGTTAATTTAGTGGAAGACAGTTAGAAGATAGAGCTAGAGATTGGTTCAAACATTTAGAAACTGTATCTGATGTTAAGACACAATCAAGACCAAGCTTTAGTAAGGCTGACCTAATGCTTATCCATTCTGTCTGTAAAAGATACTCAAGATTGAAATGGTTGATGCCAATTTCTCTAGAAGCCCTTTAAATAGGGCTTCTCATATTCGTTAACACTCAAGACTTTTATGCCCATGATTCCAGGTGGCACTAGATCCGCCAGCTGAATAATTTGGAACCTTACATTTTTCAATTATTTTCTTAATAGCTTCCACGCTTATAGGTTTTGATAATCGTTTAATAGATCCTGTCAAGATAGCTATCTCTTTATTCTGCGCAGCATCTAGTTTTTGAATGCTTGATACCAGCTTCCTAAGGTCCTGCAAAGTAGTGTCCTTTGATTGAGCTCCGTAATAACTCAAAAGATCAGCCTCAACCTTATCTATTCGAATGGAAAGAGCATCAACAGCACCTATTGGCTCAGACGATATATTTTCAAATAGATTTTTGAGTTGTTGATTCTGAAAAACTAGCAAAGTCACGCAGATAGTTAAACAAACATTGATTACATTTTGCATATTCATAATCTCTCCTAATATAAATTAATAATACATCGAATTTGTTTTTTTATTCTCTTCGCAATATAAAGCTACAGCCAGCTATTTTTTTTATGAAGTCACCTAAAGAGGAGATTTTATTAATACTAGAGATGATATTCTGTTATTTATATATATACTTTACATAAATAAGTTGATTACAAATAAAGTTCTGTTGAGATTATTCAAGAGCACTATCAAGATAAGGAGAAGTAATGTTTCAAATTTATAAAGACAAATCAGGCAAACATCGTTTTCGTTTAAAAGCTAAGAATGGTGAGAATATAATTTCCTCACAAGCTTATGCGTCTAGAGCAACTTGCATAAAAGGAATTAAATCTGTTGCAAAGCATTCTGCTGATAAAGCAAATTTTAAGTCCAAAGAGAATAAAGCAGGTAAATGGAATTTTAATTTAGTAGCTGGGAACAATAGAGTAATTGCATCATCTCAAAGTTATGCAGATAAATCTTCTATGAATAAAGGAATTAAGAGCGTTATGAGCAATGCTCCAAAAATGAAAATCTCATAGCAACTCTTAAAAATAAGTTTGATCTATTTTGGAATGATCTAAAAGAATTTAAGGTTTTGATTCTTCTATCAGTTTAATTACAGTTTGATGAATAATAGGTGCAGTGTTCGGGCCTAAGGATACAACTTCTCCATAAGTTTCCTCATTCTCATCATAGATCCAAGGAGCATCATTATCCCATTCGCTTTTGGGAATGATATAGCCGATAGCATCATTTGCTAAGTTCACTATGAGATTCAACTTACCCGGAAGTTGACCGCGCAAATGTGGCACTTCTTGAGGTGCTATGCTGAAATCAGCGCCCTTAGGATTTTCTATACCACCCACAGCAATTTCTGGATATAGCTCGCCAGGTATGCCAGTAATAGTTGCATCACCTAACTGGATGAATGCTACCTCACTAAGATAACGGATAAATGGCGGCATAAGATGAAACTGTGGGCTGCTATCGACCACACCAAGCAGAGTTCCTAACGATAGCATGAAATTCTCTATACCCAATTCTACTTCGAGAGCGCGAAAACTAATTGTTGGTTCTGGGCTAGCCACAAAACTATTTTCATGGAAAGCATCTATGACGCTGTTAGCTAGACTATAGCCAAAAGCTCGAGCTTTTGGATGACCTGCTTCAGTGATAGTTTTCTCTAAAAAAGGATCATAGATAGAATCATTTGGTCCAGAGGTCATCAAACCTCCAATATTTCCAGTAAGCCATAATGTGGTTCCACCAAGCCCAGGTTTAAATAACTCGTTATCATAATAGATACCTTCGCTGAGTCCTCTTCTAAGGTAGCCGGCCACATCTGCTGTTAATTCTAGATTTTTATCCCAAGCAAGCTCTACATGAATTCCAAAATTAACCAATGTACCTATAATCGAACCGTCAGGCCGGCTAAATAATAACGTTCGAATGTCTTCATCTATGACGATGGGTTTACGTTTATCTTTGATTGGCGTTAATGGGTTTGTTGGAATGCGTGCCATGCTCATCTGCGCAGGCTCTAAGTTATCTATGGCTTCACTTAGTGCGTTTAGAATGTTTTGTTGTAATTGCTGCATATAATCAGGATCAACACCAGAGCTCAAAAAACCTGGTCCCCATAGACCCTGAGTATCTGGACCTTCATGATTGTGAGTTGCATGGACCATAAGATAATCTAAGTCCCACTCTGTGGGCACAGCTTCGCGAACACCGAGTACAAATTTACGCATCAAGCCGACCGTATCAGCAGTTACAATTCCAATACGATTTTTGCCATCATCAATTACTACGGCCACTGCCATAAGATTGTCTTTGATGCCTTGAGCAGGCCGTTGATTTTGAAAACCTGCCATCCAGACAGCATCAAATTTTCCGTTGCCATTCATATCAGTCCACAGATCAATATTGGGATCAAATTGGGCATCATTATTTCTGTCGACCCATTGGTCTATAAGGTCAGGAGTGATCGAGATCTGTGCAAATCCAACCTGCAATTCTCCTGCCTGAGCTCTAGCAAGTAGAAGCATTCCAAAAATTACTAATGTTAGAAAGTTATTTTTCATAACTAATATTTTTTATTTCTGTTGCCACAGATAACGCAATCCAAGAATTGCAGGTAAGTAGCAGCACAATGAAAAGATAAAAATTAGACAAATCAAATCAGGATTTTTAAAAGCAAAGAAAACTGGCGCATCTATTAAATCAGTTATAAGTCTAATAATAATTAAGATAAATAGCATTGCCGGATTCCTTAAGAAGATAGCAATAAGAAAGGCGAGTCCAACCGCAAGATTTCTTGCGATGTATAGTCCAGAGCTTAATGTCAGCTGCGTAACCTCTGGCCCTCCAAAAAATGACGGGTTATTTAACGCAATATATGGTCCAACAAACATTGGCCAAATTAACATAAAGAGAATTAACACAAACCACCAAGTGAAAGTAATTTTTTTATTTAAGAATTCCATAATTAAAAATTACTCTATTGATTTCAAAGGTTTTTTATTTCTAAATAGAGTCAATAAAGGGATAAAGAACAGCCATGTCTTATGATAATGCTTCGGAAATAATCTTTGAGAAAGATCTAAGAGTTTTGCATCTAACCCAATAAAAATTCTACTCTTATTTTTTTTCACCCCATTAAGAATTATTTTTGCAGCCTTGCTTGGGTGCATGCCTCCTTCTCTAAATAGTTCTCCCATTTCTTGCTGCGTTTTGGGGACATTCCTAGTGAAGATAGATGATCGTGGCTGAGTGTTTTCAAAATCTTCCTCACTCACTCTGGCCGTCGCAGCAATATTTGTTCCAATATGTCCTGGGTGAACACAATGTATTTGTAAATTTGGATTTGTTTGTTTTATCTCCAAGGCAAGACTTTCTGTGAATCCCCTGACAGCAAACTTAGTAGCATGATAGACAGTTTGACCGGGTACAGCCACCATTCCAAAAATTGATGAAGTGTTAACAATGGCAGCCTCAGAGTTATTTATCAGATGAGGAATAAAAGCCCTTGTGCTATTAACAACCCCATCAAAATTGATACCCATGACCCAATCCCAATTATCTTCATCCATATCTTTAAAATGAGCGCCTGTAGTAACGCCTGCATTATTAAAAACCAAGTCTACTTTTCCATGTTGATCTATAACTTTTTGAGGCAAAGCTTCTATTGACTCTTTATCGGAGACATCCAAAAGGTGAGATGAAACCGAAACATTATATTTTCTTAGCATAGCTACTGTTTCGTTCAATGTTTTCTCATTTACATCACAGACACAGACATCAGCCCCATCTTTTGCAAGAAGTACTGCCAAGTATCTTCCCATGCCAGAACCTGCTCCAGTAATTACAGCTACTTTTTCTTTAAAATTTTTCATTATTGAGTGTTTGAATTAAGAGTTATCATATTGAGTTTTTCATACAGGGTTAATAAATCTCCTACTCCTCGTTGATTTACGATCTTGCCATCTTTTATAGTGAGAACAGTTACATCTCTAAAACTTATTTCATCACCACTTACCGGGTGTGAGCCACTAATTGATAAAATAACAACAATTTTATCTCCAGCATCTATCAGTT
>CABXJR010000010.1 GCA_902512655.1 uncultured SAR86 cluster bacterium
TTGCTGATGTAACAGCTTCAAAAGATGGGGATAATTGTGTTGCAACTGTCACAAGGCATGGGATTACATATATAGAGCTACAAGGCAAAACCACTGACTCACTAGAAACTTCTTCATTTACTGACGATGTATATTGCTTCAAAGTATTTCCTTCATGCGAACAACATAAAGCAGTCGATCAGAATCCTCTTTTGGTCAAAATTAATATGCATAGGACTCAATCAGTGCATACAAAGCTTGATGGAGAAATCATACTTAGAGAATCGCCCGTTGATCCAGTTGTTGATTTGCCAGTTAAAGAAATGGTTTCATTGGTTTGGGAAGAGGGAACCTCATCTTCCAACGCCTCTGTAATGGAAGAGGTAGATGCTCTGTCATATATACCATTTATGCATTCTAGATATGATTCTGCTTAAATATGAAAGATTTTAATGGCAAGTTAGCTGTCGTTACAGGCGGGGCATCAGGAGTGGGCTTTGCAATTAGTGAAGCTTTAGCCAAGGAGGGTGTCAAGGTCATTCTTACAGATATTGAGCAAGATAGCCTTGAAAGTTCAACTGCGTTATTGACTGAGCAATCCTTGAATGTGGCTTGCAAAGTTGCTGATGTTTCAAGCATTGATTCTATGCATGATCTTGCAAGCTGGTGTCAATCTGAGCATGGTTCAGTTCATTTGCTTTTTAATAATGCTGGTGTTGCACCTGCTGAATTGCTTCCAATTTGGGATACAAAACCAAATGATTGGGAATGGGCTTATGGCGTGAATGTTATGGGAGTGCTCCATGGTATTCAAGCTTTTGTTCCTGGAATGCTAGCTCATGGAGAGGATTCTAGAGTGATTAATACTTGTTCTGGAAATGGTGCGTTTGTAAATTTACCCTCAACTCCTATTTATACTTCATCAAAGGCTTCAGTCTCAAGCATTACTGAGGTATTAAAATTACAGCTTGAGCAGGCGGAGGCAAATGTGAAAGTTTCAATTTTATTTCCAGGTCCACACACGGTTAGGACTAAATTATTTTCGGCAGAACGAAATCGTCCAGAGGAGCTAGCAAGAGACCCCAATGCTCCAGAACACCCAATTTCTTCAGTTGAAGATATGTTAGAGATGATGAGCTCGATGGGTATTGAAATGGAAACAACTGAGCCAGAAGAGGTTGCTTCATTTTGCCTTAAGCAAATTAAAGAGGGCAAGTATTGGATAAACCCAATAAATGAAAAGAGTGAACAAGCTTTCAAAGATAGAGTAGATTCAATTATCAATAGAAGCGATTTACCAAATCCTAATATTTTTTAAAATTTAAAGTTTTATGAGCGTTCAAACAGTCGATCACTTTTTTAATCCATCATCTAAGGATTTTATTCATGATCCTATTCCTACTTTAGAAAAATTAAGCTCTGAATTTCCTATTTCTAGATTTGATGGCTGGAATGCATGGCTAATAACAGGCCATGAAAATATCATCAATTGTTTGTTAGATAGGAGACTGTCAACAGATTTTAATTTATGGGAATATGCACCTGAGAAAAAAAACATTAGAGGAGATGGATGCTTTTGAAAAATTAATGAATAATAATTTATTTTTTTTGGATAGGAAAAATCATTTACGATTAAGGAAATTGGCTCTTCCAGCTTTCTCTCCTAGAATCATGGATCAAATGAAAGCAAGATTTCAAATCCTTTGCAAGGAGCGATTTGATGAAATTGGAACACCTGAGAGCTTTAATTTTGCTAAAGAAGTTTCAGAAATGTTCCCCACTCAAGCCATAGCAAGTCTTGTTGGTATTCCAAGAGATAAATTTCCTATCTTTGATTCACTTGCTTACGGTGTAGTAAGAGGGATTAATCCAATGTTGACTCCCGACCAAAGAAAAGAAGCCATTAAAGGAGTTCCAGAAGGTTTAGAGCTTCTCAATGATTTAATTAACGAGAAACGCACCCACCCGGAAGATGATTTTTTATCAACTCTTATTTTGGCTGAAGATGAGGGCTCTAAATTATCAAATACAGAAATGTGTGCTTTGGTTGGAGCAGTTCTAGGTGCTGGTTCAGATACAGCGGTAGACCTTCATAGCTACTTAATAAAAAATTTACTCAGTCACCCAAATCAATTAAAAGCATTAAAAAATGATGAAAGTTTAGTGCAAGGCGCTATTTCTGAAACTTTAAGATATGAGCCTTCAGGAAAAACTGGTCTGGCAAGGTACGCATCTGAAGATTTAGATATAAAAGGTAACCATATCCAAAAAGGTCAGATGGTCCAATTAATAACTAACACAGCAGGTATGGACTCATCTATCTATGATGAGCCAAGGAGATTTGATATTCGACGAAATCATGATAAGAGCATATCTTTTGGTCAAGGCCCACATTATTGTATTGGCGTTACTCTTGTGAGATCTCAAACGGAAGTAATGTTAAAAGAATTATTCAAACGATTTCCAGACTTATCTATGGGCGATGAAATTATCTATGATTATAACCACCATAATGCTCGTAGAATGGATGTTATGACAGTCAAGACTAATATATCTTAATCATAAATCAGACAGCAAATGAAAGTCTTTCTTGAAAGAGGAATTACTCATTTAGATCTTCACGGAATTAAACATGAAGATGTTAAGCTTGAAGTTCTTGATTTTGCTTATAAATTTCAAGAAAATCTTCCATTAATTATTATCTGCGGTAACAGCAATAAAATGATTGAAATTGCGTCTAAAGCACTGAGCCAATCACATATTAATTTTTCTTCTCCTAGATTTGGTATCTTGCGTATAGAGGGTTTTGACTAATTTTTTATGCTTTTGCAAGCTTCTTGCGACACTAATTTTTATTAAAGGTGCAAATACATCTTATTTTTGTAATAATTAACCTAATTTACTTGATTAAAGGGGAAATTTTATGAGTAACTTTAGACTTATTTTTATAGCATTGCCTATCATTTTTGCGCTGAATATCAACGCTCAATCTGTAGGAGTTCTGGAAGAGGTTGTTGTAACAGCCCAAAAGAAAGAAGAAAACCTTCAGGATACACCAATTGCTATCACTGCAATTACTGAATCTACAATTGATGATTTAGATCTTGCTAATGTGGTCGATTTAGCTGGTATGGCTCCAAATGTGCATATCATCAACACTCCCTCAAACAACACAGCTGCAACTATTGCTATGAGAGGGGGGGTAACTATAAACCCAGCGATTACATGGGAGCCAACCGTAGGAATGTATCTGGATGGTGTTTATCTTGGTAAAGGTCAGGGATCCATCTTTGATGTTGTTGATCTGGAAAGAGTGGAAATCCTTAGGGGTCCTCAAGGAACTCTTTATGGAAGAAACACCTTAGGTGGCGCTATCAATTTAATTAGCAAGAAGCCTTCTGGAGAAGGAATGTCCACAAAAGTTACCATTGGAAATTATGGACTCAAGCAAAGTCAACTTATTGCAGATTATGAAATCGGAGAAGATATGTTTGCCAAGTTGATTGTGAACTCCAAAAAAAGAGGCGGTTACGTTAATAATACTAACTCACCATACCAAGCAGGTCAGGGTGTGGTCCCAAATGCGGTAGCTGATCATCTAGAATTAGATACCATTGATTCCAAAGGCTATAAACTAACACTTGCATATGAGGGTGATAAAATGAGTTACAGCTTGACTCTTGATGAAACTGATCAAGATAATATTCCTCCCTTTGCTCAGCTAACTAATACAATCCCAAACTGGAGTACAGCTTTTGGTGTTGGTGCTTCAGCTCAAACGGGTGGTTTAAAATTATGGCCGATTGAGCTTTTTAAAAATGATAAACGTCAAGGTGTTGCTCACATTAATACTCCTACATACGAACTTTCAGTTGTTAGTGGAACCAGCATTAAATTTTCTCGTGATATCAGCTTAGGTACATTGAAAGTTATTTGGTCAAAAAGAGAAACTGATTGGGATGATCGACTTGATCTGGATGGAGGTCCGTTTCCAATTGCTGATACTGAAAGGCATACAAGTTATGAGGCTGAATCTCTTGAAATTCAATTGAGTGGCTCAACGGATAATATGGAATATGTTTTTGGTTACTATAGCCTTGAAGATGATGCTTACACCTCAAACCCTCAATCATTCTTTGGGGGAGGCCAAGTTTTTGCACAGAATTATTCAGGTAGCGGTGACTCAGAAGCATTTTTCGGACAAATTACATGGGCTATTGCTGATAAATGGGACATGACTATTGGTGCTAGGGCAACTGAAGAGGATAAAGATGGTTTCAAGGAATATGTAGGCATTATTTCTGCTAAGGGCAGCGGAAGCTTTGATGACACAACGGGAACTTTCATTCTTTCTCATGATTACAGTGAAAATACGAATCTTTATTTTAAAGTAGCTGATGGATTTAAAGCTGGTGGATTTAATGCTGAAAGTTCAAATCCATTTGCAGCTGCTACACCTTATGCGCCTGAGACAATTTCATCAACTGAATTTGGTTTAAAGGGGAGATACTTTGACAATAGAATGATGCTGAATATGGCATATTTTGATAATGAACATGAAGATATGCAAATTTCTTACTTCACTGCTGATGGTGCAGCAGCCTCAGAAGTGATAAATAACTCTGCTGATATTTCAGGTCTTGAGATTGAAACCACAACTCTCATTAATGACTCAACAAGACTCATGGTAAATTTGAGTACCTTGGATTCAGAATTTACTGGAAACAAAGTTGCTAGTGATGGTTTCTTGCTTGAGTTGGTACCATATTCACCCGAGACAACTCTTTATCTATCTTTAGAAAAAGACTATGGTAATTATCGTATGCGTCTTGATCACAGTAGAATAGGAGAGCATCCAACTTTCCCATACAACTCAAACGATCCTAGAGCCGCACTTACGACTCTAGCTTCTCGAGGTACAACTGATTTTAGGTTGTTAACTGAGCCTATGGAAAATATGCAGGTAAACTTCTGGATAAAAAATTTAAACAATGATTATCATAGAATGAGCTCTATCCCATTTGGACCAGCTTTTGGTCAATTAACTTTAAGTTATTTTAATGCTCCAAGAACAATTGGCATGGATATTCACTACAAATTCTAATATTAGAATATAATTAAAGCCTCGGTATTTCCCGAGGCTTTTTTTTGTAAAAATTATGGATAACTGGGAAGACATATTAAGGCTTGATGATCAATTAACTGAAGAAGAAAGAATGATTCGTGATAACGTTCGCGAGTATTGCAATAAATCTTTAATGCCTCGTATTTTAGACGCAAACAGAAATGAGACCTTCCATCCTGAAATCTATAAAGAAATGGGTGAGCTTGGCATTTTGGGCGCCTCTATCAAAGGTTATGGATGTGCGGGTGTTGGGTATGTCTCATATGGGTTGATTACTAGAGAAATTGAAAGAGTGGATTCAAGTTATAGATCTGCTTTCAGCGTCCAATCTTCATTGGCAATGTATGCAATATATCAATTTGGTTCAGAAGAACAAAAAGAGGATTTGCTTCCTCAAATGGCAGCTGGAGATTTAATAGGGTGCTTCGGTTTGACTGAACCAGATGCAGGCTCTGACCCTGGGAGCATGACTTCTAATGCAAAGAAAGTAGATGGAGGATATAAGTTAAATGGCTCAAAAACATGGATCACAAATGCCCCAGTGGCTGATGTATTTATTATCTGGGCAAAAGATGAGCAAGGAGTCTTAAGAGGCTTTATTGCAAAGAAAGAATTTAAAGGGTTGGATACCAAGGTATTAGAAGGTAAGTTTGCTCTCAGAGCATCAATCACTGGTCAAATTTTTATGACTGATGTCATTATTCCAGATGATCATGTTCTCCCATTGGCTCAAAGTTTTAGAGGCCCTTTTTCTTGCTTAAACATGGCCAGGTATGGAATTGCTTGGGGGGCCATGGGTGCGGCTGAATTCTGCTGGCATGCAGCTCGCCAATACACATTAGACAGAACTCAGTTCGGCACACCTCTTGCAGCTAAACAATTGGTTCAAAAAAAATTAGCAGATATGCAAACAGAAATCACATTAGGCTTACAAGCAGCCCTGCGAGTTGGAAGATTGATTGATGATGAGCAAATGATCCCAGAAATGATTTCTTTAATAAAACGAAATAATTGTGGAAAGGCCTTAGAGGTTGCCAGAATGGCTCGAGATATGCATGGTGGTAATGGGGTTATTGATGAGTATCATGTTGTAAGACACTCTATGAATTTAGAAGCAGTCAATACGTACGAAGGCACTCATGATATTCATGCTTTAATTTTAGGAAACCTTCAAACCAATATACCTGCTTTCGAATAACAGTAAATGTCAAGTAAACTTGACATTTAATTCGTCTATACATACCATTGAAAATCAATGAGCTCTGAAAAATATACTTTAAAACAAGCGAAAACAGCTAAACGCATTATCAAATATTTTGCTAAATTTCAGTCTAGTATCTTCTTGATGAGCAATGGAAGGCTTTGGAATAAATGGCCAGGAGGCTTTCCAATTATGGTTGTTGAAACTAAGGGTGCTAAGTCTAACAAAATAAGAAATATACCCTTGATTTATGTTCATCAAGATGGCATGCCAATTTTGGTTGCGTCTTTGGGAGGGATGCCTAAGAATCCTAATTGGTATTACAATGTTAAGGCTCATCCAAAAGTTAAGATCTCAACTATTTATGGTTCTGGGAACTTTATAGCAGAAGAGGTGTCTAAAGAAAAAAAGGATGAGCTATGGCCTTTAATTTGTTCATTCTATCCTGAATATGAAACCTATCAGAGCAATACCTCCAGAGAAATTCCTGTATTTTTGTGTAAACAAGCATGAATATTATAGAAGTTAAAAATATCACCAAGCATTACTTGCTTGGCACTCAGACAGTCGAAGCTTTAAAGGGGGTCAGTTTTGGTATAGAGCAAGGTGAATTTATAGCAATTATGGGCCCATCAGGATCTGGTAAATCGACGCTAATGAATATTATTGGATGCCTTGATACCCCTACCCATGGAACTTACCATCTTAACAACCAGGAAGTTAGCACTCTTGAAGCTGATGAGCTTGCTGGTATAAGAAACAAAGAGATTGGTTTTGTATTTCAAAATTTCCATTTATTAGCACGAAACACCGCTCTTGATAATGTTATGTTGCCTTTGAAATATGCTGGTGTGGACAAAGAAGATCAAATAAAAAGAGCTAAAAATACTCTTTCTCAAGTCGGTCTTGAATCAAGAATGGATCATCAGCCATCTGAACTTTCAGGAGGGCAGCAGCAAAGAGTCGCTATAGCTAGAGCTCTGGTGAACCATCCATCTATTCTATTTGCTGATGAGCCGACTGGAAACTTAGACAGTCAAACTGGACATGATGTAATGCAACTTTTTCATGATCTACATCAACAAGGCCAAACGATTATTATAATTACCCATGAGAATGAGGTAGCTGCAGAGGCTCAAAGAACAATATTTATCAAGGATGGTTTGATAGAATCAGATACTAGAAAGGAAACATTATGAAGAACTCAATTTTTAAATTATTTAGCATCTTTTTGTCTGTGGTATTAGTTGTTAGTTGCGGTGGAGGTAAAGAGGAAGAAGAATTTAAATTCTATGCTTTAAAAGAAGCTTCATCTCAACAGCTTGAACTTACTGTTGAGGCATCTGGAACTGTTGAGGCTATTTCTTCCATTGAGATCAAATCAAAAGCATCTGGACAAATTCTTTTTTTGGGAGCTGAAATTGGGGACTACGTGGAAGAGGGCGTGGTTCTTGCAAGAATAGACCAAAGAACACCAACAAACACTCTAGCTCAAGCCAATGCAGATCTTGAGGTTGCTAAAGTGCGGTTAAGCAATGCCCAAAATCAATTTAAGCGATCGAAGAGATTGCATGATGAGGGTAATATTTCTGATAAATCTTTTGAAGATGCTCAGGAATCATTCTCTTCAGCAAGAGCCCAGTTAGTTCGAGCAGAGGTGTTTCTAGAAAATGCTCGAATAGCTTTGGATGATACAAGTGTAAGATCACCAATTGCTGGAACTGTTATCAGCAGGCCGGCTGAGGTCGGCCAAGTAATTACCTCACCAACATCAGCTGTGGGTGGCGGCACCTTATTGATGGAGATGGCAGATTTGAATAAAGTTCGTGTGCGAGCATTAATCGATGAGATAGATATAGGTAAGATTAATATTGGTCAAGAGGTTACGCTAAAGGTTTCAGCATATAGGGACAAAAAATTTGTAGGAGTTGTTTCTAAGATCGAGCCTATGTCAAAAATTGATCAAAATGTTACTACATTTCCAGTCTTAATAGATATCGAGAATCAAGATAATTTATTGCTAATAGGAATGAATACTGATGTTGAGATTGAAATTTTAAATGAAGAAGTTCCGCTAGCATTACCAGCTGGTTCTTTAAGAACGCGAAAGGACGTTCGATCAGTTGCTTCGTTACTTGGGATCAAAGAAGACGAGTTAAATAATTTTTTGACCAAAAGAGTTGAAGGTGAAAATTTTGATACATACATAGTTCTTAAAAAAACTAAAAAGGGAGCAATACCTACTTGGGTAAAGGTGGGAAAAACAGATCTTAATTATGTTGAGGTCAAACAAGGCATAAAGAATGACGAGGTTGTGTATGTTCTCCCAAGCGAAGGCCTCATCAAATACCAGCAAAAGTTTTCTGAAAGAGTAAAAGGTAGATTCGGTTAATTTATGGTCTTGCAAGAATCAATTTCTACAGCACTAGACTCCATTAGAGCTAATTTATTAAGATCTCTTTTAACAACTATTGCGATTGTTATAGGCACTGCTTCAGTTATTGCTATGGTAGGAATCGGATCGAGCGCACAAAGAGCAATCGATGACTCAATCACCAATTTATCTGCGCGCACACTGTCCGTATATCCCTCTCGCGGAAGAGGAAGTAAAAAAGTAAGTTCGGCGCCTCTATCAATTTCTGATGCCGATGCGCTCATAAAAGATAAAGAGATTAACTGGAGAGTATCTCCAGAAATCAGGGGTAGTAAATCGCTTAAATATAAAAATGAAAGTATTAGCATTTCGGTTATTGGCGCAAGAGAATCCTATCTCAACATTCAAGGGTATAAAATTGATCAAGGCACTTTTTTTACAGAAAGAGATGATTTAGCTAGAAAAAGAGTCGCTATTATTGGTTCAAGTGTTGGAACTGAGCTCAAAACTTCTTCTAAGGCATTAGTTGGAGAGGAGATTGATCTAGGTGGTGTTACTTTCAAGGTCATTGGAGTAACTAAATCTGAGGGTTCCTCAGGTTGGTCTAATCCTGACGAGCAGCTTTATATACCCCTCTTAACAGCATCCGATAGGGTGTTTGGAAGAGATAGAGTTGATTCAATTCGTGTAGAAGTTCCAAATACATACACTCCGGAAGAGGCAATGATATCGATTGAAAGAGTGCTTAGAAGAGAACATGACATAGGCCCAGGAGAGGAGAACAACTTTAGAATTAATGATTGGTCTCAATTTACTGACTTACAGAAACAAGCCACTGCAATTTTTTCTGCTCTACTCATTGGCATTGCTGGGATAAGCCTTATGGTTGGTGGGATTGGTGTGATGAATATTATGCTTGTATCTGTAACTGAAAGAACTAGAGAGATTGGCCTAAGAAAGGCTCTAGGAGCTACTCATCAAGCAATATTACTTCAATTTATCATTGAGGCTGTGACTCTGTGTATTATTGGGGGAATTATCGGAGTAATTTTTGGATCTAGTTTATATTTTGTAGTAACCATCTTCCAAGATTGGGTTTTCACCATACCATTTTCAGCTATTTTAGGCTCTGTTATTTTTTCAGCATGTGTTGGATTATTTTTTGGCATATGGCCTGCAAAAAAGGCAGCTCAATTAGAGCCAGCAGTCGCTCTTAGATACGAATAATATATGAAAATTATTCAATTACTCCCCGAACTGAAAGTCGGTGGTGTTGAACGCGGGACAGTAGATCTTTCAGACCACCTTGTGAAACTTGGTCATGATTCTGCAGTTATCTCAGCAGGTGGACAACTTGTAAATATACTCAATAACCATGGTGCAAAACATTACCAGCTTCCTATAGCAAAGAAAAACATAAGGGCTTTATCGCAAATCAACAATTTAAAAAAAATTTATTTAGACTTTCAACCAGATATTATTCATGTGCGATCAAGGTTTCCTGCATGGATAAATTACTATGCGTTAAAAAATTTTCAGGGCAATAAACCTATTGTCATATCTACATTTCATGGTTTATACAGCAAACCTTTTTACAGCAAATCTATGTCTTATGCAGATGAAATTATTGCTATTTCTCAAACAGTTAAAGACTATATTCTTGAAAACTATTCTGTAGACACATCTAATTTACATTTAATTTATCGAGGTTGTGATCTTAACGAATTCAATACCACGCCATTAAGTCAAGAATGGAATGAAGCCTGGTTTAACGAGTTTCCTCAGACTAGAAATAAAATTATCCTCAATCTGCCTGGCAGAATAACAAGCTGGAAAGGTATCGAGAGTTTTGTTGATCTTTTATCTCAACTAGACACATCAAGGTTTCATGGCATTATTCCAGGCCCAGTTGCTAGCAACAAAAGAAACTATTTCAGCTCATTAAACAAATTAATTAAACAAAAAGGTCTTACCGATCATCTTTCTTTTTGCGGTGCTAGGCCTGATATAGCCGATGTTTATAAAATTTCAGATATAGTGATGAATTTATCATCTAAACCTGAACCATTTGGGAGAACAATTATTGAAGCGGCTGCTTGCGGATGCCATGTTATGGGCTGGGATAGAGGTGGTGTAAAAGAATCAATCCAATCAATTAATCCTGATGGCTTGGTTGAGTATGGAAATATTAGGATGTTTGTTAAGCAAATCGATAAAGTTTTAGCATCTTCACCACCCGAATCTATACCCGAACAATTTACAAAAGAGTGCCTAGTCAATGCAACGATGAATGTTTATGAACTTGCTTTAAGTAAAGCCTCATAAATTTCTTTTGTTTTCTTGGCAGCACTTTTAACTGAGTAATTTTCAATTAAAGCTGCCTTTATTCCTTCCATATTTAATTGAGCTAACATAGGGACCATTTCTTCTAGCAGAATTTGTAAACTCTCTTGATTGCCAGGTTTAGATAAGCATTCCCTAGGAATTAAATCAGGAATCATTCCCACTCTTGATCCAAGAACTGGTATTTCATGATTGATGGCTTCTAACAGAACCCTGGGTCCTCCTTCTCTGTGGCTGGATATGATAAGCCCAGTTGCAGTCTTATATTTATTTTCAATGGAGTTGTAATCACAATTCGTTATAATTTTAATCCGATCTGAGAGACTTAAGTCATGGATAAGTTGATTTAGGTTCTGTTCTTCTGGACCAGAGCCAATAATTTCAAGCTGTTCCTTAATATTAATCCAGCTTTTAATTAGCTGATCAAAGCCTTTAACTTGTTCAAGTCTTCCAATAGCAATAATGGGCCCACAACGTGAAGAACGTTCTCCTGCATGAGACGGATTGAACCAATTAGGGATATATGTGCTTTTAGGGATATTCTCAATCAGCAATTTATTGACGCCTATTACAGCATCCATATTTACAAAATTAATATTATTTTTTTTATGCCCATGGATTGTTATAACAACCTTAATATTGCTAAAAATTTTTACCCCCTTTCCAATGATGCTGGCTTTTGCGCCATGACAATGCAAAATGGAGATCTTGTTTCTATTTAGAAACTTAATTAATTTATATGTGTTTAGCGGAGAATACCTTGAACCAATACTTAATGATTTCGTTTTAATCGTACCCATATGATGATGGATTGATTCGTCACAGATAATGAATTGATCAGATACATCAGACATGAATGATGATAGTTCATATACATGCTGCTCAATCCCCGCAAAGATTTTACTTGATACTAAATGAGCAATTTTCATTTTTGATGATTAATAAATTTCATTATGGAGCACGATACTTTTTCAACTTCTGCCAAAGGTTCAAAATGTGGAGAAGGGGCTTCGATTTTAGAAATATCTATACCTCCTTTTTTATTTAATATACTCACAACACCAACTCGCTTTGAATTAACTAACTCGTTCATTGACTTTCGTATTTTTTTAGCACCAAAAATCCGTCTATATTTTGGACTCTCTATTTGTATTAAATAGGTTTGGCCTTTTGCAGATAGCGCCTCAAACACAAGATTTGAACTATCGGGGGTTACAAACTTTAACGAAGATTTGTTCAGGCTATCTTGAAATGAATCAGATTTAAGTGAATTTAAGTCAATGAATGTTGCATTAGGATAAATATTAAGTTCATCATTTAATTTTATGTTGAGAGCATCAGGCGTTCTGCGAGAATTAAAAATTTTAAACTCATGCTTTGTATGCATACTTAAAATATAATGAAGTTGCTTCATTAAAATTTCTTGATCAAATTTATAATGTTTGCTTAGTCCCCCGATAGCTATTATTGCTTTACTTTCATCTACAGGAGTTAGAGATGTCGCTGCTAGAGATCCTTTAAATGAAATAGCATTTATTGGAAGATTTTTTCTGCGAAAATCGTGTTCTGGAGCGACAATCAAATCAAAGGAATTTAGTTTATAGCTAGGACGAAGTACAGCTATTGAAAATATATCCTTTCTGGTATATTTTTTTAAGTATTTTTTTGCCTGCAGAATTTTTGAATAGACATCATGACCTGCACCTATAAGTATTGATGGCCCATCAAATTGATTTTTATTCGGCAACATATCTGGAAAACTTTCTTGGTTGGAGTAATTAATGGTGGTTATCGAGAGCTCTACTTCTTTTTTAAGCTGATCTAAAAGAGCCTGCACTTGTTTGAGATGTCCAGTCTTTGAATCTTGAAACCAGTAAACGTTCATTAAATTTTTACTTATAATTTGATATGTTTAAAATACCCTGTCTATCAACTCTTGTGAAGGAAATACATCCATAAAATACTCTTAAAATGAATACTCAGAATTCCAATTATCAAATTGCTATGGATCTTATTTCTCAATATGGCGAAGATGCTGAATCTATAGCTATGTTAAGAGCAGCTGAATATGCAGCTAATTTGAACACAGAGGAGTGGCTCATTTGGGAAGGGGTCATCAAAGAGATACAAAATATAAACACTAGCCCAAATCTCCAATAAGGTATCGCTTTAAAGGAACAAGCGGGCATGGCTAGCCCGCTCTAATTGGTCTTAGGGAAAAAATTTTAGAGGAAAATTTTTAACCAACTTATATATATGACAACCTTAATGAGAGAAAGTTCATAATTATTTTTTGCGTGACATTAAGAAGCATACGATCAATAGAGCAATCGTTGGAATAGCATAAATAGTAATTATTAACAGTTTATCTAGCATTGATTAAAGTCCTTTAGCGCTTGAGTCTGGGCGTCTTGTATCTCCAAAACCATAAAACAAATCATTTTTTATTTCTATGCTTTCTAGTGCTGTCCCCGGTCCAGACAGATAAATCTTTTGGCCTAAAGATTCAATTTTTGCAGCATGTTGAATATCAAAACCTGTTTCCAGCATGAGAACATCTGGTTTCCATTGATGATGTATTCTAGGAACAACAGTTGCATCGGAGATCTCCATTTTAAAAACTAAAGTATTTAAAAGAAATTGAAGAACAGTTGTGATAATTCTAGAACCACCGGGGGATCCAGTTGCATAAACAGGCTTACCATCCTTAAGGATTATGGTTGGTGTCATAGAGCTTAACGGTCTTTTGAATGGCTCAATTTTATTTGCTTCTCCACCAATCAATCCAAATTGGTTGGGTACTCCAGGTGCTGAAACAAAGTCATCCATCTCATTGTTCATTAAAATTCCAGTTCCATCAATAACCACGCCAGATCCAAAGCCTGAATTTAATGTGTAGGTATTTGAAACAATGTTTCCATTTTTATCAGCAATAGAGAAATGAGTCGTATCTTGACTTTCATTTTCTAATTCAGATCCTGGAAGAATTTTTTCAGAAGGCGTAATAAAATTAAGTTTGATCTTATTGGATATTTTTTTAGCATACTCTTTGCTGATTAACGATTGAACAGGGACCTCAAAAAATTTTGGATCACCCAAGTATTTTGATCTATCGGCATATGCATACTTCATTGATTCTGTGAGTAATGCCGTATAGGTTGGGGAGTTATGACCCATCATGAGCAAGTCATAATTTTCTAGAATATTTAGCATCTGAATGATATGAACGCCGCCAGAGGAGGGTGGCCCCATGGTGACTATCTTATGCTCGTTAAATTCACCATGCAGAGTATCACGCCAGATAGGACGATAATTTTTTAAATCTTGTTTAGTAATCAATCCGCCATTCTCTTTCATATAAGCATCAATCTTCGTTGCTACTTCTCCCTCATAAAAGCCCCTAACTCCATTTGAAGAAATTATTTTCAATGTATTGGCTAGATTGGGTTGTTTTAGCCTCTGGTGCATTTGAACTGGATAATTTGAGTAAAAAATATTTTTAAAATTCTTATACTTTCCAAGTTTTTCATATCGCTTATTAAGCGCATCAGCCATAAATGGAGATATGAGAAAACCATCTTCAGCTAATTCAATTGCAGGAGCTAATAATTTAGACCAAGGCATGCTACCGAATTTCTTATGTACTTCCCACATCCCATATACTGTTCCAGGAACTCCAATTGATAAGATTCCTTGCGTAGCCCTTTTTTTATCTACAGATCCATTTGATGCAAGAAACATATTTTTTGTTGCAGCTTCAGGCGCTGTTTCTCTGTAATCAATGCTGTAGCTTTCATGTGAAGCCTCATCGAACATGACCATAAATCCGCCACCGCCAATATTGCCAGCTCTCGGCAAAACTACGGCCAAAGCAAATGCAACTGCTATAGATGCATCATAGGCATTACCTCCTTTTGCAAGGATCGAATGACCTGCATTTGTGGCAAGGTAATGCTGAGAAACAACCATTCCATTTTTACCAACCTCAGGATGAACGATTGCTTTGGAATTATAAATAGCAGTCTCTGCATTTAATGTAGAAGTTATTACTAGTAACGCTAAGAATTTCATATTTATGTAAGCAGGCCTCCATCAACCCGCAGATCAATTCCATTTATATGTATCGCATCATCTGACGCTAAAAAAGCAATTGTACTTGCTATATCATCCGGCGATCTATTAACACCATCAAGAGGCATAATTTTCTTTAACAATCGAGTATCAATATCTTTTGGCATCACCGGATTAGATGACATTGGGGTTTCAATTGAGGCAGGGCATACACAATTGATATTTAATCCCTTCATTCCATACTCAACAGCGAGTGTTTTTGAAAATGCACTTATCCCTCCTTTTGAAGCGCTATATGCTGCTGTCCATGCATGAGCTCCCAATGCCGCTGTAGAGGACACATTTACAATAGCACCTTTAGATTTTAGTAACAGGGGGAGGGCATGTCTGCACATAAAAAAAGTACCTGTTAAATTTATTTCTAGAATTTGATTCCAATTCTCTAGTTCAACTTCATGAGAATTATCAAAACGAAGAATGCCTGCAATATTAATCAGCGCATCAAGTCTTTTATAATTCTTTTCATAATCTTTAAAAAACTTTTCAGTGCTGGTAATTGATGAGATATCCACTACATGCGCGGATGAATTTTTATTTTTTAGCATATTTTTTGTTGCATCAAGGTCTTCTTGATTCTTATCTATCATTACAAGATCAGCACCTTCAGAGTCTAACCTCAAGGCAGTTGACCTCCCAATGCCTGATCCTGCACCAGTTATAACTACGATTTTATTTTTAAATCTTTCCATTATTTAAACTTTCTTTATGATAATTGCTCTTCAGCGAAAGATTTTGCCCATTTATAGTTCGCTTTTCCATTTGGAGCTCTTTGCACTTCATCAGTAAAAATTACTACTTTAGGTAGCTTGTATGCAGCTATAATGCTGCGCGTATCTTCAATCAATTCTTCTTCTTTTAGAACCTTATTATCAACTGTAGAAACAACTGCAACAATTTTTTGTCCAAATCTTTCATCAGGCATTCCAACCACAAGGCAGTCAAAAACATCAATGTTTTTCTTTAACGCTTCTTCTACTTCTTCAGGGTAAATCTTTTCACCTGCTGAGTTGATGCAATTACTTCCGCGACCTAGAAGAGTAATACTTCCATCAGTTTCAAGCTTTGCGTAGTCTCCAGGAAAACTATACCTAACACCATTAACCTCTCTAAAAGTTTTAGCAGATTTTTTTTCATCTTTGTAATAGCCAACTGGGACTAGCCCTGAAGTTCCAAGTAGACCAATTTTCTCTGATCCTGGTTCTAAAATTTCTCCATCATCAGCAAGAACAATCACTCCAGGATTGATTGAGAATTTTGCTGTCTCTGAGGGGTTGTCTCTTGTTGCAATAGAGCTTCCGATTCCACCCTCCGTAGAACCCATGGTATCCATTAATTTCATATCATGATGTTTTAGCAAACCATTTTTTACCTCGGTACTCCACATAACCCCGCTTGAAATAATGGCTTGAACGGAGCTAATATCATATGGATTATTAGAACCCTCTGCTCTATCTAAAGCATCAAGCATCGGTCTTGCAAAAGCATCTCCTACAATCACAATATTTGTAACATTCTTGTCTTGAACCTGCCTCCAAAGTTGATCAGGATCAAAACCAAGGTTAGATGTAGTAATTACCGTTCCTCCTAAAAGCAACGGGAGAAATGCACCTAACCACATCCCAGTTCCATGCATCAACGGACAGCCAACTAAACTTTTAATAAATTGATCATTAGCTTTTGAAGTCATGATGGATTCCTCTAAATTATTGAGATCCTCTGGAACATCGTATCCCATGGCTTTTAGGGTTCTGAACAAAAATGCTAGAAATTCTCCTTGTTTATACATCACCCCTTTTGGCATGCCAGTTGTTCCACCGGTATAAAGCATATAAACAGTTTCAGGGTCTCTAACTATCCTATCCATTGGCGAGTAATCTTGTAAAATTTCTTCATAATTCATACCTTGATCAAAGTTAGATTTGTTTCCATCCGGAATCTCAATCCATGCTTTTACATCTGGTAGAGATTTTGCAATTTTATTAATTCTTGAGCTATAGCATGCATGGTAGAAAACAGCCTCAGCATCAGAATTATCCAATAAATAAATAAGCTCTTCTTCTACATACCGATAATTTACATTAATTGGAACTCCGCCAATTTTGAAGATTGCATTTTGACCTATTAGGTACTCATTGCTGTTATTTAAATATAGTCCTGCTTTAGAGTTTGGACCTAGGCCTGTACTTGATAATGCAGCAGCGATCTTGCTTGATCTTAGGTCATAATCTTTCCAAGAAACAATATCTTCCCCACAAATTAGAGCATCATTGTCAGGCACTAAATCTGCAACCATTTCCCATACTGAAGCAAAATCTAAATTCATGTTTTATTTCCTTTTCTTAAGTTTTGTCCTATTCTTCTTCCAGAAAAAATACAATCAGCTATTGAGAGCCCAGATACATAAATATTTGAGCAAATTCCAACTGCTGTTCTTCCAGCGGCATATAATCCTTTAATTTCTTGGTTATCTTGATTTAAAACCTCTCCAGTTTCCTCATTCACCACAAGCCCGCCAAGGGTTAGTGTTGTTAGCGGAGCAAGCTTAGAGTCAATTGAAATATCCATAATATGAAAGGGGCCATTAAGCTCCTTTACATCGCTAGCGCCCTTGCCAAATTCACAAGTTGATTGTGATCGAGCTGCCTGATTATATTTCTCAACCTCTTCTTTAAGTTTTTCTGCTGGTAGGTTATAAACTTTAGCTAAATCTATTAAATTGCCTTTCTTTTTGGCATTGAAATACATCAGCATCCTTGCCATATCTCTTTGAAAGGGAAGGGCCTCCTTGGATTGTTTTTTTGCATCATGAAATAAGCTTTCGTCCACTATCAAATAAGCTTTACCATCATTATGCTCACACATAGCATCCCCCAGGGTTGCTCCATAAACCATTTCATTACAAAATCTTTGCCCATTCTTATTTACCACTATTCCCTGCGCAAATGCTAATGGAGGGTTTAAAAACCTCCATGCTGTTACTCGATCCATATGATCAGTCTGTCCACCAACGCTTTGCCCAAGTCGAATTCCGGAGCCTTGATCATTTGGAGTGCCTAGAGGCATCCCGTCATAATATTTTGGTGCATACTCTTTAACCATAGAACGATTAAAAATGAATCCTCCTGTGGAGAGGCAGATTCCCATTTTAGCTTTTATATATTTAACCTGCCTGTGGCTTTGTTCAATTTTTTGAGCTCTTTTAATGAATAGGCCACCAATTATTTGCAATAAATTTGAACCTGGGTAAGAAGGCGGAAGAAGCATCTGAAGCATTTCTCCGCGCGAAGTCAATGATTTATGTTTTTGGGCTAATTTTCCTGATGGTAGCATGAGTATTTTCATCCCAGCAACTCTTCCCTCTGAGGTGATAACAAGTGATCGTGCTTCAGTTTGAGGAAAAATTTTTAACCCTTTTTTAATTGCTGATTTCTTTAAGGGATAATAAATTGTTCCCCCGACACCAATAGGTCTAAATGGACCTTCTTCATAACCTCTATGCCCTCTAGGAGCAGGCTCTGCATTTTCCATGTAACTTGGAACCATAGAATTATCTGAATGATATAAAAAATACCCAGCTCCAGGATAGCTAGTTTTAATCTTATAATAGGAGGGGTCAAACTGGACCCCATTGTCCATAAGCCATTGTGTATTTTCAGCTGACGTATCGCAAAATTTTCTTAAGGTAGACTCTTTTACGATATCACCAGTTTCTTGAATAAGGTAATTAAACATATTTTCTGGTGAATCTTTGACGCCTGCAGCAAGTTGAATTGGTGTTCCGCCCCCAGCATAAAAAACACCGCCACTTTTTGCAGTAGCACCACCACCGCTTGTTTTATCGATCCCAATAACTGTTAGATTTTGATCGAGGGCTTCATTAGCAGCAGCAATTCCAGCGCCCCCCAAACCTGCAACAACAAGATCAGCCTCATCGTCCCATGCAAATAAGTTTGGATCAGTAATTATTTGTGGCGCCTCTACCTCAGAGAGCCACATTTTATCATTTGGATTAATCTCAGTTTCCAGCATTTAGATCAGCAGTTTTTCCACCATCAATTATTAAATCAGCTCCAGTTATAAATGATGCTTCTGAACTGAGTAAAAATACAATTGGTGCAGCAAGTTCCTCTGGTTTAGCAATTCTTTTCAATGGGATAGATTTAATAGTCGCTTCCATTAAATCTTCGTTTGGTATTGCTCTTTCAGTTGCAGGAGTTTGAACTGCACCAGGGATCACGCAATTCACTCTGACATTTGGCGCAGCCTCTATTGCTGATGTCTTTGAAAAATTAATAAGGCCGGATTTTGCTGCCCCATACCCAGACATATAGGCTGCACCTCTTAAGCCAACCACTGAAGCAACATTAACAATTGAACCTTTTTTGGCTGCTATCATCCAAGGTAAGACAGTTTTAGTAGTTAAAAAAACAGCATCTAGATTTGCTTTAAAATTTGTTCTCCATGACGGCATATCAAGATCAATAATTTTGCCAGTATGTATTGAAGGCGCATTATTAACTAGACCATCAATACGACCAAATTTTTTGTAGATATTATTCAGGGAATCAATAAGATCTGCTTCAATACTTACATCTAAAAGGTGTGCTACAACATTTGATGAGGTTTTACTAAGAATTAATTCAGCCTCTTTCAGTCTTTCTTCATTTCTACCAGTGATAACTACTGTAGCTCCTTCTTTTAAACAAAGTTTAGCTGTTGATAAGCCTATGCCTGCAGAGGCGCCAGTAATATATATAATCTGGTTCTGTAACTTTTGCTTCAAAACTCCTCCTGATTAGATAATTAAAATCTTATGCTTGCTCTCATGGATGTATACCAGTAATCATCCAAATTTTTCATATGATATGGGTCTGCTTTATATCCAAATGCAAAATCAAAATTCATTTTTTTAAGAGCAGTTGAATAATTAATTATAGAATTTACCTCTCTTCCACTTGGCCTTAATCCAAAGCTAAGAGAGTTAAAAATGACATCTTTCTGTTTTGTTCTGTAAACAGGAACATCAAGATTTAATTTTCCAGACTCTACTCTTAATGGTTGATCAATTGAAATTGTTAATTGGTCGCTCTCATTAAAAATAGAAGTTTGAATGTAACCAAATCCAAATGACGAAGACTTAACTTCTTCGATGGATTTCAACATTCCATTGTTATGACTGATATCTGATGATTGACCCCAATGTATTGACCCAAAAATTTTTCCACCAAATAAATTTTTTACAGACGAAAGACCAATGAACTTTGTTATTTGATTCTTTGTTCCTGATAATGCTCCTGAACCAGCTAATCCGCTATTGGAATCATTTTCTTGGAGGATACCCAATTGAAGTGAGGGCATATTTGAGTTAGATTGGAGTTCAACAAGACCTAATAAGCTTGAGTTTTTTTCAAGAAATGTCTCATTAGGACTAAATTTGTTTCTTCCTGCTGAAATTGTGTAAGCTAGATTAAACGCATTATTCAGCTCCTTGATTGATCCAAAGGATGCTCCTGAGGCTGTAAAATTTAGCCATGGGTTATTAAATTTTGATCTTAGCGAGCTATTGATTCTTAGGTTAGAGTCTTTAAATATTCCCAATGCCCAGCTTCCATTTATTCCTTGACTAAAAAAAGTTTTGTTTGATTGATTAAAATAAGCAAAATACTGATTTTTATTTGCTTGCGTTTCAAGTAGATGGGACGGAGTCACTAATTCATTTGACACATTTTGATAGTTAGATTCCCCCACTTCAAAAAATTCACTACTTGAGTTCAGCATTGATCTTGAAAAATTCTGCATTTCATCAAATCCTGTAATTGAATTAATTTGATTTCTATAATCTGAGATTAGGTTATTAAGCGAATTTCTAAATGGCGCTTGCAGCTCATCAAAAAATATTAGTGAATGGTTGCTAACACCTCTGCCAATTGCATCACCAAATGAAGGATTAATCATTTGTAAGGAGGTTAAACTTGCGCTTACCATTGGCCCTGACAAGGTATTGCTCATCATTGAGCTGGTCTGGCCTACAGGGGTTGTTGCAGCTGCTAGGTCCATAAGTCCTTGACCATATATTTCTGAATCTGCATAAACACCATCTTTGTTTGCTGTTGAAAATAACCTTGAAACAATTTCAGTGCTTCCAAGCTGCCCATCAAAATAACTAGATATTGCTGCAAGACCTCCTGTTACAAATGGTGCGGCAAAAGAAGTTCCACCAGCAACTGCGTAACAAGAATTATCCTGAACACAGCTAGTTGGATCGTTAATTTCATCTTCATAAATTCCAGCATCACCCATTGAAGTAGGGTATGCAACTGTCACACTGCCTCCAGGCGCAGCAATACAAAAATCCTTTGCAATTCCACACCTATTTGAAAAGTCACTTATCCCACCATCCTCATCAATACTTACAACTGCAATAGAATGCCCTTGAATTTCTTCAATAAAATGAGACATTCCTGCAAGTAATTCTGGGCTGGAATTATCCGCGTCATCATATCCGCCAGCATTTCCAGCTGCCCATACATATATAGTTTTGTCGTAATCCGAAGTTCCCTCTTGAGACATTGAAAGAATCGTACTCGGGAAGGCGTTTCTTACTTGAGCCTCACTGTAATCAATGATATTGCCAGAATAGCCGTAGCTATTATTAACAATATCTGCATTGTAGAAATCATAGTAATCAAAAAGAGAGCTAAAAAAGCCATCTATTCCAGAAAAGTCTTCTGCGACTTCTTCTGCGTTAGTAACGTTACCACTGCTATCAGTATCACCAAGATCAACTGGATCATAATCTTCATCTGGTTCTGCTAATTGTATTGCCACAAATAAAATATCTGCATCAAATCCAACTCCATGCATTGGGGTGCTTCTGTCTTTATCCAATGTTCCTGCAGCGATTGATGCAACCATTGTTCCATGACGTTTTTGTCGAGTATTTGGAATGTAATTAGAGTATTCCAAATCACTGTTTGGGGATAAATTTGCTCCTTTTATCTCAGCATGAGTCTCATCAAGACCAGAATCAGTGATCCCTATAAGAACATTGTTTCCTGTAGCTCCTCTGGCATATGCTGAAGACGCATTTACAGCTTCCAGTCCCCAATGGCGACTATACTCATAATAACTTTCAAACTCAGCTCTTAATTCCGAAAAACTGGGCTCTGCAGGTTGTGATGGGCTTGGTGAGCTTGGAGTGGGTGGAATTGAAACTGCGGGGGCTTGAGAGGATCCGCCACCGCCTCCACCACCGCAAGCCGAGATAATTAGAAGCATAAGAATAGCTATGTAGTTTTTATTCATAATGGTTTAGGATAATTATCAATTTATTGTTAAATATTATGACAGAAAAATATACAGAAATTCTAAATTCTTTAACTGCTCCAGATCAAATATTTGCATTTCAAGAAAAAAAACATATCTCTGGAATAACCTATAGAGAATTTGTAAATACTCCAAAAACTTTATCTGAATTTTATGACTTTGGGCTTCTTTTTCCTGAGTGGGAGTTCATTGTTTTTAATGATGAAAGATATACCTATCAAGAAATAATTAAAAAATCAGCTCAGACCGCAAATGCACTTAGAAACGCTGGTGTGAAAAAAGGTGATCGAGTTGCCTTGTGTATGGCCAACAATCCTGAATATATTATTTCGTTTATGGCCATCACATCATTGGGTGCGGTATGCGTTCTTTTAAATTCATGGTGGGTGCCCGATGAGGTTACTTACGGGCTTGATAATTCTGGATCCATGGTTTTAATAGCGGACGAAAAGCGATTAATTGGGCTAGAAAAATTTTCAAATATCAAGAAAATAATTGTTAGGCCTTCAGATCAAACCGCTGAATTTGAAGATTTTGAAAGTTTTATAACTTCTCAATCTGAAAATTTCCCTGAAGTGAGTCTTGACACTAACGACAACGCAACAATTTTTTATACATCAGGATCAACAGGCTTTCCCAAAGGAGTTTTATCAACGCATAGAAATATACTTGCAACATTGTTTAGTTGGGCTTTGGTAACTACCATAAAAAGAGAAGTTGAGAATGCAGATTTATCATCCTCAAATTTAGAGGATGAATTAACTCCAACAAATCAATCGGCCATCCTTCATTGTGTTCCGTTATTTCATGTCACCGGAAGTCATTCAGGATTTTTGATGAGCATAATTGCAGGAAGAAAAATGGTGATGATGCCAAAATGGGAACCAGCAGCTGCATTAAAATTAATTCAGGATGAAAAAATAGGAGCCATCACAGGAGTTCCTACTCAAACATGGGACCTGTTAACTCATCCTGATAGAGATAAATACGATTTATCTACCTTTAAAGAGCTTAGCGGCGGCGGCGCCCCAAGACCTCCTGAGCATGTTAAAAAACTTAAAGATGGATTTAAAGATGCCGAACCTTCGATTGGATATGGGCTAACGGAAACTAATGCTGCTGGAACATTAAATTTAGGAAAAGAATATCTATTGCATCCAGGCAGTTGCGGAAGAGCAATTCCTCCAGTTACAGATGTTGCAATCATTGATGAGAATTGGAACTTTCAATTAGAACCAAAAGCTGTTGGTGAAATTGTAATTAAGAGTCCCGCTAATATGGTTGGCTATTGGGGCAACCAAGAGGCAACGGATGAAGTTTTTAATGACGATGGATGGTTTAAGTCTGGAGATCTGGGATATATAGATGATGGCTTTGTTTACATCGTAGACAGAGTGAAAGATATGGTAATAAGAGGAGGGGAAAATATTTCGTGTATTGAAGTTGAAACTGCAATATATGCCCATCCCTCTGTTAAAGAAGCTGCAGTCTTTGGTATTCCAGAGGAACGATTGGGTGAAACGCTATGTGTAGCAATTTGCTTAAAAGCTTCGATGAAGTTAACTGAAAAAGATTTAAATAATTTTCTAAAAGATAAAATTGCCGCCTTTAAAATACCTTCACTTATGCAGATTGGGTATGAGGAATTACCGCGAGTTGCTTCTGGAAAATTCTCAAAGACACAATTGCGCGACATTTTTGCTCCTATTGAACAAAATCAATCTTAATAGAATTAACTCTTATAATAATATAATGTATAAAGAGTATAAAATTATTAGATATTCATGACATCACGTGTATTAGTTATTGAAGACGAACCCGATATTCGTAAAACGATTGATTACAATCTTTCAAAAGAGTCTTTTGATGTCTTTCAAGCTGCATCCATAGACGAAGGTGAAAAAGTTTTAGCCTCTAACAAGATTGATGTAATTATTTTAGATCTCATGCTTCCAGACGGCTCTGGTTTAACTCTTTGCAGAGATATCAAGTCTGAACCCAAAACTAAAAATATCCCAGTCATTATCTTAACTGCCAAAACCGAAGAGGTTGATCGTGTGGTTGGTTTTGAATTAGGTGCAGATGATTACGTTACTAAGCCTTTTAGTATTAGAGAATTAATATTAAGGGTTAAAGCTATTTT
Organism: uncultured SAR86 cluster bacterium; assembly: GCA_902512655.1. Taxonomy (GTDB): domain Bacteria; phylum Pseudomonadota; class Gammaproteobacteria; order Magnimaribacterales; family D2472; genus D2472. The sequence continues at coordinate 24,623 of CABXJR010000010.1, forward strand.
GAAAAGAGGCGCCTCAACAGAAAAAAATACCGAGGATGCTGAGCACTCATTTGGAGAACTCAGCATCAATTTTGAAGAACATCAAGCTTATATTAATGGTCAAGAAATTTCTCTTACCGCTCTAGAGTTTAAATTGCTCAAACACTTAATTAAAAGAAAGGGTAGAGTTCAGACAAGAGATCAACTTCTAGAGGATGTTTGGGGATACAGTTCCAATGTTACCACAAGAACCGTTGATACCCATATCAAGCGTTTAAGGGAGAAACTTGGTTTAGTTGGCGGCCATATTCAAACCATTCGCGGTGTGGGCTATCGATTTTCTAGAAGCTCAGATTAATTAGTATGGGTATTAGAACCCGAATTTTCCTTATTACGCTCTCATGCCTATTTGTTGGTATTTCTCTTTCTTTTGTTGTTGCTGAAAGAGATTTATCTATTAAGCTTCAAGCTCAAATTGAAACCGAACTTTCAAGACAAGCAAAAATTTTAAGAAAATCAATATCAGGCTTAATAGATTCTGGTGACTTGGTTGCATTAAAAGCTGAGGCCGATGAGTATGCTTCTGTCTCTGATTCTAGGATAACCATTATTTTAAAAAATGGTGATGTAATTGTTGACTCAGATATTGAAGCTAGCAGAATCAATGATCTTGATAACCACAGCGTTAGACCAGAAATTATTTCTGCCTTTAATAATGGCTATGGATCAAGCAAGAGATATAGCTCGACAGTCAAGAAAGAAATGTTTTATTTCGCACTTTTAGATAAGACCAATAATCAAGAAAGGGTAATTAGAATATCAGTTCCCTATGAGAATTTAGATCAGGTTTTAGCATCTTTGGGTAATTCAATCACTCTTATAGTAGTTGTGGGTCTCATTGTTGCAATTTTAGCAAGCGTGCTTGCTGGAGATTATATTAGAGCTAGTTTTGTAGAGCTAGAAAAGGCTGCAGCTGAAATTTCCGCAGGTAGTTATAAGAAAAAAAACCTAGAGTCTCTTCCTACTAAACGGTCAGATGAAATTGGTTCTATGGCGAGAAATATTTCAACCATATCTTTAAATTTAAAAGAACAGATTTCTTTAATTGCTAAACAAAGAGACCAATTTGGTTTGGTTCTAGATGGTTTAGGAGAGGGGATTATGGTACTTGATGAAGATGGGACTATTAATTTTCGAAACGATCAGATAATGCAAATTCTTGGATTAGATGAAATTTTAAATAAATCAATCATTGACTTAAATGTATCTCCCTTAAAACAACTTTATAAAAAAGCTTTAAAAAAAGGTCAACATGATAGTGAATTTGAGATTGATACAGATGCAGATGAAACAAGATGGATTTTGGCTCATATGAATAAAGCCAAGGGAACAAAAGAATTAATTTTAGTGGTGCATGAAACCACTCAGCTGAGAGAGATGGATTCCATGCGAAGAGATTTTGTTTCTAACTTATCGCATGAACTTAGAACACCAGTAAGTGTTATCAAAGCAAATTCTGAAACATTATTAGATGGCGCGTTAGATAATTCGAAGGATGCTAAAACATTTTCCAAAGCTATTTTGCATAATGCAGACCGTCTAAGCGAGATGGTAACCTCATTAATAGATTTATCACGAATTGAATACGGAGATTTAAAATTTGTAATAGAACCAATTGTTATTAATGATGTGATTGAAACGGTTATTTCATCATTTAAAAGCAAAGTAAAAAGAAAAAATATTGATTTAGTATTTAATCGCCAACCTGATATTGAAGTGCAAAGTGATACCAAAGCCATCGAAAGGGTTTTAAATAATCTAATAGATAATGCATTTAAATATAGTCCTGAGAGTTCGCTAATTGAAATTAAGGCAAGAAAGCAGGCTGGTTTTTTGCGCATTTCAGTTTTAGACTTTGGTGAGGGTGTACCAGAGGAAGATCAAAAATTTGTTTTCAAGAGATTCTATCGAACAGCAAAAGCAAGAGCCAATACCAAGCAAGGTAGCGGACTTGGCCTCGCCATAGTTAGAAACCTTGTAAATAACTTACAAGGTGATGTTGGCGTTGAAACAAGAAAAGAGGGTGGGTCTGAGTTTTGGTTTACTCTTCCTTTATCATAGTCATCCTGGAATATTAATTAAAACAAGCAATATCAGGTATGAAGATCATTAACATTAATCTGAAATAATTTCTGTTTATTGAAATTTATGAAATAGTAACTTTGCTTGAATAGAGCTCATGAAATAATTTGATGGCAATGGAATCAGATATCCCCCATTTAGTTGATGAAATTTGTTGAACTCCCAAATGCTCTGATATAAATTGAAAAATATCTAGAGCATGGTCTATAACGTCAGCTCTGTCAGGAGAAAATGAGTATTTTGTAATCTTTTCTTCAGTGCTTAGCTTAGATAGTTTTTTAACTTTTTTCTTGAATTCACTCAATGACATTTCTTTTAATTCATGCGCGTTAAGAAATGATCTAATATTGCCTCCTATGCCGATCAATTTTTTCTTTGGTTTAATTGATCTAAGCCATTCTTCTAAACGTTGCCATTCTTCTTTATTATCTTTCTGCAACATATTACGTACAGCTCCAAGTTGAAAAGATCGGATAATAGTTTCTTGCTCATTGCGAATAAAGAATTCAGTGCTTCCACCTCCCAAATCGACAAAAATTTTGTTTTTACCAGTATTGCTTTTAGGATGAAATCTGATTAATTTTGCTTCTTCTAATCCAGATATCACCCTTAGTGGGTGATTGATCGCTGTTTCTATGTAACGTCTAGCATCTTCAGAATTTGAGGTATCTCTAAATGCAGAAGTTGCTACTATCTCATAATGACTGATGAAATTTTCTTTAAATACTTCCTCATACTCACGAATGGTTTCAATGACCTGATCTAACTTACCTTCGCTGAGATTTCCGTCATTGAAAACATCACTTCCAAGTCTTATTGGAGACCTAATTCCTTTAATAAATTCAATTGATGCAGGGGTGGTTTTAAATATCTTAGATTTAATAGCATTAGTGCCTATATCAATCGATGCTATCTTCATTTACTCATCATCCATGTATTTGCTTAAAACCTTGTATTGCTCATAGTCCAAATTGTTGAACTCAACGCCTTCTAACAAGACTTTGTAGTTATTAATATTTTTAGACCAGGTAAGAGGTTTAAGAAGTTTCTTCTCTTCATAATCTGTTTGATTCAGCAGGAATCTCAATGCGGTTAAGCGAGCAATCATTTTATTGTTTGCATTGATTGCAATCCAAGGAGAGAAATCAGGAGAAGTTTTCTCAAACATTTGTTCTTTATACAGTGTAAAAGCATCCCATTTAGTCACGATGCGCTCATCATTGGGAGAGAGCTTCCAATACTTCAGCTCAGAGTGCTTGCGAGCTTTCATTCGTCTTTTTTGTTGATCCTGTGATAGTGAGAAATAGAATTTAATGATCTCAACGCCATCATCTATTAGGTTTTGCTCCCATGGGATTACTCGATTCATAAAATCTCTGTATTGCTTCTCGCTGCAATAGCCCATAACCGGCTCTGTTAAAGCCCGGGTATACCAAGATCTATCTAAAAAGGCGATCTCGCCTTTTTTAGGAATTACTTTTTTCCAGCGTTGAAACCAATGTGAGGATTCCCATTTCGTTGGGATGCCAAGATTCACATACTTAAAGTTTTTTGGAATTAAGTATTGAGTAAAAAATTTATACGCAGAGCTTTTGCCAGCAGTGTCTCTTCCTTCTAATACAATACAAATTCTTCGTTTGTTTTGAATAACATCTTCTTGCAGTTTAAGCAGTTCAATTTGCAATCTTCTTTTTTCAAGTTGATAGGATTTATCGTTAAGTTTTTGATATTCCTTTTGATCAAACGAAATGAGCATAAAATTTGTTATGGACCTGAGTTATTAAGATTTTATTCAACGTTTATTGTATCTTGAGATACCATTAATGAACCTAAGAATAATAAAAAATTTATAATCAGATAACAAAAGTATTAATATATTCCGATGAGTAAAGATCTAGAAAAACGCGTTCAAGAGTTAGAGGATATTTTAGCTATCCAGCATTTAAAACATACATATCTTAATGCATGTGATGCAAAAGATGTGCAAGCTATGATTGGAACCTTTGTTACCTCTGATTGCAAAATTGATTATGGGCCAGTGGGTTCTTTTGCAAATAGAGATGATCTAGCAAAAGTTTTTCAAGAGGCCGCATGCCATGACTATATGCTTGAATCTCATCATGCGCACAACCCAATTATTAAAATCATCGATGCCAGCCATGCAACTGGTCATTGGTCACTGACGTACAATTTAATTAATACAGAAAATTCATCAATCACAACCTTACAGGGCGAGTATCATGATGTGTATCAAAAAATTGATGATCAGTGGCAGATCAAAGAAACCACATTTTCCGGTCGCTCATCCTTGAATCTACAAATAGATGAAGAATTACTTAAGGTAATTTTCGCAGGCAGCCCTTAAGCAGGTGTTGCAATGCAACTTAAAAGATAGGCATTAGCAGCGCGGACTGCTTCGTTAAGCCCTACATCCGTAAGCCCAGAATTTTCTTTGGTGTTCAATGAGAGGATAGAGACAATAATTTGAGTCACCACTAAAAATACTCCTGATTTATTAAACATATTTGGCAGCCCTACAGATTTTTCTATGTGTTTCAATATTGTTTCTGCTATTTCATGCAGATCTGTGCTTAAGATAGGAGGGGAGACAGTGTTTTCTAGAATAAGCTTTTGTGCACCTGTATTAATTTGAAAGAATTCAATGATCGAGATAACACATTCTTTTAAACATGTTGAATAATCATCTTCTGAATTTTTAGTTAGATTTTTTTTAAGATGCGCATTGCAATCCTGAATATATCTCTTAATTAAGGCCTGCTTGATTTCATCTGGAGTTTCAAAGAATTTATAAGTAGAGGTGCGTTTTAAATCTGCAAATTCAGAAATTTTTGCAATCGTGAGAGATTCAACACTGCCTTCATTCAATAGATCATTAGACGCGTCTAAAATCTTATTAATCCGCTCTATACTTCTTTTTTGTTTGGGTTTTTGCATGATTTCTTATTATCGACATTTGTTGTAAAAAAAACCAATAAAAGTAGCAGAATTTAAGAAAATGATGTATTGTGTCATTTCTGTGACAAAATTGTGTCGCAATAGAAACTAGAATTATGAACACTAAAAAAATACTTAAGCAGCAGGGCTTAATTCCCAAGACATCTAAAGCAAATGAAATGCAAATGTTTGGTTTCATATCTATGTGGGTAGTATTGAG
>CABXJR010000011.1 GCA_902512655.1 uncultured SAR86 cluster bacterium
ATGACCCAGAGCAATAATTAAAGCACCTATTAATACAGCTTTTTGATGCCCTAAAATGTTATCTGCAATCCACCCTCCTGGAACGACCATAAAATAAACCATCCCAGAGTAAATACCATAAATTGCTTGGGACTCAATTTGCGACCAACCCAGACCAGGATTAAAGCCAGTAACAGCTCCTGTCATATACAAAACCAATAAGGCTCTCATTCCATAGTAGGACATACGCTCCCACATTTCAGTTAAAAATAGTGTCCTTAATCCAATCGGATGCCCAAAAAAAGTATTACTTGTATTCATATTATTTGAGTTATGATTTATGGAGATACTATATCAAACTAATGAAAAAAACACCTTACGTTGGCCCCTTTCTAAGAATCATAGCCTCAGTATATGACTTCTTTTTACTGCTTGGCGTCTGGTTTCTAGGAGGTTCACTTGCCTTGTGGTTGAATGGTGGAGAGATACTGAATCCAGTACTTGGAAGTTTATTAGTATTTTTTAGCGGATGGGCCTTTTATGCATTTTTTTGGATGAAGAATGGTCAAACTCTGGGAATGCAAGTTTGGAAATTTCAAATTATTAATACAGATCAGAATCATGATCGAATCACGCTCAAGCAAACTTTTCTAAGATATTTAGTAAACTGTGGAATGCTGGCGCTTCTTGGTATGCCTTTATTCCTTATTTATGCAGATTCAAAAAAACTGGCTGTGAATGACATTCTTTCTAAAACTAGACTAGAAAAAATTTAGCTAGATTTTATTAAATTTATAAGTTCCTATTCCAATTAAAATCATTATTGGTAACAGATGAGCCATTAATATTGGCCATTGATAAGTCATGAATGAAGCAACGCTCAAATCTTTGATTAAGTCATAAATAAGTCCGATTGAAATGCCTATAATTATTTGTCGACCGACTCCTGTTGAGCGCATATTATTAAACATCAGACTGCCTGCTAAAAAAATTATTGCAATGATAGAAATTGGCAAGAGCAACCTTGAATATATCAATGAATCAATTTTTTGTAGATCCTTCTCAAGTTGGTAAGAGTTTTTTAATTTAAGCAACGAGGGTAAAGAGAATTTTTCCAGGGCGTTGTTTGATAGCAAGAAAGATCCAGAGAAATCAAATGTTTTGGGAGTGGAGGAATCTACTATCTGTAATTTACCATCATCTAATTCACCTTCCTGCAAAGTGGTGAATGAGGCAATTTTTTGCTGATCATTAAATTTGATAATTCTAATTGCTTCAACCTCACTATCATTCAAACGCCTTAAACCTATGAGATTTTTTTCATCTATCTCCCATTGAATTACTTTAGTTGATTGGATGGGTTGATTAAGAATCTTAGATGTTTTTGCCAAGTCCATGAATAATGTTTCATTTAGAAAAATTAATGCCAATGAGAATATCAAGGGGCCCAAGCCTGACACTAAAACAATTCTTAAAGGCGAAAACCCAGCTGAACGTAAAAAAACTAAATTGCCCTGCTGATTAAATATTGATAGTGCAATTAGGGTGCCTATCAACATAGAGCTTTCAAGGTATTGCATCCCTTTATGTAATTGCTCATAAAGCAGAATATTAAAAATAGATAGAAAATTTTTATCATCTGATAAATTTTCAATCTCCATTACTAGAGTGACTGCAAAATCAAGAAATAACATCACAATCCATACCAATGCCGAAATTACGAAGGTTCTAATAATTAGATGTTTGGAATAGGTATTAGAAATATTCTTTATCATGAGCTTAACCACGCCAAAAGAACAAATATTAAAAAGATAATTAAGATTGTTTTAATTCTTGAGTTAGAAAAAAAGCTCCTCAATGAAACCCTTCCATCAAGCCAAAAAAGCAAGCTTCCAAAAGATAAAAACACCAAATGGACAGGCCATAAATAGTAATAAAAGAGATTGAAGTTATTAGCATAGCTTTCTCTAAATGCGACCAAGACACTTAGATAAAAGATATAGATTAATACCCCAGTAACAAGGCTGCCTTCTCTTCCTGATCTAGGGTTCTCTTTACCAAAAACAAAACTAAGCACCAATAATGCAATAAGCATAATCGGAATGCTGGCATTCCATTGATTCTGAATAAAATTTGACTGGTTTTTATAATCAAGCAATTTTGAAAGAGTGAATGATTTATTTGATGTCTCTCCGACCCCAATGGAATGAATCAATTCTTTGAATGAGGCGTCTATTTGATTAGAGCTATTTAAGTCTGGATAGATAGATCCATTTTGGAAATTTAAAACCATATCATTGCCCTGATTTGATATTTCAAGTAACTCAGCCTTGATGACTGACAGGGATGGATCATCTTGAACAAAAAATGTTACGTCAGTCATTTGTGCGCCATCATAAGATTTAAAATGAAGATAACTTCCAGTGTCATCAAGATTGATCAATGTTTCAGGTTGCAACATTGATAGTTTGTCTTCATAGGATTGCTCAGCTATCAAGCTTTTAGACAGAGCTTTGCCATAAGGGGCTAAGTAGATGCTAAGCAGCGCACATGAAATCAAAATGATGAAGAAAAATGGAGTTATATGCTTGATGAGCCTTAACCGAGAAGCTCCTGCAGAAAAATAAGCATAGATCCCATTTGAGCTATAAAGCTCAGATATTACTAACAACAGGCTCAAAAAAAATGCAAAAGGAATCAACAATGCAAGAAAATCAGGCAATCTAAGAAAAATTACCACAAAGATAATATCTGGATTCAGGTTGCCTGATGCAGCTTGCTCAAAATACCCAACAAGTCTTGATGAAAAAATTAAAGCCGTAAGGATAAATAAGATTACAGTAAAACCTTTAAAAATTTGAGAATTTAAATGAATTGCAAGAATATTCTTTTTATACATGCCTTTAGGGATCTTGATGCATTACAATAAATATCTTAGCAGTAATTTTTATCAGGAGTATGGTTTATGGCTTACAAAGTCTTATCAAGTCTAACAGCAAACAATGTTAATTCTGCAGATCTATTAAAAGTTAAAACAGATCTATTTATTATTGCCGTTAATAAAAAAACAGGGGCAACCGCTGAACTCAAGGGCCTACAATCAAGTACTCAATCGTTGGTTAAAGAGTCAATCAAAGAAATTAATGGTGGGTCTAGAAAATCTATTTTTCTTCCTGCCCCAGCTAAAGTTGCAGCTAAAAATATTCTGTTAATCAAAGAACCGGATCCAAAAGCAGCCAGCTTTTTAGTCCTGCGTTATTACGAAGAGATCATGGGCTTAGTCAAATCAGCCAAGGCAAAAGATTTTGCATATCTGATGAGCTCATCCACTTCAAAAGATTTTGATGTAGCCTGGGCTGCTGAAGTAGCAGCAAGAACATTTGAGTCTGCAGCCTACACTTTTAATGCAACAAAAAATAAAACTGCTAAACCTATAACAGTTAAAAAAGGAGCTCTTTTATTTGCAGGCCTAACTCCAGCAAAACTAAGATCAGTCAAAGCTGCGGTAAAACTAGGTCATGCTGTTGGCGAAGGAATGAATGCGACAAAACATCTTGGCGACTTGCCTGCAAACCATTGCACACCAAGGATTATTGAGCGTAAAACAAAAGCTCTTAAAAAAGATTTTCCAGCTTTAAAAATTTCTAGCCTAAATGAAAAAGATATGGCTAGATTGAAGATGGGATCATATTTATCAGTTGGTAAAGGCAGTGATGAGCCGTCTAGGATGATGACCATTGAATACAGAGGTGGAGCAAAAAATAAACAACCACTTGTTCTGGTTGGTAAAGGAATCACCTTTGATACTGGGGGTATATCACTTAAGCCTGGATCTGCTATGGACGAAATGAAGTGGGATATGTGCGGAGCTGCTTCTGTGTTTGGAATTATGCAAACACTGGCAAGACTAAAAGCTAAAGTAAATGTTGTAGGCTTGTTAGTTTGTGCCGAAAATATGCCATCTGCTCGTGCTACCAAACCTGGAGATGTTGTAACTTCTATGTCAGGTCAAACCATTGAGATTTTAAATACTGATGCTGAGGGTAGATTAGTTCTATGCGATGCATTGACTTACTCAAAGAAATTTAAACCAAGTCATGTAATTGATATGGCAACTCTAACTGGCGCTGTGGTTATTGCTCTTGGCAGTCCAGCTACTGGTGTTATGGCTAATAACCAACCTCTTGCTGATAAGATTCTAGCAGCCGGAGAAAAATCTGGTGATAGGGCTTGGCAATTACCTCTCTGGGAAGAATATGCCCATTGCACTAAAACAAACTTTGCAGATCTTGCAAATATTGGCGGCGGAAGAGAGGCAGGAACTATCCATGCAGCCTCATTCCTTTCTAACTTTACAAAAGATTTTAAATGGGCTCACATGGACATTGCTGCAAGTGCCTGGAATGGCGGTGCAAAAAAAGGTGGTACTGGTAGACCGGTTCCATTGTTAGCTGAATTAATTCTAAATGGAAATTTATAAGATTTTATTAAATCTTCTTAGTTAATGGATAAGAAGCCATACAACCCATCAGATATAGAGAAAAAACTCTATCAAGAATGGGAAAACTCTGGTTTATTTGAACCAGATAATAGCTCTAATTCTTATTCATTGGTCATTCCCCCTCCAAATGTTACTGGCACATTGCATATGGGCCATGGATTCCAAAATGCCATCATGGATTGCCTAATACGCTACCATCGAATGTCTGGCAAAAACACCTTATGGCAAGTTGGGACTGATCATGCCGGCATTGCAACTGAAATGGTGGTTGAGCGACGCTTAAATGCTGAGGGGAAAACAAAAGATGACATTGGAAGAGAAGCGTTTGAAAAAGAAGTTTGGAAATGGAAGAAATACTCTGGCAATAAAATTACCTCTCAGCTCAGAAGATTGGGGTCAAGCTCAGACTGGAGCTCTGAAAGATTTACATTAGATGATGAATATCAACATGCAGTATTAACTGCATTTATACAATTATTTGATGAAGGTCTGATTTATCAGGGTAAACGTCTCGTAAATTGGGATCCTGTTCTTGAGACTTCTCTGTCAGACTTAGAAGTCATCAATAAAGATTTAACTATTAAAATCTGGGAAATTAAGTACCAAATTGAAGGAACTGATGAATTCATCACTGTTGCCACCACTAGACCAGAAACTCTCTTAGGAGATATGGCTCTGGCAGTGAACCCAAAAGATAAAAGGTTTAAAAATCTTGTTGGCAAGAATGCTGCTATACCCTTATGCAATAGAGTCATCCCCATTCTTGCAGATGAATATGTAGATCCAGAATTTGGTACAGGTGTTGTAAAGATAACTCCTGGCCATGATTTCAATGATTATGAAATAGGAAAAAGGCATGGTCTCCACATGGAAGGTAATGCAGAATGTCGAATTGGTAATGAAGCGGAGTTTAATCCTATCTCAATACTAAATAAAACTGTTGAGATAACTGGAGTAGCTCCAAAAAAATTCCATGGCATGGATAGGTTTGATGCTCGCAAAGCATTGCTAGAAGATCTTAAAAAAGAAAGACTTTTGGTATCTGAAAGTGAATACCAAAGCACACTGCCCTACGGAGATAGATCTGATCAAATTCTAGAGCCACTGTTAACAGACCAATGGTATGTCAGTGCTAAAACTCTAGCCAAGCCAGCAATTGAAGCTGTTAAATCAAAAGAAATACAATTTGTTCCTGGTAACTGGGAAAAAACCTATTTCCAATGGATGGATAACATACAAGATTGGTGTATCAGCCGGCAGTTATGGTGGGGGCATAGAATTCCAATTTGGTACGATGAGTCTAATCAACCTTTTGCAGGATTTTCTGAAGAAGATGTTAGAAAGAAACATGATCTGAAAGGAGAGCTGCGTCAAGAGGAAGATGTTTTAGACACTTGGTTCTCATCAAGTTTATGGACATTCGCAACCATGGGATGGCCTGAAAAAAGTGAAAAATTAAAACTGTTTCACCCAACAAGCACTTTAGTCACTGGGTTTGATATTATCTTTTTTTGGGTTGCTAGAATGATCATGATGACCAAGCATTTCATGAAAGAAGTGCCATTTAAAGAAGTTTATATTACAGGTCTTATCAAGGATGAAAACGGCCAGAAAATGTCTAAATCAAAAGGAAATATTCTCGACCCAATTGATCTTATAGATGGGGTATCACTTGAAGAACTTATTGAAAAGAGAACTGAAGGTTTGATGCAACCCAAACTTAAAGAAAAGATTATTAAACAAACTAAAAAACAATTCCCTGATGGTATTGCAAGCTATGGAACCGATGCTTTGCGTTATACCTATTACTCTCTAGCTTCTCCAGGGAGAGATATCAATTTTGATATTGGTAGAATTAAGGGCTATAGAAATTTCTGTAATAAAATCTGGAATGCTTTTCGCTTTATTGAAATGCAAGCAACGAACCACGATTATCAATCTAGAGATTGCTCATCAGATATCTTATCCGATTGGATAGGGTCCAAAATCCAGCAGACTTCTGAGAATTGCAAAGCACATATGAAAAATTATCGATTTGATCTGGCGTCAGAAGAAATATATGAATTGGTCTGGTCAAATTTTTGTGATTGGTACATAGAATTTAACAAAGTCTCTATCCAGAAATCTGAGAACAGCGATCAAACCAACAATTTAATAAGTAATTTGATAGAAAACTTTTATAGCATCCTAGAATTGTTACACCCTTTCATGCCATTCATTACAGAGGAGCTCTCTTCCAAGTTGGCTTCACTGGCTAAAAAAGAAAAATCAGGCTTTTTAGTTCAGGGTGGTTTTGCTCATGTGAGACATTTAAATAAAAAAACTGAAAAACAAGTAGATGAAATCATTAATATTATTTCTGCTCTAAGGGTCATAAGAGCAGAAAATTCAACCATTAAAAATGAGGTCTTACATCTTATTATTTCAACTGATATGAGCCTTGAGATGCAATCTGTAGTTGCTAAACAAGAACTCATTATTGCAGGTATGACAAAAATAGATGGAATTGAATTTGCCGATGATATCCCAGCAGAGTCAATCGAAAAAACAATGAGTGGCTACAAGATCATTGTTCCGCTTGAGGGGTTAATTGACCCTGAAGAAGAATTAATGAGACTTCAAAAAGAGTTAGGAGATGTAGAAAATGATATTAAGGTTATTAGCTCAAAATTAGCTAATGATCAGTTTATTTCAAAAGCTCCTACTGCAGTTATAGAAAAAGAAAAGGTCAAAATAAAAGAAGCTGAAAATAAAAAAGTAATGATAGAAGAAAGTATTGCCAAGCTTTAGTCTTAATCTCCTTTAATTAAAAAATCACGGATAGCTGCGCCAACCAATGAAGGCTCAGCATAAGTAATGTCATGCTTACCTCCTTCGATAACCAGTAACTCTGATTGAGGAATATAAAGCATTAGCTCTTCGCTGCCTTTAAAAGGAACAACGCCGTCATCAGTTCCCCAAATAGTCAGGGTTGGCTTATTTAAATTCCCAACTTCGCCAAACATTTCTTGGGTGCTAAATAAATTGAAATTGCGAGCTGTTGATAGCAAAGCATGAATGAAGCCCTTGTATTGCATCTGTATTCCTGCTTTTTTAATAAAATCTTTTTTTGATAAAGCCAATGGGTCTTCTCTGGGCGGCTCATCATTCTCTTCATTGCCTTGAAATACCACTCTAGTTCCAAAAACATTCAAAAACCATTCTCCTATTAAGGGCTTCATGATCCACCAATCTTTAGTAGGGTTTTCATCCATAAACCCTCCTGGAGCAATCAATGACATGCTTTTAACTTTGTCAGGAAACTCTTTGGTGAAATGACCTACTACAGGACCGCCCATTGAATAACCAACTAAATGTACCTGATCATAGATTTGTTGAGAATCCAGCAATCCCTTGAGAGATTGAACAAAAACATCTTTGGTATATTTAATCCTTGGTCTCTCAGAGTACCCTCGGCCATAGTGATCAAATACAAGGACTGAATAGCCTGCATCCAATAAAAAGCCTTTCATTCCATCCCAAACAAAATGAGGAGTTGAAAATCCATGCACCAATACAACTGTTTCATTGTTTGCAACTTGTTCCTCTGGATAATACCAGCGATAATATAGATTGCCTTGTTCCAGTGATGCCCAAGCGCCCTCAGTCGGAAGATCTGATGTGGTTAAAGTTTTAAGGTTATATGTTTGAACAAAGTAAGGAACCCATAAGAGTAAAAGAATGATTGAAAGAGCTGTAAGAATGTTCTTCATAAATTTCCTTGCGAAGATTGAAAGGCTTTTAGCACAGTATTTCTTGTTTCTACTGGATCAATAACGGCATCAATTTCTAGAAAAGATGCGGCTTCAATTGCCTGGCCAACCTCATACATTTTAGCGACAAGCTTATCAAAAAGTTCTTGACGCTTATCAAGATCTTCAAGACTCTCTAGTTCTTTTTTGTATCCCAGCTTAACAGCACCTTCAATTCCCATGCCGCCAAATTCTCCTGTTGGCCATGCTGCTGTGTAGACAGGATTATGAAGGCTGCCTCCAACTAAAGCTTGTGCTCCTAACCCATATCCTTTACGAAGAAAGATAGCTACAAGGGGAACCTTGATGTTTGCTCCTTGTTTGAATAGAGACGCCATTCTTCTCACGGCTCCACTCTCTTCACTTGCCGGACCAACCATGAATCCTGGAGTATCGGCAAGAACAAGAATAGAAAGATCGTGATCATTACAAATAGATATAAACTCTGCAGCTTTTTCAGCAGACTCAGAATCGATTGCGCCTCCAAGCTTTTGACAATCACTTGCAAGGAGAGCAAAAGGCTTACCCTCTATCCTGATAAAACCTGTGACAATGCTTTGACCATAGTTTTTTTTAAGTTCTAAAAAACTATCTTCATCGGCTACTGTATTAATAATATCTCGAACCTCATAGGTATAACGTCTGTCCTCAGGCATGATATTTCGAAGAATTTCTTGATCATTAACAGAGAATTCGCTGACAGGGCCTTGAAAATAAGAAAGGAGTTTTTTTGCAATTAAGGTTGCCTGTTCTTCATTTTCAGCTACATAGTCTACGACTCCATTTTTCTCATGCACTGAAACAGGGCCAATGTCAGTTGGCTCAAACAAACCCAGCCCACCCCCTTCTATCATCGCTGGACCAGCCATACCAATCCATGAAGTTTTGGTTGCAATCCTAAAATCTGAACAGCCAAATAATGCAGCATTGCCAGCAAAACAATAACCATTATTCACTGCAATTTTTAAAGAGCTTCCAGACAATTGAGCCCAAGTAGAAAAAGATGGTATGTGTAATCCAGCCATTTGAACTAACACATCAGTATCTCCGGGCCTGCCGCCACCTCCTTCTGTAAAAATTACAATCGGGAGCTCAAATTTTTTAGCTTGATCGCATATTCGATCCAGCTTCAAGTGATGAAAAGCGCCCTGGGTTCCAGCCAGAACAGAATAGTCATAAATAATTGCAACAGCTTGAGAACTTTCTGATCCAACTAATTCTGAATTGACAGAGCAAAAACCAGTAATAATGCCGTCGGCATTGGTCTTATCTTGAAGCTCTTCATAGTCTCGACGACTTCGTTGGGCTGCGACTGCAAATTGACCGAACTCTAAAAAACTATCTTCATCCACTAAATGAAAGAGGTTTTCTCGAGCAGTTCTATATTTTTTAGAATGCCTTTTTTCAGTTGAAGATGCGCGAAATTCATCAGAGCTTTTTTCAACTCTACGAATGAATTTTTCAAATTCTGGTCGGTTTTTAATAGCCATGGTCTCCTATGCTACTAAAAAAATATCCTTTCGGGTAAAACTAACTTGCAGTATGTTTTTTAAAGGCATCGCCAGTAAATTTTAAGACTTTTGCTCTGGATAAAATTCTTGGCAAAAATGCAAACTTAGAATTGCCTTTGCCAGGCACTATGTAGTGTTTATTTTGTAAAAAAGCATCCAAGGTTTCTTGGGATACTCTTTCACATGTATCTCCGACCTGGCCAGCTCCCTTCAATTTACTAATTCTTTGCTTAAGTCGATCGGATGATTTCTCCGAAGCGGTGTTTCTGAAGTTTGAATCAGTGGCTCCAGGACATGAGGCCATCACTCGAACATTACTTTGTGCATACTCATATCGTAAAGCTTCAGACAGCATTAAAACATATGCTTTAGTGGAAGAATAAACAGTTGCATATGGAACTGGCAAAAATGAGGCGGAAGATCCTATATTGATTACTCCACCCTCACCTTTATCTACCATAGCCGGCATAAACAAATGACAAAGATCTGTCAGAGAAGTTATGTTTAGTTGAATCATGGCTGCATAATCATCTCTTTGGAACTCTCCAAATTGGCCCCATCTACCATAACCTGCATTATTAATTAATAAATCTACATGAAGACCTGCAGCAAGGACTTGTTGATGCAATCTTTCACCTGAACCCGGTTGAGCCAAGTCTTCAACAAAAACATGTGTCTTTCCTCCCTTTCCTTGGATCTCCTGTGCTAAAGCATCTAATTGCTCTTTAGAGCGAGCGGTTAAAATTAACTCAGCTCCTTGTGCTGCAAGATCAATGGCCATGGCTCTGCCAATTCCAGTTGACGCACCAGTTACTAGCGCTATCTTATTTTTATATGTATCCATCAATCACTCCTTCAAATATTAACCTTTAAGGCAATTTTCAATCTGTTGAATCTCACTATCAGATAGAAGATCTTTTGCCTCAGCCTCAATACATTCTTTTAACTCAATTCTATTTTTAACTCCCAAAATTACAGATGAAACTCCTTTAGTGCTTAAAGCATACCTGTGAGCTAAACTCGCGGGGGATTCGCCCCAATCAATCGCAAGATCCCTAAAAGGTTGGGCTTTATCAAAATCATCAAAATCACTTTTATCAAAACCAGACTCATGGGGAGACCTATCCATTGAAGAGGTTAAAGCCCCAGCCTGAACTGCTCTGATTGCTAAAATTGGAATATCCAGCTGTTGGCACTCAGATAAAATTGCTTGAGGATTAAAGGCCTCTGAAACATAGCCAATAGCTCCGGCAGAATTTAATGGATTAATTACACATTGAACTGCGCTAGGTGCTTGGGAATGGTTTAAAGCTTGAATAATTGCCTCCTCTTGTCCAAGCCCGCCAATCCCCCAATGATCTATCTTTCCCTCTTTCTGTAGTCGCTCAAAAGCTGGAACAGCTGCATTAAAAAAACAACTTAAAGTAGTTGCACTTTTTGCCCGCATCTCATCAAACTTATACAGCTTGTAGTGATCTTCGATTAATTGAGAATGAAGTAAAAATAAATTCACCTTTTCTAATTTCATGTTATCCAAGCTTCTAGTCAGAGAATCATTTAACTTATCGTAGACTTCAGTATCAGGGAGAGTTCCTAATTGGCACTTGGTAGTAAAAAATAAATCGTCTGCATCCGAGCCATTTAAAGACTTTCCAATGATTCGCTCAGCCTCACCTTTTCCATACATAGGTGCGACATCAAAATGATTAATGCCATGATCTAGAGCAGTATGAACTGTTTTGACTGCTTCTTCAGATGTTGTTTCGCCCCATACTTGGCCGATACCGCCACCACCAAGCGTTAAAGAGCTAATCTTTGAATAAGGTTTGAAATCTCTATAGTTCATAGCTAGATTTTCATTTCAATCTTAGCTTCAACCATTTTTAGATATTTCTTTTGGGTTTTTATTTCTTGTAGAATTTTTTCTCTATGCTCTTCAAGCATCGCATTTCTCTCTTTGAATTTTGCCTTACCCTGCTCGTAAAGATCTCCATATTCTTTGATTTGCTTTAAAGACATGCCAGTTCCTTTTAAGCATTTGATAAACCCAATTCTTTGCAAGTCGTCGTCATGGTATTTTCTTCGACCAGCAGAATCTTTTGTCACATCAGGAAGCAAACCTTCTTTCTCATAATAACGAAGAGTGTAAGGGGTTAAATCAACTTCCTCTGAAGCCTGACCAATAGTATATAAACTCATCTTAAGTGTTCCTCTTGATCCATAACATTTGCATCACCAGCACCACTATGTAAATTAAGAAAAAGGCTGCATAAAAACCCATCAAAAGAGGATCGGTTAATGTTGTTATTACAGGATCGCCAACTGGTAGGCGTCTCAATCCATCTGTGATGGCTGGAATAGAGTGAAACAAAAAGAGTGAGGTATAACATATAGTTTGAAAATATGGCGTCAACCATCCAAAAAATAATCCCTTTTCATTAACCCTTCCAACAATTAATGCAAGCAATGTTAAAACAGCTAACATGTGGCCTACGCCAAATCCACCCTGCTTATACAAAGTGAGTGCGGTAACAGCGGCAACTAAAGTACAAACTAAAAAGATTTTTGCAGATGTATTCTGAGAGTCTATAATTTTATATTTGACTAAAGAATAGAATCCACTTAACAGCGCAAAAATTCCCATAAAGGTATGAAACCAGCCATAAAGTGACATCTCTGGCATTTTTTTCTCCCGCAAAAAAAATTAAGAGGTAAGTCTAACAGTTAAAGTTAACTCTAAGTCAAGAAAATATATAAGTAACCTAAAATTTAAAAGATTGCAAAGCTACCAGAGGCTTTGGCAATAAGCTCCTTGTTTGAAAGAATCTCACTTTCAAGAAAGGCAACTCTCCGACCCTTCTTTATAACTTGAGTATGACAAATAAGATCGAAGTGACCAGCGGGTTTTAGATACATTATTTTTATTTCAAGAGTAGCGCAAAACTCTCCGTCTTCCAGGGTTGAGAAAACAGCAGCTCCCATACCAGTATCAGCTATTGAGTATATAACTCCGCCATGGACAACATCATTTGGATTTAATAAGTCTTTTTTAAAAGGTATTGTGCAAATACTCATACCTGATTCGATTGAATCAATTTCTAAACCTATTAGGTCTGCATATGGGAAATCCTTTCTATATTGCATTGTTTGTTAACCTTTAATTAATATTAACTCATGAGATCAATTGGTAATTGACCTTATGGCCTCATAGCTGGGCTTTAGTTGACCATACATCTTTTTATAGACTTTGTGATACAGATCATTATAGATTTCTCGATTGGCATCTATAGGATCAAATCTGTCACCTTGATGAGTCATCTTATCAACAGCAGAAGAAAAATCTGGATAAAGGCCAATTCCAACAGCGCTTGCGATAGCAGCACCCAAAGAAGATGTCTCAAAAGTGTGTGGTCGAAAAACACTCATGCCAAAGATATCAGCGGTGATTTGCATGATCTCATCACTTTGAGATCCACCACCAGATACGACCAACCGAGAAATAGATTTTCGACTTCTTTTTTCTAAAAGCTCTTTACTCTCTCTTAAAGCGTAAGTAAGTCCCTCTATCATTGCGCGATAAAGATGTGCCCTTGTATGATCTTCGTTAAAACCAATAATAGCACCACGGGTTTCTGGTCCGTCGCCATTAGAGGGTGACCAATAAGGTTGTAGCATTAATCCTTCCGAGCCCGCAGGAACTTTAGCAAGCAACTTATCAAATAATTGTTCAGTCTGTTGGTCATATTTTGCTGCTAGTTGCTCCTCTTGAAGCCCAAACTCCTTTTTAAACCAACTCACCATCCAATATCCACGCTGCACCATCATCTCAATATTAAATGTATTAGGAATTACACCGGGATAAGCTGGATAAAAAGGGATTGCCTCAAGATATTTATCAGATGTAATATTCAGTGTGGCTAAGCTACCATAGCTTAAGCTTCCTGTTTCATTATCAATACAACCAGTTCCTAAGACCTCACAGGCTTTATCCGAACCGCTGGCAATCAACGGCAATCCTTCAGGTATGCCTGTTGCATCTGCAGCTGCTGCAGTAATTTCTCCTAGCGATGACCCCGCTGGAAAAACCTTCGGCAACATTTCTGGTCGAATGGGCATAGCCCGCCACTTCCAGTCTTTTTTATCAGCCCACTGTTGGGTTTTGTATTCAAATGGAACAAATCCAACAGTACTAGCAATGGCATCATTATATTGACCAGTGAGTTTGTAATTATGATAACCAGATAGAAGTAAGAATTTGTGAACTTGCTTCCAGATCTCAGGCTCATTTTGCTCAATCCAATTAGCCTCAGCTTCAGCATGCATTAAATCCACCAATGGCTTGGCTCTGATCAAGCTCATTAAAGCTGATTCTAGTTTTCCTAATTTAGGTTTTGTTTCTACTTGTCGCTGATCCAGCCAACTAATAGCGGGACGCAATGGTTGATTATCTCCTCCCATTGGAACCACCGTAGCACGCTGCGTGGTTACTGAAACAGCTGCAATCAACTCCTTGGGTATAGATAGCTTTGGCCACAATCCTTGGCAAGCTTGACAAAGTGAATCCCAGAAATAGTCTGCATTTTGCTCTGCCCATCCTTTCTGAGTAGAGAAATAAGGCTCAATCTCAACTTTGCTTTTTGCAATAAGCTGGCCCTCTCCATCAAAAACCATGGCTCGGACACTCTGAGTTCCATTATCAATACTCAGAAAATACTTTTCGTTTTTCATAACAACCCCATCTTAAGCATTACTAGGAAGACTGTAATACTTTTTCCAAATTGTTTCATAGCGAGTGACTTCTTCTTGCCATCGTTCATCGTCCCAGTTGTGATTGGATAAAAATAGTTCTTTTAAAGCAGGATAGAGATTGCTGCCACCATTGGGTAGACACATACCTAGACGGGTTCTTCTAAGCAAAAGATCATCGAGATGCTTTACAGCTTCATACGTTATCGCCCACCGGCATTCGGCTAAAGAGAATTCAGTTGCATCAAGATTATGCTGTTCATCTGGTGAACTTTCATTCAGAAGGTCAACAGCTTTATCGCCATATCGACCGAGCAAACGTTGAGCCCAGCTAGAATTTTCAGGTGACAGCGACTGGGCAGTTATTTTTGGAGTTAAGAAGACCCGATCATCAATAATTTCTTTAGCTGTTGGAAGATTATCTTTGGCTGCTGCTAGCGCATCTAATGCGATCAATCGAAAAGTTGTGAGTTTGCCACCGGTAACAGTAATTAATCCGTTATCGGACCAAACAGCATGATCTCGACGTTCCTTTGAAGGATCTTTACTTTTTTCCGCACCAATCACGGGGCGAACACCAGCCCAAGTCGATAATATATCACTGCGATTTAGTGTCTTACTTGGAAATTGACTATTAAAAGCCTTTAATAAGTAATCTACTTCTTGATCAGAGATTCCAGCCTCAATATCTATATCTTCATCATGATCTATATCTGTAGTACCAATAACTGTTGTTCCCTCCCACGGATAAACAAACACACCTCGTTTATCATCTACATGCAGAAAAGTCATAACATCAGAGATTGGAAATAAGGATTTAGCAATAATGATATGACTACCACGCAATGGCCTGATACGAGTCTCACTATTAACAACATTTCGAAGTCTATCTGCCCAGGCACCGGTAGCGTTAATAACAACTGGAGCATTTAACTGAATCGAGTCAGAATGATTGCTGTCTTGAATGCTCACACCAGAAACTTGACCATCTGTTAACAATAGATCATCAACTTTTGTGTAATTTAGCGCATAACCACCATCATCAATACTGTCTTGTAATACACGAAGAACCAAGCGAGAGTCATCCACCATGGCATCTGTATAGCAACTGGCTCCTTGAAGTTTGTTGTCATCCAGGCCCTTAAAACGCTCCAGCAATTCCTTGTTGTTGCAGTATCTATTATCTTGAGCGCCAGCAAAAAAATCATAGATGGTTAAAATGATCTTCATGGCTATTCGGCCAGGAAATTTACCCTTTCTGAAAGTGAAGTAAAAAGAAATGGGGTCAACTAATCCTGGGGCTTCTGCTAATAGTCGCTGTCTCTCTTGAACTGATTCTTTGGTGAGTTTTAGATCGCCTGCAGCAAGATATCGCAAACCTCCATGAACCATCTTAGATGATCGACTTGAGGTGCCCCATGAGAAATCTTGTTGCTCAACTAACAATGCCTTGTAACCTTGACGTCGTGCTTCACGAAGAACCCCGGCACCAGTGATACCACCACCAATAACAATAATATCCCAATCCAAATGCTCACCATTGCGCATTTTAGATAGAAGTTGTTCGCGATTAGTAAATCCCGTCATGATGGGTTACATCTCATTATCAGGGAGTAATTTTCCTGGATTCATTTGACCATTAGGATCAAATTGCTCACACAAGCTATTAATTGCAGCGATGCCAAGCTCACCTTTTTCGGCAGTTAAATAGTTCTTATGATCACTACCAACACCATGCTGGTGACTGATAGTGCCGCCATGAGCAACAATCTGCTCAGCACCAGATTTTTTTAACTTCATCCATCGATTCATTCCCTGTTCATAGCTTTCGCCTATGCGAAACAAATAAGTAGTATAAATACTAGATCCCTGACCATAGACATGAGATAAATGAGTATAAGCATGAACTTGCTCATCCTCATCA
This sequence comes from uncultured SAR86 cluster bacterium, assembly GCA_902512655.1. GTDB lineage: Bacteria > Pseudomonadota > Gammaproteobacteria > Magnimaribacterales > D2472 > D2472. The sequence goes on from CABXJR010000011.1 coordinate 16,453, forward strand.
TCCAAAGCTGTTCGTATTGCTTGTTCTATATTTTCTGCAGCTTCAGAAACTTTTGACCAATCAACAGCTGTCTCCATGGTATCTACAACATAGCCTTCTGCGCCTAACGGATCGCGAAGATATGGAGCGCGGAATCGACCATGAGCCCAGCTCTCTCCAAGACCAGATTCATCTGCAACACCGCCAAGATCAGAGCAGTGATCAAGCGCTAATTGATAGGCAGCATCACAATGACGAGCAGAGCCAGTAACTCCAAATGTCATCATCACTTTACCTTCGCCAATGCCTTTTTCAGATAATGATTCCTCTAACGAAACAACTCCGCTATTGTCACTGCCCGCGCCCATGTATAAAAGACTGGTTGTCTCAAGCGGGTTGCTTAATCGCACCATAGAAAGAGCAACTCGCTGCTGAATCAGCTCTCTTGCAGCACTAATCCCAATTTCCCAAGAAGGGAAAAAGACGACTTGAAATTTTTCTTTCTCCGGCAGAGGAGTTATCCGCACAGTAACTTCAGTAATAATGCCTATACGACCTTCAGAGCCCAGAATCATCTCACGAATATCGGGGCCGGCTGAAGAGGCTGGAATAGTTGGAATTGTCATGGTGCCATTAAGAGTTTCAATCCTGCCCCCAGCAAACATATTTTCTATGCGTCCATAATGAAGTGATTGTTGTCCACTTGATCGACTTGCCACCCATCCACCTAAGGTAGATAGCTCCCAAGATTGGGGAAAGTGCCCTAATGTGTAGCCATGTTTTTTGAGCTCTTCTTCCACAATAGGACCCGGGGTGCCAGCGCCAAAGGTAGCTAATTGACTTTCAGTATCAATACTCAACATAGAATTCATTTTTCCCATATCTATTGTCAATAGCGGCTTTTCGCTTGTCTCGGGATTAATATGACCTACCACTGATGTTCCTCCACCGTAGGGAATAACCACTAAATGATTTTCTTTGGCATGAGCCAGAAGCTCTCTCACCTGCTCTGATGATTCTGGAAATGCAACACCATCTGGAAATGTATCAACATTGCCGCTATGCATTTCTAACCAATCTGGCAAACTTTGACCACGAGCATGCCGAACTCGTGTTTCTGGATCAGTTATTATTAATGGATGGGCATCAAGACGAGTGTTTGGTACTTTAGAAATCACATCATTTAGGGTTGCCTGAGCAAGCGCGGTGCCTGGTCCAACGAGGGCTTCCAAGAGCGCGCGAAGACCATCACTAAGTTCCATAGTCAGATCACTATCTTCATTCCCCCAACCATTCCATAAACGCATTGATTTCTCCTAATTAGATTACCTTAATCGCTTTTCAAGCAACTCTTGCCTCTTGGCCCATTCATGAGTTACTTTCATCCCCTCTTCGAATGAAACTTCAGGCTTCCACCCAAGAATCCGTTCAGCTTTTTTAATTGAAAACCAACTCTTGGTTGAAAGCTGTTTTACAGTCGATGGCGAGGCTTCATTTAGGTTACCCATAAGATCAGCCACTTTTGATGCAATTGCAGATATCCTCAAAGCCAGTTTTGTGGAAACGAGCATGGGTCCTTTTTTACCGAGCCAATTATAATGAGGGGTGAAATAGTCTTTGGTAGACATATAGCCCTCGCAAGATAAATTAAAAATTTCACCAGCTGCATCTGGATGCCTTGAGGCCATTGCTATACCTCGAACTAAATCATCAATATAGATGGGTCTAAAGAAACCCTCTCCTTTTTCTGGAAGCATAAACTGGTTTTTAGCAATTGCTTCTAATGGAGCAATAATCCAAGGGCGGCTACCCGGACCATATGCATCTCCTGGACGAATTATCACCACTTCTATTTCGTCATTGGTCTGCTCGCTTAAGACAACATGCTCTGAGGCTAGTTTTGTCAGCACATAGCTTCCACCATCGGCATGCACAGGATGAGTTTCATCTAACTCACCCTCTGCTGTATTTCCATAAGCCACGATTGATGAAATTTGCACGAAACGTCGAACTTTGTGCTCCTTTGCTGCTTGAATTAAATTGCGAGTTGCTAAGACATTAACACGCCACATATCAGAATCTTGCATCGCATTAGAGACCAATGCAGCTGTGTGAATAATCACATCGCATTCTTGTAGCTGCTGACTGATCGTATCTGGTTGAGATATATCACCTTCAACAATATCATCACCATTACCAACAAGATCAACACCTACAACATCTTGACCCTGATTTTGGTAATAACGCATCAATGACCCGCCAATGAATCCATTCGCACCAGTTATAAGTATCTTTTTAATAGCTTGTTCGCTCATATGAAAACCTTAACAAAATAATTCTAACTTTTCAGTCCATATTCTTTCTATAAAAAGCACCGAAAATCTTTGTTATTAATGACTTTGAAAAGAGACGCGTAATGATTGTAGTGAACTTATTAGCAAGGCCAGGAACTACAATATCCTTACCAGCAAAACATGCTTTTATACCGATTTCAGCTACATCTTTAGCTGACATCATCATGCCAGATGGAATGCGAAGAGTGGCACCTTGATCAGGGTTGTCCATCATTTTTGTAGCGGTATAACCAGGACATAATGCAGTTACCTGAACCCCGCTATTTGCAGCAATCATTTCATTAGATAACGCTTGAGAGAAAGACACAACATAAGCTTTTGATGCAGCGTAAACATTCTGATTTGGAATAGCCATCCAACCAGCCAGTGAGGCCACATTAAGTATATGCCCGCCTCCATTAGAGGACATTTTAGCTGCATATAAGTGAGTCAAAGCAGTTAGAGCTAGCACATTAACTTGAATCATTTTTTCTTGAGCTTCAAGACTGAGTTTAGCGAAAAATCCATTATGAAGAAGCCCAGCATTATTAATTAAAAAATTTACTTGTAGCCCTCTATCTTCAATGCGTTGAAATAAATTTTGAGCTGCTTTGGGCTCTGATAGATCAGCTGCCATGACAGTGCATTCAACTCCAAATTCATCACTCAATCTAACTGCTAATTCATTAAGCTTTTCTTCCCGACGAGCAACAAGAATCAGATCATAACCACGGCCTGCAAGGATCTCCACAAATTCAGCTCCTATTCCATCGGATGCTCCTGTGACTAATGCAACATTATTTTTAGATGTATTCACTATGAAATTATCTTAACTTTAATTTAACCAAATTGGTGAAGACCAAGCTCTTTCTTGAATTGTGGCTGGTATATCTGATCTTGGTTGTTCACCAGCTCTAACTGCATCCCATGTGGACCATCTACACACTGGATTCTCCAGAACTCTGGAATAATAAAATGCCTCTTGATCTGCTTTAAATTCAGGGTCCTGCCATAAAACCTTCATCTCTCTAGATCCTGAATCTGCGCTTATAGAGCAATCACTTAAATCTACCCATGCTTGATTATCAGGACAACGATGAGTTTTCGGGTCAACACTTAGCCCATCAGAACATGCAATATCAAACACTTGCTCTTTTTGCTCTCCATCTTCAAGCCAGCCTTTGATAATTTGAGTTCTTTGCAATGGTGCGCCTTGAGGGTCAGCTATTGCCCAGACTAAAAAAGTTGGATTTTTATTTTTTTCGATATTAAGAGTCCCTCCCATTGGAATGCTTCTTGCATAAGCATCTTGGATGAGAGAAAGATCATCAAGATTTGAATTCTCCAAATCATAGCCAGCAAAGAATCTAACTTTCATTCTAGGTCCGCTGGTTGCAAATGTTTCCTTGCGTCGAAAGGCATCATAAATAGCCTCACGAGTGTTTTCTTCTGCCCAAACTCCCGCAAGACCCGATGCAGCAAATTGGACAAGTCTGTCACTTGCAGAAAAATAATTTTTTCCATCTACTTCCTTGAGTATATTTGGTCTCATAATTTTTAAAAAAGTTCCATAAAGTCTATTAAATGGAATTGAGCCTCTTAGCTCAGCTGTTCCATCTAACATGCCAACCTTAGAAAAATACAATTCTTCACTATCAGAGGGTCCTCCAACATGAGAGTCACTTGACCCTATCAAACCAAATTTAAATGGATTGGTTAGGCCTTTTTCAGCAAGAGTAAGGCCTCTAAGATATGCATCTCTGACATAACCACCCCTTAGATTATTTACCAGTTTCTCTGCCTCCACTCCAGTTTTAGCTTCAAAGGCTGCCCACTCATCATTCTTTGAAAGCAATGGATGTGTTTCTGAGGTTCCTTTGACCTGAGTAATTTCAACTAAAGGTTCATTAAGGGCACGATTTTGCGCGTACTCCTCATCAATTGGCCCGCCGTGGTAATCATTTAAAGAAAATGCGGCTCCCCCAGAAATATTAGTATTATGAGGGATAGCTAGGCTCTCAACACCATTTGATCTTAGTTGATTCATCCAATCCCACAAATCCTCAGGATCTTGACTATTATTTCTTGTAAAAAGTTGAGCAGGCAAATTTTTAGTATCCTTAAATATGACGTTTCGATGCAAATAATTATTATAGAGATCTAATCTGGGCGTATATTCGTAAGCAGCAAAAGTAGTAAAAGTGCCTGGCATATATGCATCATCTGCAGCTTTAATGGTTTTCTGCCAAACCGTTCTACCAACTTCTAAAATAAGAGACAGATCAATACTTCCATCTTCAAGCCCTGCTCTAACTTCTTCACCAAAAGGCCGAAAAAGACCCTGCCTTTTAATAAGAGAAAAAAATCCCGTACCTGCGGATTCATTTAGATTATGGAGTGGCTTCGTAAATTCATACTGAGAAAACTTAGAAGTTGTATCGGCCGCCTCCTTCATCAACCCCATAAATATACCGTGATCAGTTACGGCATAAAAATCTAAAGGTTTACTTAATTGAATGAGGTACCCGCTTGGATGCTGTATTGGATAACCTTGTGCATACTTATATGCGTCTGCAGGTGTACTAATTGTGCCAAAAGTATAAGCATCAAATGAATTTTCTGTATGGACATGCAAATCTCCATAATAAGCATTTTTATTTGGGTTGGGTAAAGATCTAGGCTGAATTTGAACTTCCAATAATGGCTTGTCATGCAAAGATACTTCTAAATTTGTTGATTTATTTGAATCTGAGCATGATGCGACAATCAAAACAAACGCAACAAAAAAATTATTTTTAATTTTCATACCTATTCTCCTAAACGTTTAAATATTTCTTCTTTTAAAAGCCACATTCTATCCTGTCCCCAGACATAAAATGGATTGCCCCCATCCTGGTCAGTAATCTTAAAACTTGGAACCCCCCAACAATTTCCTGCATACATATCTTCAACATTATCATTGAGAATTTTTTTCCATCGCTTGGAGTTTAAATCTTTTTTAATTACCTGCCAATCAAGCTCAAGATCAGTTACCACGTTTTCTAAAAAACTTTCATCGCCTATATTAATTCCATCTTGAAATGATGCTTTTAATAATACCTCTATATATTCAAAACCTTTACCTGCCTCATCAATAATTGGAAACAATGAGTAAGATATTCGTGCTGGTTTACCGATGGGGGAATAAATGGATTTTACTTCATGGCCATGTCTTCTGCCCTCTCTGGCAGCATCAGAGATAATATATTTTGCTTTGAAGGCCGGAATTGTCATCATACGCATGAGCATGGGTAATACAGGCTTTGTAATAAGATTAATTGGATAGTCTTCTTGCATTTGTCTAATTCTTTTGGTGCTTACAAAAGTGTATGGGCTGTTCAGAGATGGGTAGTAATATAAATTTACTTTTTTATCTGATGTAAATTGTTTGGGAGCTTTTAATTCTAGGGGGCAAATGTTTTCAGTTTCGTGAACTTTCTTTGCTCCTAAATCAGCAAGCCTCTCTTCTAAATATGGTAAACGATCTACTCCCCAGTAAAGTTCTTTCTCATAATAAAATGCTGATCCAAAATAGTAACCCTTAGCATCTCTAATTTTATTGCCTTGGATTAAGTTTTCCTTAACCTCAGCCTTGGTTGCAAAATATGTTGAGGATAATTTATCTAAAGCACTTATATCTCCCTCCCACAAAGCAGAGCTTACTTTATTTGATATTTCGATAAGATCTTCTGATTTGACTGCAGTTAAAATTGAGTTTGCTTTTTCTACTAACTCTTTTGCAGGATACTTATCAGCCTGAAAATCAATGTTATAAAAAGACGCAATTCGATTTACATCTTGTAAACAATAAATGTTATATAAAGAAGGTTCATGAACTGTTTCAAGATTTTCTTCGCCGACTAGAATGAACTTAAGAGTTATTTCATAGGAAGATATTAATTTCTCAATACATTGAATGGTTAGATGGGAGTAAGGATCATCTGCTTTATGAAAATACAAAACTTCGTGGGGTCTGTTCGCAGCTTGTCTTTTAGATTCTGTTTGCTTTCTAATCTGTTGAAATGCTTCAAAACTAGAAAAAGAATTCATTACGTGATTTCTAACTTTATAGTTTATTGTCCGTCTGGACATAAAATTTCTAAAAGCTTTTATCATTTTAATATTCTCAATTACTAGTCTAGATCACTTGCATCATGACGTTCAACAAAAATAAGTTAAAATAAATAATATACATAGGGGAATAAAATAAAAATGAACAAATCTTTCATAGGTCTAATAGTCGTTTCAACGATTTTTTTAATATACGCAACTGGGTTTTATACAAACTTTCAAACTGATTCAGCTTTGGAGGTTATAGACTTTTCAATAGACCAGCCGGAAATTGAAAATAGCGTGCCCCCTAATCCAGATCGAATTCCACTTTATGGTGACTTACATGTTCATACAAAGTATTCATTTGATGCATATATTTTTGGTGTAACAGCTACTCCTTATGATGCTTACAGATATGCAAAAGGTGAGACCATTAAGCATCCTTTGGGTTTTGATATGAGATTAAGAGAGCCTTTGGATTTTTATGCAGTTACTGACCATGGCTTTTACATGGGAATGATAGAAAATTATGCCGACACATCATCAGAAATGTCCAAAAAAGAATGGACTAAGCCAATGCACAACATTAATAGACCTGAAAATGTAACTACTGAGTCTCTGGGTGAAAGAGCAGATCTTTTTAGCTCTGTTATAAGCCAAGCAATAGTCCAACCTTATCCATATTGGCATCCAAAACTTTGGAAAGCTTGGTTCACTAACAACATTCAAGTAGCTCTTCAATCATTCGATTATGATGTCCACAAATCTGCATGGGCAGATGTTGCAAATGCAGCAGAGGAATTCAATAAGCCAGGGAAATTCACTACATTTATTGGTTATGAATTCACAACCTCAACAGATGTTGAGGGTGGCAATTTACATAGAAATGTAATCTTTAATTCTTCAAAAGCTCCAATAAGACCTTGGACTAGAATTGACTCTTTAAACCCAGAAGACCTTTGGACATGGATGGATGGTTTAAGAGATAAGGGTGTCGATTCTTTGGCCATGCCTCACAACAGCAATGGCTCTAATGGCCAAATGTTTGAGGTTGAAACATTTAGAGGAAACCCAATCAGCATAGAATATGCTGAAAAGCGAATGCGAAATGAGCCTGTTGTTGAAATTACCCAGGTTAAAGGAACCTCTGATACTCACCCACTTCTTTCTCCAGATGACGAATGGGCAGATTTTGAAATCATGGATAAAAGAGTTGGAAGCAGGCCTCCAACATACAGTATGCCCCAAGGAGGCTATGTCAGAGATGCATATCTAAGAGGTCTAACTTTAGAATGGGAAGGTCGAGGTAATCCTTATAAATTTGGTCTAATAGGATCAAGTGATACTCATACTGGTGCTGGAGGATTTGATGAGAACAATTATTGGTCGAAAGTTGGAGTATTAGATGGAACTGATATGAGCAGAGGAAGTGTACCTTTAACTCAAGATAGAATTGAACAACTTGAAGAATATGCTGAGCTTTATGATCAGCCTATAAGCATTCAGGATATCGAAGGGAGAACCTATGCAGATGTTGGATTTGATCAATGGAGTGCATCAGGCCTAGCAGTTGCATGGGCAGAAGAAAATACTCGAGATTCTATTTTTCAAGCCTTCAAAAGAAAAGAGACATTCGCTACAACAGGCACCAGAATGGCAGTCAGATTCTTTGCTGGATATGACATGCAGTCAATTGATATAGATTCTGAGGATATGGTTAAAAATGCCTATGCAAAAGGTGTCACCATGGGTGCAGATCTATTTAGCAAGGATAATCAAACACCACAATTCTTAGTTTGGGCTCAGCGTGATAAATTAGGAGCCCCGCTTCAAAGAGTACAAATCATCAAAGGATGGGTTGAAAATGCCTCTGGAACCCCGAAGGAGAAAGTTTATGATGTTGCATGCTCAGATGGGCTAACAGTGGACCCCGTAACTAATCGCTGTCCTGATAATGGCGCTAAGGTAAACATCAACGATTGCTCCATCTCAAGTGATGTCGGAGCGGTCGAGTTAAAAACTACTTGGGTAGATCCTGACTTTGATCCAACTATTAAAGCTTTTTATTATGTTCGAGTTTTAGAAAATCCAACATGCAGATGGTCTACATGGGATGCATTAAAAGCAGGAGTCAAACCAAGACCTGATCTAGATGAAACGATACAAGAACGCGCATGGTCTTCTCCTATCTGGTATATACCAGAGTCGAGACAGCTAGATATTATTCCACTGTAAATCTAAGGAAGTACAGTGAACCTGAGAATAGTTGTATTTTTTGCTATTGGATTAATAATTTTCATTCTTGATATTGGATTTAATTCTGAACAGGACTCAAAAGATATATATATTTCAGATCAAGAGTTAACCAGCCTTCTTTCGGCATGGAAGTCACAAGTTGGAAGACCTCCAAGCGATGAAGAGATCGTTAGTATTATCAATAACTTTGTTCAAGAAGAGATTCTATACAGAGAGGCATTGCTTTTAGAGTTAGATCAAGAAGATCGAATTATAAAAAGAAGATTGGCTCAGAAAATTACTTTTTTAAAACAAGAAACGATTCCAGATGATCCCTCGCAAGAAGAATTAGAAAATTTTTTTGAGCTCAATAAAGATAACTACTTTGTTCCAGCAACCTACTCTTTCTCACATCACTATTTTTCAAAGGAGTCTAATGCCAAAGAAATAGCAGCAAAAGCTTTCAATGACTATAAGACTAATGGGACTGAAATAATAGGTGATCCCTTTTTTTTAGGAAAAAACTTTTATCAAAAAAGCGCAAATGAAATTAAAAAAAATTTTGGTGAGTTATTCTTTTCAACTATCGAGAATCTTTCTTTGAATGATTGGTCCGGGCCTCATGAATCTGTTTTTGGTCAACACATTATTCTGTTAAAGGAGATTAAAAATGGATTCTCTCCTCCCCTAGAAAAAGTACTATTAAAGGTTCAACAAGACTATCTTTCGCAAGCCCAAGACAAAGCGATTGATGAATATATTAATGAAATACGATCTCAATACAGAGTCATAATTAATCCAGATTATAAGTTCTAATGACTTGTAAGCTCGCTAAAATATTAGTCATACTTTTTTGTTCAACTGCACTATTCTCTCATGAGTTTAATCCAGCCCACCTGGTCATAAATGAGCTAACTGAAAATGAATACGAGGTTAGTTGGATGTATCCTATTAAAAATATAGGTCCTAGAGCTGAAGTTTTTTTTCCAGATAATTGTGCAAGAGAGGGTCAATTACCAAGCCAAAAAGGAAAATATCTGGTTGAAAAAATATCGTTAACTTGCGAAACCTCTCTAAAAGGCCAAATCATTTCAGTAAATAATCTCAGTGTGCTCACCGATGCATTGGTAACAATAACTCATTCTAATGGAGAAGTGTTTGAAGGTTTGATGAACCTCAAAAGATCATCAATAGAGATCCCATTTAAAGAGCAGGTTTATCCAACTGGGTATTTCACCTTAGGTATTGATCATTTATTAAGTGGTAATGACCATATTCTCTTTATCCTTGGATTACTTTTTTTAATTTCTGGATTTTTTAATGCAGTTAAAACAATTACAGCTTTCACTCTTGCTCACAGTATTACCTTGGGCTTATCAGTATTTGAGTTAGTATCACTGCCTCAGGCTACTGTAGAAGCTATTATTGCACTTACTATCATTTACCTTGCATTAGAGGTAAGTGAAAGTAAAAAATATCAAGCTACGCCTTGGCTCATTGCATTTGGCTTTGGATTGCTGCATGGGCTAGGTTTTGCTAATGCTCTCACGGGTATTGGTATTGGGAATGAACAGCTACTACTTTCTTTGCTGTTCTTTAACCTCGGGATTGAAGCGGGTCAGCTTATGTTAGTCCCAATATTTGGATCAATGATCTGGCTTGCTCACAAATTTAATTTATATAAGCAATCTGCCACTCTAACCTCATTGATTTTGGGTGGCATGGGTTTTTTCTGGCTCATCGATAGAGTCACTGGGATCTTGGGGTAAAACCCAAATTTTAAAATTAGAAATTTCCTAATCTCTTGCCAATAATTGCATCTGCTTCGCCCATAATCCCATCGATTAACTCTTTTACTGTAGGAATATCATTGACTAATCCAGCAACCATGCCACAAGACCAAGCTCCAACTTCCATTGTGCCCTCATGCATAATTTTTGGATAAACGCCAGCAACCTCATCGGCTATGTCTTGAAAGGTGAGCTGATCTCCTAAGGCAGCTTCTTTTTCCATGAGGCGCTCTACAGCTTCATTGTTTAATACTCTTTCAGTATTTCTTAGAGAACGCATAATTAATCTGGTATCTAATTCCGACGCATTCACAATTGAATCTTTAACATTTTGATGCACAGGAGCTTCTTGGGTAGCTATAAATCTTGTACCCATATTCATGCCTTCTGCTCCAAGAGCCATGGCCGCAACCAAACTTCTCGCATCGGCCATACCGCCTGAGGCAACAAATGGAATTTCAAGTTCATCAGCAGCTCTTGGCAAAAGAATAAAATTAGGTATGTCATCTTCACCAGGATGCCCACCACATTCAAAACCATCCACTGACACTGCATCACATCCAATGGATTGAGCTTTTAAAGAATGTCTTACTGAGGTGCATTTATGAATTACCTTGATACCAGCTTCTTTAAGAGCTGGTAAATACTCAGCAGGATTTCTACCTGCTGTCTCAACAATTGGAACATCTCCACCAATAATTACATCTACCAATCCTGGATAATCTGGAGGAGTTAAGGAAGGTAAAAAAGTTAGATTCACAGCAAAAGGCTTATCGGTCATCTCCTTACAACGAGCTATCTCATTAGCAAGCTTTTCAGGCGTGCCTTGAGTTAAACCAGTAATTGTTCCAAGACCACCTGCATTTGATACAGCAGCAGCCAGTTCTGCAAAACCAACATGATGCATACCACCTTGAATAATAGGATGTTCAATTCCGAATAGTTCTGTAATTTTAGTTTTCATACTTTCTCCTTTTTACTTCATATCTACTGGTGTTAAAAAATCTTCATATTGCTTTTGAAGTCTCTGCATTCCTGATATCCACCTATCTCTGTCATTACCCTTTCTTGAAACATACTCAGCTACTTCTGTATGAGGTAATACTAAAAATTTTTCTTCAGCAATGCATTTTAAAACTTCTTGCGCAACCACGTCTGGCTCCATCATTCCATCTACACCTGCAACGCCTGGGCCCTGAGCAGTCATAGCTGTTCTTACAGCTTGAGGACACAAACATGAAACACCAATACCCTTTTCACCATAGGTAATTTTTACCCATTCAGCAAAACTTACGGCAGCTGCTTTAGTAACTGAATAGCCTGCTGCTCCTAACTGAGTCAAAAGCCCTGCTGCTGATGAAGTATTAACTAAATAGCCTTCTCCTCTTTCAATCATCTGAGGTAGAACATGTTTAGCCGCAAAGATATGAGATTGAACATTCACATCCCAAATATTCTGCCAATCCGATGCTTCAACTTCAAAAAACCCTGGTACACCTCCAATCCCTGCATTGGAACAAAAAATATCTGTGCCACCAACATGTTCATCTGCCTTTTGGATCACAGTTATAATGTCCTCTTCATTACCAACATTTGCCAGAACAGCAACACCATTAACTGAATCAGCTGTTTCTTGCGCTCCCTCAAGATTCATATCTACAGCAATAACTGATTGAGCTTCGGCTTGGTGGAAAGCCTCACAAAGGGCCCTTCCAATTCCACTAGCAGCACCAGTAACTACAACTCTCTTGTTTTTGACATCCATTAATTGATCTCAGTAATTATTATTTCATCTGAGTCTAATGGCAAAACGACCATAGTGCCATCTTTAGAAGAGCTCCAATCTTTTCTAACATCACTAACTCCACGAAAAAACATTCTCTCCATTAAATTATTTCGTGGAGCTGGAGTTAGATGATAAAACATTAAATGATCAACATTTGCTAAATTAGCAGCTTGAGCGGCTTCAATGGGTGTTGCATGATAGGTCTCAATATCATTTAAAATCGTTACTAACCCTTTTTGATCTGCTAAAGCATTCCTCATAATGGCTAATTGATGATTTGCTTGGGCCTCATGAAATAACACATCGGCATCTTTAGAATGTCTAATTAAATTTTCACTATAAGCTGTGTCACCGCTTATCACAATTGACCTGCCCTTGTAGTCAAATCTATAACCTAAAGCTGGTTCAACTGGGTCATGAGGCACCCTAAAAGCTGTAACCTTTAAGCCGCCTTGATCAATAATGACAGGGTTTGATAAATCTATTGGAAAAGGATTAAACCCAGCAATATCTTTTGGAGCTATTTCATCGCCGTGATGCTCATGTCTAAATTGATAATCAAGTTGATACGCATCTTCAAAACCCTGAGTTACTAGCTCAACACCCTCTGGGCCATAAACATCCAAAGGTTTTGTGTGAGAGGAATTAATCCATGTCATTAAATGAAGATCTGCAAGATCTGATATGTGATCTGAGTGAAGATGAGTTAACAAAGTAGCGCGAATCTTATTAGTATCTATCCTCCAATTATTAAGATTTGTTGCACTCCCATCTCCAATATCAACAACATAATAATTTCCACCTGCATTAACCAAGATACATGTTTGTGCTCTTCCTGGGGATGGAAGTGGCGATCTTGAACCACACACAACAGCAGATAATGAATTATCATTTAGATCAGCAGTTGAGCTGCCCAACGTTTGGACAAATCTAAGCATAAGGCGATCTTGAACAGCTGGAACTCTTGTCAAAACCGACACCAAAATAATGCCAATTACAGCAATAATTAAGATGTATTTAATCAGTTTCATTATTTTAATCCTTGGTTTCGATCCTTGAACCAGCAAATATCAAAAAGAGGCCTACGCTTACCTCAACAACAATCGCAGACATTACAAATGGAGCACCATATAGCAAAGTTGAAAGGGTTCTATATAAGGCTGCTACCAATAAAAGCATAGATGGTGCATAGAACCAATGACGAGTTGTTGAAATTGCTCCTATTAA
>CABXJR010000012.1 GCA_902512655.1 uncultured SAR86 cluster bacterium
CTCAGCAACTTGGCCTGCGAGAGTGGGTAAATAGTCAACAGGGACCAGGTCCATTAGGTTCATTAGAAACACCCAGACCAATACTGTTAATGCCATGGGGCCTATTAAATTATTTTTTGCCGATGTAAATATACTCTGCACATTATCATTAACGAACTCAATACACATCTCTACAAAGTTTTGAATTCCGCTTGGGGCCTCGGTTGAGAGCTTTGGAATGCCCAGGCGGAACAGCCCCACAAATACCAACCCAAGAAATATTGACCACCCCAGGGAATCTACATGGAATGCCAAAAAACCCATTTGATCAACTGCATTATGATCACAAGTCCAACCACCTGGTGTTTTGCCGCACACAAGATTGGTTAAATGGTGTTGAATGTATTCTGCGCTTGTTTGTTCGCCTGATGTTGAAGCCATTTTAAACAGCAATTGGTTTGGGGTTAAAAGTTGTGTTTAAGTATACTAGTAGAAAGACAGCCAGAAGAGTGTTTTCTGTTACAAATATCAAAGATAAAATTGTAAAGATTATAAAAACCAACCACCTTAATATAAAAGCAAGGTAGAGATTCAAGGCCTCGCTTTGTGGTCTGCTCGCAATATAAAAAACAGCAGCCAAAGCCAGCACATATCCAACAAAAATAGGTTGCACAAACATTGGAAACAAAACAGCCGCGATCAAAAGACCCAAGGCAGATAACCAGTTTTCTTGCAAAGTAATAATTTTAGTTCAAGTATGTTTTTTTACGGGGCTGATTATAAAAATTTATAGTCTCAAGGACAAGCTTAATTTTTCTTTAATTTTAATAATTTGCTGATAATAGACTCTCTTTCATCTTTTGAGGAGTATGAAATAGATATTTTGCCTTTTGAGGTGGTTTGTTGATCAATTTGCGTCTTGTGGCCTATGTTTTCAGAAAGCTCTTCTTCTATATTTAACAGGTCTCTATTTTTTGTTTTTATCTTATTTTTTGTTGTGCTTGGTTTGGTTGAAGTGGCTGCATCTTTGACCGTCATACCTAAAGAAACTATCTTTTGTGCAAGCTCTTCTGCTTCTTTGGGCTCCATAGATGCGAGAATTTTAGCGTGCCCTTTTTCCAACTCACCCGCATACAAAAGATCAATAATAGAGGCAGGAAGATTTAACAACCTCATTGAGTTAGCCACAGAGCTACGAGCCTTTCCTGTTACTTCGGCAATTTTATCTTGTGTTAGGGAAAACTCTCTTTTAAGCCTGTCATAACCCCTGGCTTCTTCAATCGGGTTCAGGTCTTCGCGTTGAAGGTTTTCAATCAATGCAAGCTCTAGTGAAAGCTGGTCTTCGGCTGAATCAACCATACACGGAGCGGTTTGAAGCCCTGCCTGTTTCGCTGCCCTTAATCGTCTTTCGCCCGCAATTAACTCAAACCCACCAGCCCCAGTTTCTCGAACCAAGATTGGTGATAGGATGCCGTGTTTTGCAATCGACTGAGACAGCTCTTTGATTTTCTGCTCATCAAATGACTGTCTGGGTTGAAAGCGATTGGGTTTGATTTGGGTGAGATCAATTTCTTTGATGGATTGTTTGTTTGGCGCCGCAACATCACCAAGGAGAGCATCTAGACCTGTGTTTAGTATTTTATCTGCCACCTTCTATTCTCCTGATAAGTTCGCCCGCTAGAGCCAAATAGGCCTTAGCACCAAATGAGGATGGCATATATTGTATTGCCGAGGTTCCATGGCTTGGCGCTTCAGCTAATTTAACATTTCTTGGTATAAGGGTGTTAAAAACCAAAGCGGGAAAGTGTTTTTCTAGCTCTTCAGAGACCTCTTTGGCTAAGTTGTTTCGCATGTCTACCATGGTTCTAATAATCCCGAAAACCCTATTATTTGTAAGGTTTTTGTTTTTAAGCGTGTTAATGGTATTAATAAGAGATGAGATTCCCTCTAAAGAATAATACTCGCACTGAAGAGGTATAAGTGTTGCGGTGGCAGCAAAAAGAGACTCTAGTGTTAGTTGATTGAGTGAGGGTGGTGTGTCTATGATGATAAATTCATGGTCTAGTGGGGTTAGTTGTTTTTTTAACTCTCCTTGCTTCCCTTCGTTTCTTATAAAAACCTCGAGAGCTATAAGGTTTTCCCCGCCCGGCACAACATCATATCCACTGGGAGATTTGATTATGTGTTCTTTGATGTCAAGGTTTTGAGAATAGATTTGAAACAAAGTTTTTTCATTTTTTGGGGCTCCTGCTGCTGTACTAGCATTTCCTTGGGGGTCTAGGTCTATTAATAAAACCTTTCTTTTTGTCGCAGCAAGCGCTGCAGCCAGGTTCACTGCTGTTGTTGTTTTTCCAACACCTCCTTTTTGGTTGGCTATAGCAATAATGTGTTTCATTTTTGGGTTATTTCTAGAATGTGTCTGTTTGTTTCTGTGGTTTTTGATTTGTGGATAGTATAAGAGTATGTATTATTTTCCAACTGGGCAACCTCTTCATTTATTTTTTCTATAGCCCCTTTCATGAGAATAAATTTTCCTTCCTTGGATAAAAGGTGTTTTGACATCTTAATTATTTTTGACGCAGATGCCAGGGCCCTGGCTGTAACAATATCAAACTTATTTGCTGTAATCAGTTTTGGTGTTACAGCTTCATTTAGGATGTTTGCGTTGGTAAGTTGTAGGGTTCGAATTGTTTTTTTTATAAAATAGGCTTTCTTTTTGTTTTTTTCAGACATGGTTACTTCGGTTTGGGGTTGGTGTATGGCTATTATTAGGCCTGGCAGTCCTGCGCCACTCCCAATATCTAGTATTTTTTTTGCATAAAGTGTGTGCGGAAGGATTGATTCGCAGTCGAGAACGTCTAAAAGGTTAATTTCCTTTTCTGTAAATCGCCCAACTATATTGTGAGCTTTGTTGAACTTTAAAATCTCTTCTACAAAGGTTTTGGTGGTTTTGTTTGTTTTGTTGTGGTTTTTGATTTGATTATGCCTTCTCAAGCGGTTGTTTCTTTTTAATGGTTATGGCAATGAGGTTTGTTGCTGCTGGTGTTACACCTTCCAGCCTGCTTGCTTGGCCTAGGGTTGATGGTTTGTGTTTGTTTAACCTTTCAACAACTTCGTTTGAGAGGCCTTTAATGTTGGAATAGTTGGTGTTGTTGGGTATCAAAACCTTTTCGTTCTTTTTGGAGCTTTCGACTTCTCTTTTTTGTTTTGCAATATAGCCACTGTATTTAATTTCGTTTGCTGCTCGTTTAAAAAACCCCTCTTTATCGTTGGGAATTTTTAGAAGTAATTTAATTTCGTTTGGGGTGATGTCGGTTCTTTTAAGCAAATTGCCCCCGGTTGTTGGTTTGTTGTTTTGTTTGATTTTTGTTTTTTTTATTTGTTTTAAAAAGTCTTGGTATTTGTTTTCTTTTTCTAGGTAGGCTCTAAATGTTTCTTCTGCAACCAAGCCAAGCGAGCGGCCCTTTTCGGTTAGCCTTTGGCATGCGGTGTCTTGAGAAAGCATCAAGCGGAACTCTGCTCGGCTTGTGAACATTCTATATGGTTCTGTTACACCGTGGAGTGTTAGGTCGTCTATCAAAACGCCTATGTATGCTTCGCTTCTGCTGAATATTACATCCGGTTTATTAAAAATACTCTGGGCTGCATTAATGCCTGCAACAAGACCTTGTGCTGCCGCTTCTTCATATCCAGTTGTGCCGTTTATTTGACCAGCAAGATAAAGGTTCTTGATAAATTTTGTTTCCAGTGTTGGTTTTAATGATCTGGGATCAATAAAATCATATTCTACGGCATAGCCAAATTCCTCTATTACACAATTGTCTAGCCCTTTAATAGATTCCACGAATTCTTTTTGCGCTGAAGTTGGTAGGCTTGTGGAAATGCCGTTTGGATAAACAAGGTCTTTGTCCAAGCCCTCGGGCTCTATAAAAATTTGATGGCTATCTTTTTCACCAAACCTGTTAATTTTATCCTCTATGGATGGACAATACCGCGGCCCTATTCCAGAAATTTTCCCGGAGTACATTGCAGACAGGTGGGTGTTATCTGAAATAATTTTGTGAGTTTGTTTGTTGGTTCTTGTTATATAACAGGAGATCTGCGGGAGTGTTGTTTGGGGTGGTTGGAGAGTAGACATCGGGGGTGAGTTATTGTCACCTGGTTGTTCCTCCATAAGATTTAGGTTAATGCTGGAAAGTTTTATTCGTGCCGGCGTTCCTGTTTTGAGCCTTCCCATGGGTAGTTTTAAGTCATAAAGTTTTTCCGACAAGGGTATTGATGTGCTATCTCCAGCTCGGCCTCCTGAAATCTTTTCGTCACCCTTGTACATTACTCCATTTAAAAATGTGCCTGTTGTTAAGATTGTCTTGGATGAGTTAATTTTTTCGCCGGATCTTAGCTCAACCCCAAGAATGGTATTTTGCTCAAGGATAATATCTACCACCTCGCCTTCTTTGATGGTGATGTTTGTTTTTAGCATAAGCTCCTGTATGGCTTGTTTATATTTATCCCTGTCACACTGGACTCGAAGAGCTTGAACCGCAAAGCCTTTTCTGGTGTTAAGGGTTCTTGATTGAATGCCTGAACGATCTGTAGCTTGGGCCATAATTCCGCCCAAAGCATCAACCTCTCTAACAAGGTGAGATTTTCCTAGGCCCCCAATAGCTGGATTGCAAGACATCTGACCTATGGTTTCGGTCTTGAAGGTAACTAAACAACAGTTAAGGCCCTGCCTATAAACAGCATGCGCGGCCTCAACACCGGAATGACCGCCACCAATTACTATTACATCAAACATATATATAAGAATGTTATAACAACAATATATTATTGTTGTTATTATTAAGAGGCTTTTTTTTGTTGATAAAACGGGCGCGCCCTTTTCCCAAAAGGGGCCTAAGCATTAACAAACTATGTAAACCCAAACCCACAAACTGTAGCCATTTATTAGGTAACTTGTGGACAAAAAAAACAAAAAAATTAATCACAAACTTTCCACATTTTATCTACTTACCTATGCAGAAATCATTAAAAATATCGCCCAACAACTCATCTGGATATTTGACACCCAAGAACTCATCAAAAGAAGACCGCACCATTCTTAAATCCTCAGCCGCAACATCAACATCATTCTCGTTTGAAATCTTATCTATACAAGCATCAAGACTTGATAGGGCTGATTTAAACAAAACAAGGTGTCGCTCTCTAATGATGAAAGTTTTCTTGGAACCAGCATTATTTTTTTGAATAGAATCAAAAATCATTTTTTTTAACTCTTGAATACCCTCACCCGACTTTGCTGATACAACACAATCATATGTTTGGGCGGGAGCCCTTTCATCTGATTTATTAAAAACGAACAAATGGTTTTTTTTATCCAAAATTGATGCGAAATCTTTAGCAAGACCCTCAGTAAGGTGATCTAAAACAACCAAAACCAAAGCGGAATCATGAGCCTGATCTTCAGAGCGGGCAACGCCCTTTGCCTCAATCACATCATCGGTTTTCCTTACACCCGCAGAATCAACCAACCCCATATTGACGCTGTTATAAAAAATTTCTGAATCTATTAGGTCTCTGGTGGTGCCCGGAACATTTGAAACAAGAGCTCTTTCAAACCCAAGCATCCTATTAAACAAAGAAGACTTGCCGGTGTTGGGGGGACCAAAAAACAAAACCATATTTTTTGTTAGTTTTTTGGTTGATACCAAAGAAGAGTCAATCAACCCCAGCAAGGAAGACCTGATATCAACCAACCTTTCTTCTACCGACCCCTCAGAAATAAAATCATAACCCTCATCAGAAAAATCTATACTTCCCTCTATAAAAACCCTCAAAGCATCAACCTCATCACCCAAGGTTGTTATTATGTCGCTCAACTTACCAGCAACCGCCTCTAAAGAAAGCAGCCCCCTGTTCTCATCTTCAGAATGAATAAGATCCACAATCGCCTCGGCCTCGTTCAGGGAAAGTTTTCCGTTCTCAAAAGCAACCCTTGAAAACTCACCAGGATCAGCCTCCCTAAAACCAAGACGAAGAAAAACACCCGTTAACGACTTAATAACAGATAGGCCTCCATGACAAAACACCTCAACAGAATCTTCACCGGTGTAACTGTTTGGGGCTGAATAAAAAACAACCGAACACCTATCGATTAG
The DNA here is from genome assembly GCA_902512655.1 of uncultured SAR86 cluster bacterium. Lineage (GTDB taxonomy): Bacteria > Pseudomonadota > Gammaproteobacteria > Magnimaribacterales > D2472 > D2472. The sequence goes on from CABXJR010000012.1 coordinate 6,138, forward strand.
AGCCCCATCCCAAACAACATCTCTTAAAAATACCTTTCGATAGTCAGAAACGGGTTTGCTGAGAGCGCTATTAAATTTTTCGCAACAACCAGCCCCTGAGAGCCTAAACACACCTATAGCAGACTGGGCTATAGGAGTTGCAAGTGCAAAAATCAAAACTATGCAGGCGCGCTTGGAGCACCATATTTCTTATACAGCGCCTTTTGTTGAATAAGGGAAATAGCGCTGTTTGCCACAGAGTAAAGTACAAGGCCTGCAGGCATAATTACAAAGATTGCAGCAATCATAACCGGCATAAACCTCATGATCTGAGCTTGGGTTGGATCCATGCCAGGCGGCTGTGGATTTAATTGTTGTGTTAAATACATAAGTGCTGCAAAAATAACCGGAAGTATAAAAAACGGGTCCGGCGCAGACAGGTCTTGTATCCAAAAAAAGAATGATTCATGTCTGAGCTCAACACTCTCCCTTAAACAGAAAAAGAATGCCACAAAGACCGGCATTTGAAGTAAAAGTGGAAAACATCCCCCCGCTGGGTTAATACCCTCTTTTTTATATAAGGCCATCATCTCCGTTCCAAGCTTTGCCCTGTCGTCCTTATACCTTTCTTGAATTTCTTTTAGTTTTGGGCCCGCCGTTCTCATTTTTGCCATACTAGAAAAACCTTTTGCAGATAAAGGCCATAACAACAACTTAATTAAAAATGTTAACAAGATAATAGACACACCCCAATTATTAACCAGATTATTTATCAGGCTGAGTAACATCATTAGGGGTTGAGACAAAAACCAAAACCAACCCATATCAATTGTTAGTTCTAAATCCGGAGCCCTACTAATTAAATCCGACCTAACCTTGGGACCAAGGAATATTCTATGACCAACACCAGAGCCAACCTCACTAGCCTTAACCTCCCTAGAAATTGCGCCCATAACATATGTATCTGATTCATCCGATGGTGGCAAAGCAACCAACGCTTGAACCCTGTCTGGTGGGGTAAGAATGGCTGCCATAAAATATTTTTGTATAAATGCAACCCAGCCACCTCTTTGGAAATACTCAATTCGCTCATCAACACCCCTTAGTCTTGTGTTCGCATAGGGCTCATCAGGCGTATTAAAAGCTACCCCAGTGTAGGAGCTGTTTTCAAAAAAATTATCCCGAGCATCTAACGGCCGCTGATCAGTTCTATACATTGCCACATATGGCGCTGGGACATCCGGCGGAAGCTGTCCAACCCACTTGTCTTTTATTAAAAGCTCATAATCATCTGTTTTTAAAGTAATTTCTTTCGAAACCATTCCATCCACAGAAAGCAACTTTAAAGATGAGGGCAATACCTCAACCACCTTGAATGTTTTGGCTTGAGCTACAAAACCACTGTTTAAATAAAACTTAAAACCATCCGCTCTATCAAACCCAAACAACCTTATACCTAGAGAATCTTTATTATTAAGATATGTGTGTTCCTTTAGCCTGGCTTGCCACACTTTTCCAGTGGTTGGGCTAATTTTTAAAATCAACTTACTGTTTTGTATTTCCACCAAACCAACCGTTTCACCTATAGGTAATACCTCTTCAGTTTGACTTTGTACAATTGCAGAGGCCTCAGCAAACTCCTGTTTTATTTCTTTTTCCGAGCTCCATGACAAAAATAGAACATATGACAAAACAGCAACAGAACCAATATAAAAATATCTCCAATTCATTTTTTTACCTCATCTACTCCACCAGCTGACCATGGCCCGCATTTTAAAACTCTTACCAAAGAATAGTAACCCCCAACAAAGGAACCATGGGTCTCAATACTATCTTTTGCGTATTGAGAACATGTTGGCTCAAACCTACAATTCCTACCCAATAAAAAACTCAAATATTTTTGGTAAAAACCAATCATAAATATTAAAAACTTTTTCATATTAATCGTCTTGTTGTTTATTTACAAAGTTATCTAACGCAACCTGAAAGTCAGATGAGATACTTTTAAACCCAGCCTCCAAAAAACCACGCCTTACAACAACCACATAACCACAGCTTAATAAATTTTTTTTAAAAATTTCTCTTATCCAGCGTTTAATTTTATTGCGTTGCACCGCTAAAGAATAATCTTTCTTTTTTACTACAATTTTTAGTTTTAGGTTGGGAGAACCATCATCAAAAAATATTGATGAATAGTTTGAGTGATAAATTTTTTTTGAAATAGCGGAGCCTAAAAACTAAGCGGTTAATACCTTGCGGCCCTTTTTTCTTCTATTGGCAATAACAGCCCGGCCAGCCTTGGTTGACATTCTTGCTCTAAAGCCATGAGTTCGCTTTCTTTTTAGTGTGCTTGGTTGAAATGTTCTTTTCATAATTACTCAAAAAATTAGCCCAGAATTATAAAGCATTGTGGGTGAATTGAAAGAAAAAAGGCTCAAAAATTAGTCCATTAGATACCAACAAGTTATCCACAGAAAATACATATGCTTATGCTGTAGATATCTTGTTAGTTTTTGTTAGACTAACTTTTGAACTGGAGGTCTATTAAATTGAAATTTTGGTCAGAATGCACTGAAAAGCTTGAAGCAAAGCTTTCACAAGAAGAGTTTAATACTTGGATTAAACCACTTCGAGCAGACATAAACAAAAACGATCTTGAAATTAGCGCTCCAAATGATTTTGTCCTTACCTATGTTAAAGAAAATTTAGGCCAAATTATTGAAAACCTTGTAAATAAATCTGATGAATCGCTTAACGTAAAATTTAAAACACTTGATAAATCAACATTTGTCGAAAAACTTAATGTTACTGAAGAAAACACCCCTGGTTTGGTTCAAAAATTCACCTTTAATACATTTGTAGAAGGAAAATCTAATCACATGGCCCTAGCTGCAGCAAAACAGGTTGCCGCTAATCCTAAGGGTGATTATAACCCTTTATTTATATATGGTGGTGTTGGGCTGGGAAAAACTCATTTAATGCATGCTGTGGGCAATGAAATCCTTAATTCTGATACCTCTAAAAGGATTGTTTATGTGCATTCAGAAAAATTTGTTGCAGATATGGTTAAAGCCCTTCAACTAGGCGCCATGAGCGAGTTTAAGGAGTTTTATAGGAATGCAGACGCCCTTTTAATTGATGACATTCAGTTTTTTGCTGGTAAAGAGCAATCCCAAGAGGAGTTTTTTCATACATTTAATGCACTTTTAGACCGCAATCACCAGATGATTCTTACTTGTGACAAGTATCCCAAAGAGATAGATGGTCTTGAAGAGCGCTTAAAGTCCAGGCTCGGGTGGGGATTACCAGTTATTATTGAGCCACCAGAGCTTGAAACACGCGCCGCAGTTTTATTAAGTAAGGCAAACTCTATGGGTGTTGCCCTACCAAACGACTGTGCAATATATATAGCACAAAGGATCAGATCTAACATCAGAGAGTTAGAAGGCGCATTAAAAAGAGTGGTTGCTAACTCCCGATTTGCAAATCAAGAAATAGATATTCCATTTGTAAAAGAGGCGTTGAAGGACCTATTTGTTATTTCTGCAAAAATGGTAAGCATAGACAACATTCAAAAAACTGTAGCAGAATATTACAACATAAAATTGTCTGACCTTTTATCAAAACGACGAAGTAGATCCATCACCAGGCCAAGACAATTAGCTATGGCTCTAACAAAAGAATTAACAAACCACAGCCTCCCTGAAATTGGCGAAGCTTTTAATGGAAGAGATCACACAACCGTTCTCCATGCTTGTGGCAAGATTAAGGAATTAAGAAAAGAAATTCCTTCGCTTGAAGAGGATTATAGAAACCTAAATAGGACACTAACAAACTAAATGGAAATCACTGTTAAAAAAGAGGATATTGTTTCAGCTCTTAATACCACACTGGGCGTAGTAGAAAAAAGACAAACACTTCCAATACTTGCAAATGTTCTATTTGAAGTAGATGAAAATGCTTTTAAATTAACAGCCACTGATCTTGAATCAGAGGTGACAACCAGCGGCCCATTATCAAATATAGGATCCCCAGGCAAGACCACAACCTCAGCAAAAAAATTAAATGAACTCTGCCGACTTATTCCTGATGGAGAAGAAATAAATATATCATTAAATAGAGATATGCTGAATATTAAAACAACTAATGGTAAGTACTCACTATCAACCATTCCCAGTACAGACTTCCCTATCTTTGATATAGATTCTGGAGACTCACCTCTTATTGTCCCCGCCAAAGATTTAAGAGAGCTAATAAGGAACACATCTTTTGCTATGGGCAACCAGGATTGGAGACACTATTTAAATGGGCTGTATCTATCAATTAGTGGTGGAGAAATAACAGCCGTCACAACAGACGCACATAGGCTAGCAGTTGCAAATCTTTCTACCCAATCTGATAATTCTTTTTCAGGAATTATTCCAAGAAAATCAATCAACGAGATGGCCAAATTTTTATCTGATGAAGATGGAGATGCTGAATTAAAAATTAATGAAGCCTCCTTAGAACTTGCGGTAGGAAGCCTAATTTTTAAAAGCAAATTAATAGATGGTAAATTCCCAGATTATCAACAGGTAATTCCTTCAGGGGAGAGCTCGGTTTTAGAAATTAATGTAAAAGATTTTTCAGAAACCCTAAGCAGGGTTTCTGTTTTATCAAGTGAAAAATATAAAGGCATTCGATTAATTACTTCTACTGATGGCGTTAGAATTTCAGCAAACAACCCAGAACAAGAAGAGGCTGAAGAATTTTTTCCAGCTACGTATAACGGAGAAGATTTAGATATTGCCTTTAACGTTACTTATCTTCAAGAGATAATGTCGCACATGCAAACAGACACATGCCACATTAACTTCTTTGGATCTGATAAAAGCTGCTTACTTACACCCCCGGGAAGTGATAGCCCAAAATATGTTGTAATGCCCCTCCTTATTTAGGTTAGTGGCTTTTTCAAAAATAGATCTCAGAAACTTCAGGTGTTTTGATTCTTTATCTATTGATATATCCTCTAAATCTAACCTATTTTATGGAAAAAATGGCTGTGGTAAGACCTCTATCTTGGAGTCTATTTATGTTGCAAGCTCAGGCAGGTCATTTAGAACATCAAATCTTGAGTCTCTTATCAAAGAAGGGTCTGAAGCTTTTATTATTAGGGCTTATGATGATAATACTGGTTCAGTTTTAGAGATAAAAAAAGCTAAAACCAAACCCATCAACATCAAAATAAACAACTCTCGGGTGACTATAAGTGAGCTTGTGAGAGCTTTTCCTTCTTTTTCTATCGATAGCAAGACTTTCTTCTATAATGATAATGCTCCAGAATATAGGAGAAAGCACCTAGACAGGGGGCTTTTTATTGCTTCTCCTGATTATGCAAAAGACTGGTTTGGATATTTCCGCTCTTTAAAACAAAGAAACTCTGCACTAAAGCTTGGGGATATTACTCAAGCCAAAGCTTATGACTCATTATTAGTTGATCATGGAGAAAGATTAAATTCTCTGAGACAAAGTTTAATTATGGAAGTAAAACAAATCTATGATGATATTGTTTATAAGTTGATTCAGGAAAACCAACGAGCAAATATATTTTCTAATCTAGATATTTACTTAAAACCAGGCTTTGATAATTCCCAAAGCCTAATGGAATCGTTGTTAAACTCAAACAACATTGATTTAAAAAGAAAAATTACAACAGTTGGACCCCATAAAGCAGATGTTATATTTGAAAGTAAGGGCTTACTTATAAAAGATATTTTTTCTCGTGGGGAGCAAAAACTCCTTTCAATCTTGTGGTCACTTTCACAAAACATCTATCTGGGAATGGTGTTTAACTTGAACCCAATTCTCCTCCTTGATGATCTTTCATCGGAGCTAGACGCAGAGATGCTGGATTGCTTTTTACCGACATTGAAATATATCGAAAATCGTTTCGTTTTTTCAAACATTGTTGATCTATTTGATAGTAAAATAAACGAAGACAAACAATCATTTAAAAAGTTCCACGTGGAACAATTAAAATAACAAAAATGCCAAAAAAGAAATCAGACAACAAAAAATACGATTCCACCAATATTCAGGTTTTAAAAGGCCTTGAGGCTGTAAAAAAAAGACCTGGTATGTACATAGGCGATACTGATGATGGCTCTGGTCTTCATCATATGATTTTTGAGGTGGTAGATAACTGTATTGATGAGGCAATGGCAGGCCACTGCTCCAAGATTGACATTATTATTAATAAAGATGAATCAATAACGGTTAAAGACAACGGAAGAGGCATACCAGTAGACACTCACAAGGGCGAGGGAGTCCCAGCAGCTGAATTAATCATGACAACCCTTCATTCTGGTGGAAAGTTTGATGATAACTCATACAAAGTATCTGGAGGCCTTCATGGTGTTGGTGTTTCTGTTGTAAACGCCCTTTCCAAAGAACTCACTTTAACTATATGCAGAGATGGCGGCATGTACCAACAAAAATATAGCGAAGGTTTGGCCAAAACTAAGCTAAAAAAAATTAAAGCGTCAAAAGATACTGGAACAGAGATAACCTTTACTGCATCTGAAAAAATCTTTACCTCAATTAATTTTGAGGCTGAAAGGGTTAATAAAAGGGTTCAGGAGCTTTCTTTTCTTAACGCAGGGGTTAGTATTGAGGTAACAGATGCTAGAACTGGTAAATCCAAGAAATTTAAGAATGAAGGCGGTGTATCAAGTTACGTAGATTACTTAAGAGGAAGAAAACCAGCGCTATGCCAGACAGTTGAGTGTGAAGGTGGCCAAGAAGGGGTAACAGTTGAGGTTGCAATGCAGTGGAATGACTCTTATAACGAAAGCGTCCTTTGCTATACAAACAACATTCCTCAAAAAGACGGAGGAACCCATTTGTCTGGCTTTAGATCAAGCTTAACTAGGGTTTTAAAAGCTTTTGTCAAAAAAGAAGAGTTGAATAAAAATTCTCCAGTTGAATTGTTGGGTGAAGACGTAAGAGAGGGGCTAATTGCTATTATTTCAGTAAAAGTGCCAGATCCAAAATTTTCATCCCAAACAAAAGAAAAACTTGTATCTTCAGAAGTTGAGGGAATAGTAAGTGCTGTTTTAAACAAAGGCCTTAATGAGTTTTTATTAGAAAACCCCAAAGAAGCATTGGCGATACTTTCAAAAGTTTCTGAAGCAGCTCTTGCAAGAGAGGCAGCCAGAAAAGCCAGAGAAATGACTAGAAGAAAGGGGGTCTTAGAGCTAGCGGGCCTTCCTGGCAAACTAGCAGATTGTCAAGAAAAAGATCCTGCTCTCTCTGAAATATATTTAGTTGAGGGTGATTCTGCCGGGGGCTCAGCCAAGCAGGGGCGGAATAGAAAATATCAAGCAATATTACCCCTGAAAGGGAAAATTCTAAATGTTCAAAAGGCTAGAATTGATAAAGTACTCTCATCAGCCGAGATAGGAACACTCGTGAAAGCTATGGGTTGCGGTATTGGAACCGAGGACTTTGATATTGAAAAACTTAGATATCACAGAATAATTATTATGACTGATGCTGATGTAGATGGTTCTCACATAAGAACTCTTCTTTTAACTTTCTTCTATCAACAATATTTTGATATTTTAGAAAAAGGGCATGTATATATTGCTATGCCTCCTTTGTATAAAATTAGTAAAGGAAAATCATTTGTATATGCGTCTGATGAAGACGAAAAAGATCAAGCTATCAAAGAGTTTTCTAAATCAGGAGCTAAGGGTATTGACGTGCAAAGATATAAAGGTTTAGGTGAAATGAACCCCGATCAGCTTTGGGACACCACAATGGACCCTGAGAACAGAAGAATGATGAGGGTTGATATTAAAGATGCGCAAGATGCGACTGATATGTTTGAAACTTTAATGGGCGATGATGTTGAGCCTAGAAGAGAGTTTATTGAAACCAATGCTCTTTCAGTATCAAATTTAGATATTTAGTAAATTTCAGAATAAGCCCTATCAATCCAAGAGCGAGCTTTTTCTGTTAGCTTTTTTGGATTATTGCCTTTGATAGGGTTCCCAATAATTACTTCTATATCTCCCCTCTTTTTTCTGAAGGATTTATTAATCCAATATTTCCCTGAATTATGACAAATAGGAATTATTGGAACCGATTCATTTGAAGCTAAAACCCCACAGCTAGTTCCAAATTTTCCTATACCTTCCCCAGGTCTTTTTCTTGTGCCTTCAGGAAAAACTAGCACACAATAACCTTCTCTAATTCGTTTGCCACCAACTTCAATTACTTTTTTTAAACTTTCAAATTTTAACTTTCTGTTTATTGGAATGGGTTTAAGCCTTGAGATTGCCCAGCCAAAAAAAGGAATAATAAGTATTTCTTTTTTCATTATACTGCTAGTTGGAAGAAATAACGTTTGAAGAAAAAAAGACTCCCATGGGCTTTGATGGTTAGAAACCATAACAAAGGGGCTATTTGGGATATTCTCTATTCCTTTTATATTCCAACCTATGCCACATAGCACTTTTAAGCTTTTCAAAATAAAAAAAATCCAGATTTTTCCAATATATTGAACTGAACGAACAGAAAGAAATAATGAAGTTATTATAATAATTAAAGAGACGCAAATCAGGCTTGTTAAAAAGAGTAAGTAAAATATTAGAATATTAATTCTGGATACTCACTAAATATAAACTTCTGTCTACTTTAATATTAATTCCTCTAAATATTTTGAGAGTTTTGAAATCTTTATTCTTGTTTGTTGCATTGTATCCCTGTCACGGATTGTTACCGACTCATCGTCAAGCGAATCAAAATCAACTGTAATGCATAAAGGCGTGCCTATTTCATCATGACGCCGATAGCTCTTTCCAATATTCCCCGTATTTTCTAGCAACACTCTGCCGAGTCTTAGTTTTTGTAAATCCTTCTTTATGTTTGAGGCAATATCTACCAAACCATCATGATTTTTTTTAAGAGGAATGACGGCAGCTTTTATTGGTGCAAGGTGTGGTTTCAGGTTTAAGACTGTCCTAGTTTTGCCATCAGCAAGTTCTTCAATTTTATATGCCTCATTAAGCACAGCAAGAAAACCCCTGTCCACACCAGCTGATGGCTCAATCACATATGGAACAGTCCATTTTTTTGTTTCTATGTCCTGTGTTGCAAGCCTAGCATTTGATTCGTTATTTTCTAAGATATGAGATTGGATATCTAATTCCGCTTGATTTTTGCTGTGTGATCCCAAATCAAAGTCTGTTCGGTTAGCAATGCCTTCTAGCTCTTCTAGTCCATGGGGAAATTTATACATGATATCAACAGTGGCTTTTGAATAATGGGCTAGGTCATCTTCAGGGACGTGATAAAGCTCAAGATTGTCCCTGCTAACACCCTGATCATCCCACCACTTTAACCTAGACTCTACCCAGGACTCATGCCAGTCATCATCCGTCCCAGGGGCAACAAAAAACTCAAGTTCCATCTGCTCAAATTCTCTTACTCTAAATACGAAATTTCTAGGAGTAATTTCATTTCTAAAAGCTTTGCCTATCTGCGCTATTCCAAATGGAACCTGTTTTGATGTTGAATCTACAACGTTTTTAAAGTTTGTAAAAATATTCTGAGCTGTTTCGGGCCTTAAATAAGCAAAAGAATCTTTATCTTCAACTGGCCCTACAGATGTTTTAAACATAAGATTAAACGGTCTTGGGTCTGTAAGGTTCTTTGATCCACATGAGGGGCATTTATCTGACCTTAATTGATCTGCCCGCCACCTAGATTTACAATCTCTACAATCTACCAATGGATCTGTAAAAGTATCTTCGTGGCCTGAAAACTTTAAAACACTTGGTTTTGTTAATATGGAGGCATCCAAGCCCTCTACATCATCCCTATTAAAAACCATCTCTCTCCACCACGACTGCTTCAAGTTATTTTTGAGCTCAACGCCCAATGGCCCATAATCATATAGACCCTGCAAGCCCCCGTAAATTTCATGGGATTGAAATATAAACCCCCTTCTTTTGCAGAGAGCCACTAGTTCTTCCATTGTTTTTGCTGTCACAATAACCCTTAATATTTCATATGCGAGAAAACTATATTATGCAGTTATTTTGATTTTATCCATAGGGCTTTTGAGCATCATTGGATAGATAATCATATAAAATTAGCAATTAAAGGACGATAATTAAAATAAAATTTAAATGAAAACCATTTTTTATATTTTTACTCTTTTTCCACTGAAGCCAGCATTTTTAGTTTGGGACATTGTTTTTAAATTTGTGCCTATAAGACTCTTAAAATTCTTAGATCCATTTAAAGTTACTAAGAAAAATTTATCTATAGCCTTTCCAGAAATTACCGACCATGAATTAGATTTGTTTGCAAAAGAAAGTTACAAAGAAACATTAAAAAGCTTTTATGAAACTTTGTATGCGTGGTCGCGTTCTAATAAAAAAATAATTTATCAAACAAAAAAAATTAATAATAGATTTTTATTCAATACCTCTGAACAGAAAAATGGATTAATTGTTTTTGCTATTCATAATAGGAGCATAGATTTTATGTTGAGGTGGATCAGTTCACAAAGACCACACACATCTCTCTATAAAAAGATCAAGTTAAGGCCTATCAATAATTTTGTAAAAAAACTTAGAGAAGAGGAAGACTGTAAGATGGTTGAAACTGGAATAGGGGGCGTAAAATCTATTCTGAATTCACTGGAAAATAATCAAATGACATGCATGGCATCTGATCAAGTTCCCGCAAGAGGGCTAGGCGTATATGCAAAATTTTTTGATCATGATTGCTATTCATTCTCTTTGGCTCCAAATTTAGCTCGCAAATCAAAAAAACCAATTCTACTTTCATATCTTTCATATGACAGCAACATTGGCCATGTGATGAATTTTAAAAAACCAAGCAAAGAAATTTATTCTGAAATGGGTGTTCAAGTAATGAACGATGAAATGGAAAAAGTCATTAGAAACTCTCCATGCGAATACTCATGGGAGTATAAAAAATTTAGAAGGCTGCCTTCAGGAGTTAAAGATATATATAAAAATTAGCGACGCCAAAACGCTGGGGTAAATAATACAAGCAGAGTAAATATTTCCAGTCTTCCTAAAATCATAGCAAAGCATAAAATAAATTTCCCAACCTCACTTACATTTGAATAATTGTTTGCTACATCACCTAACCCTGGCCCCAAATTATTTAAGCAGGCCCCAACAGCAGAAAATGCAGTTTCAAAATTTAGTCCTGTTCCCAGCATCCCCATAAGTAAAAACATAAATATAAATACGTAGATAGAAAAAAAGCCCCAAACTTTTTCAGCAATTTTTGCATCGATTACTTTGGACCCTATCTTTGAACTAAGAACCGCATTTGGATGAATGGTTTTTAATATTTCTTTATACGCTTGATTTATCATTATCAAAACACGCCAAGCTTTAATGCCCCCCCCCAACTGATTGCGAACATGCCCCCATGAATGCTCCAACCAGAAGAAGATATGGTAAAAAACCCGGCCAAAGTGAAAAGTTTTCTGTTGTAAAGCCCGATGTTGTAACAATAGAAACAACATGAAAAATTGTAGAGCTGAATGCAGAAAAAACATCCGTAAATGAGTCACTTATACAGTGAACAGTTAATGATATGAGCATAATGAGCATTACAACTGATAAGAAAAACCTGAACTCGGAATCATAAAAATATTTAAGAGGTTTCCCGCCAAATATTGCTACATAGTGCACAGCAAATGAGGCAGCAGAAAGCAACATAAAAACAATGCAAACCGTTTCTATTAACGTGCTATTAAAAAATCCAATGCTTGCATCATGGGTTGAAAATCCACCCCCCGCAACAGTGCTTAAGCTATGGGCAATGGAGTCAAATAAACTCATCCCCGAAAGTAAATATAATGTTGCGCACAACAATGAGAGGCCAACATATATTTTCCATAAAGCTTTTGCGCTATCTGTTATTTTTGGAGTAAGCTTTTGGTTCCCATGACTTCCTGGGAGTTCCATTTTATATAGTTGACCGCCGCCGATTCCTAAAGCTGGCATTACCGCAACAGCTAATACTATCAAACCCATTCCGCCAATCCATTGAAGAAGTTGTCGGTATAATAAAATTGATTTTGGAAGATTATCTAAACCGACAATCGTAGTAGCACCAGTTGTTGTAATTCCTGAAACTGATTCAAAAATAGCATCACTAACACCAAGACCGTAAAAGTAAAATGGAATTGATCCAGCACAAGCCAGCACAACCCAGAACAAAGTAGTAATAATAAAACCATCAGAGATATTCAGAGATAAATTTTTTTGACGAGTGGTTACCCATATTGATGCGCCTAAAATAGAAAAAAATATGAAAGAGTATAAAAATATCTCTTTACCAGATTCGCTATATACAAAAGTAAGCACCAAAGGCGGTATGAAAGAGAGACTAAATATCCCAAGCAGAACACCCAATAAATTAAAAATAGATTTGTAATTCATTAGTTTGCTAGAAAAAGATTCTCTATTTTTCCTTTATCTGTTTTGCCAAGAATAAAAACAATAATTTTATCGTTAGCTTTAAGAAGCAAATCTTTTGACTGCATAAAAACTTCCCCTCCTCTTATCACCGCAGCAATAACACAACTTTCTGGAAGAGGTAGTTCAGAAATAGGTTTATCAAAAAACCCTTCTGTAAATTTATTATTATGAATTATTCCTTCAATCGCTTCAGCTCCACTCTGCATTTTAAAAATAACCTCTTGAGGAACATCGCCTTTTGCAAGATGTTGCAAAACCATAGAGACGGTTAGGCGCTGAGGGGAGAGAGCTATGTCAACAAAATTTTTGGGAAGTATATTTATATATGTGTAGTTGTTAACAATAATAATTGTTTTTTTTGCTCCAAGCTTTTTGGCAAGAAATGCTGACATGATATTTGTTTCATCATCATTCGTTAAAGCACAAAAAATATCTATATTTTCTATATTTTCACTTTTTAAAAGCTCTTCATCAGACCCCCCGCCTTGCAGCACAATTGTTCTATTTAACTGCCTTGAAAGTAACTCACACCTATCTTTATTAGGATCTATTATTTTAATTTTATAGTCATCCTCCAATGCTTTTGCTAATGCAAAGCCAATTTTGCCACCACCTATAATCATTATTCGCGATGAAGATGTGTCTTGGAGCCTCATTTCTTGAACAATACGGTCAATATCTTTCTCTGCAGCCAAAAAGTATATTTCATCATTTTCTTTAATGATTGTTTTACCATCTGGGATTAAGGGCTTTCCTTTTCTGTATATTGCCGGAACGTAAGTATCTGTATCGGGTATATCGCTTTTTATGCTTTTAAGCTCCCTGTTAACTAACATTCCATCTTTTCTAGCCTTTACTGAAACAACTTTTAAGGCGCCATTTGCAAATGACTCAATTTGCTCTGCGCCAGGGTGCTTTATTAAATCAACAAGATGCTCTGTGACTTCGTTTTCAGGGCCAATTGCAATATCTATGCTGTCTTTTCCAAAAGCTTCCAAAGACTCAAGGTAAGAAGAGTCAGAAAGTCTACAAATCGTTTTTTTAACATTGAATTTAGATTTTGCTATTTGACAAGAAGTAATATTACATTCATCACTATTTGTTACAGCCAATACAATTGTCTCTTCATCTGCGCCAGCTTTTTGAAGTGTATATGGATGTGAGGCATGACCAATTTCTGTAGCCAAGTCATAATCTTCTTGAAGGCGTAAGAGCTTTTCTTTATTCAAGTCGACTATGCTAACTTCATATTCTTGTCTTGAAAGCGTAGAGGCAAGACTGCTGCCAACTCTTCCGGCACCAAGTATTAAAATTTTCATTGTTATAAATTAAACCTCTTTTTAGAGAATTGAAAGAATTGCTGAAATTAAATTATTTCTCAAAAAATTTTGTATGTGAATTCATAGCATCTGCCGCAGAAATAATACGCTTTCCTGGGAATTGTAAGTAAGTAACTACTATCATATAGTCACTTGTTTTTATTGCCAGTCCTTTTGATATAAATCTAAAATCATTTTCTTTAAAATCTTCTTTGCTACCCTTATATTCTTCTAATCCATGTATTTTTATTGGGATATTATTTTTTTCAAAATATATCCCTGGCCACCCAACAAATGCCTTAAATTTTTGAAATATTTCCTTCGTGCTTTCTTTTGTGAAATCTATCTTGCCAGATAACTTATCTATTTTTTTGCAATAGCTTGCCTCATCATTTTTTTGATTAACAAGGGTCAGCTTGTTTTTTAAAATATTATTTAGATCATTACCAAGATTTTTAATGCATAGAGAGGTAAGCTTGTTTTCAAGATCTATTTTGCTATCTGATTTCAATATTTCTATTTCATGAAAGCAGTAAACTGGCCCTTCATCCATTCCCTTTGACATACTCATAATTGATATTCCAGTTTTATTATCATCGTTCAATATTGATGCCTGGATCGGAGATGCCCCCCTGTATTTGGGTAAAAGAGAGAAATGAATATTTATTGGCGCTATATTTGGTGCATTAAGCAACCATTCGGGGAGTATTTTCCCATATGCTGAAACAACCAAGAAATCAAAGTCTATAGACTCAATTTCTTTTTTAAATAAATTATCAAACACGATAGGTTTGTAAGAAGGAATTCCTAGCTTTAAAGCCTCTTTTGAAACTGGTGAAGGTTCCATGCCTTTTCGTCTGCTGGATCTTTTGTCAGGCTGGCTGATAACTCCAACAATATCAACCATTTCCCTGGAAAGAGAGCTCAAGATCATAGCTGATGATTCAGGTGATCCAGCAAATAAGATTCTCATATTTTTTATAACTTCCTTTAAATTCTTTAAAATTCGCCTATCTTGATGCCTTCTTCCGTATTCTGTCTCTTTTGAGAGGAGAAAGATAGTCAACCATTAGCTTTCCTTCTAAATGATCAATTTCATGCTGAATACATACTGTTAACAAGCCAGAAGGCTCAGCTTCATAAGAGATACCTTTTATGTCCTGCCATGTTAGATAGATATTATCAGGCCTGGTTATTTCTTCTGTTATGCCAGGTACAGACAAACACCCCTCTGTAAATGAAAGTAGACTTTTGTCGTCTAAAATTTTGAATTCTGGGTTTATAAATATTTTAGGATCATTTCTTTCCTCTGAAAGGTCCATTACTATAATTCTTTCATGGATATCAACTTGAGTTGCAGCTAGCCCTATACCATCTTCAGCATACATAGTTTCAAGCATGTCAGCAGTTATTATTTCGAGACTTTTATCGAATTTGGTAACAGGAACAGCAACTTTTCTTAATCTGGGATCAGGAAATGTTAAAACTTTTAGTTTAGCCATATACACATTATATGTTCACTCTTTATAATCAACATATTTATTTATAGGAAAGGGAGCTATTTTATGTCCGATACTATCAAAGTTTCAATATTTATGGGTTCAAGGTCTGATTTACCAATTGTTCAGGCTGCATCAGATACTCTAAATGAATTCAATGTGCCTCACCGCATGTTTATTCTTTCTGCGCATAGGACACCTGAAGAAGTTGTCAAAAGAGTAAAAGAGTCTGAAAAAAATGGAGCTAAAGTATTTATCGCAGCGGCGGGTATGGCCGCTCATTTAGCAGGCGCAATTGCAGCTCAAACAACCAAACCAGTTTTAGGAATACCTCTTGGAGGAGGAGACTTGGATGGAATGGACTCGTTGCTAGCCACAGTTCAAATGCCAAAGGGTGTGCCAGTAGCCACTTTTGCAATTGGGAAATCTGGAGCAATAAATGCTGCATTGTGTGCGGTGCAAATGTTGGGAACTTCAGACGAAAAAATTGCAGCTATGCTTACTGAGTATAAGTCTAAAATGCATGATGATGTTTTGGCTGCAAATGAGTCTATTCAGTAAATTAATTTGAAAGAATTTTCATGCCCTGTTGAAGCATCGAATTGGCTCAAAGAAGGTAAAATTTTAATCCACCCCACAGAGGGTGTTTGGGGCTTGGGTTGCGATGCATTAGATGCGCCTGCATGTAAAAAAATAAATTTTTTAAAACAAAGAGACTCAGAAAAAAAATTTATTTTGTTGTGCCCATCAACACAAATCGCACTAGAGTTTTTTCAGCCCATAACCCACGATCAAACAAGCTTCTTAAATAAGATTTGGCCCGGACATACCACAGTGATTCACCATGCTAAAAAAAATGTAGCTAAACACTTAAAGGCATCTGATAATACTATTGCAGTTAGAGTAAGCGCTCACACACAAATCCTAAACTTGCTTAACGAGCTCTCATCATTAATGGTTTCAACATCAGCAAATATTAGCAACTCACCAACGCCAACATCGCTTGTTGATATATATCAATCCTTTCAAGATCCAGATGTGGCAGTATATGCTCATGCTAATGGTTTAGAGAAAAAACCATCAGCTATAGTACGACTAGAAAGCATGGAATATATTCGTGAATAAATTAGACAAACCCACTCTCAAATTACTTGAAAAAAAATTTCTTAATATTCAAAAAAATATTGAAGAAAACCTATTAAATTTAAACGCCAAGGATTCAACATCCATCAAGGAAAATTGGAAAAGAAAAGAGGGAGGCGGCGGCAAATCAATTTCTATTTCAGGCGATGTTATTGAAAAAGCAGCTGCTAATTTTTCTACTATATCAGGAAATAATCTTCCAACATCTTCAAGTGGTTCAAACAACAAATCTACCATCAAGAAATCTAAATTCCATGCCATAGGAGTTTCAGTTATATCTCATCCAAGCAACCCATTTTCTCCAACAAGCCATATGAATGTCAGGATATTCATGGAGCTTGATAAAAATAATTTTATAAAAAATTGGTGGGTTGGGGGAGGTTATGATTTAACTCCATTTTTTGAATCAAAAAAAGATGCATTTTTTTGGCATCAAGCAGCAAAGAATACTTTGGACAGCTACAACAAGAAATATTATAAAAAATTTGCTCAAACATGTGATGAGTACTTTTTCTTACCGCACAGAAAAGAACAAAGAGGCATAGGGGGCATTTTCTTTGATCAATTTCAACATAAAGACATAGATTCAAGCATAAACTTACTCAATGATGTGGCTGAAAGTTATATAGAAGCATATAAAAAAATTGTTGAACGATCAAAAAACAAGAGATTTAGCAAGCTAGACAAAGATTTTCAATTGTATAGAAGAGGTAGATATGTAGAATTCAATCTTCTTTTTGATAGAGGTACAAAATTCGGAATTGAATCGAATGGCAGGACAGAATCAATTCTTGCTTCACTTCCACCCAAGGTTGAGTGGCCCTACCCAAAATCAAAACACATTATTAAAAGAGAGAAGAAACTATTACAATTTATCAATAAAAAATGGAATGAGAGAACTTAATTGATAGATGTATTTAAGCTTGGAGTAATTGGTGATCCAGTAGAACATTCACTATCCCCTGCAATCCATCACCAATTTGGGCAACAAACTAACATAGAACTGGCATACAAGGCATATCATGTAAAAAAACAAGAACTTGAAAATTTTATTCAAGCTTTTTTTAAAAATGGTGGCCATGGTCTGAATGTTACTTTGCCACATAAGTTAGATTGCTTGGATTTGGCAGATATTGTTTCTGATGAAGTGCGAATATTAGGAGCGGCAAATACCCTCATGCTAAATGATGAAAAGCAAATAGTAGCAGAATCCACAGACGGGAAAGGGTTTATTGATGATTGCACAGAGAAAAAAATCCAAATAGAAAATAAAAACATTTTAATCATAGGGGCTGGCGGCGCCTCCCAAAGCATTATCCCATCCATAGCTTATAAAAAACCTAACAGACTAATGATTGATAATCGCTCCAAGGAAAAAATCACCCCTCTTGTTCAAAAATTCGCTGAGTTTGGCGTCGAGCAATTTAATGATCTAGATCTTGAAATTGACTTGGTTATAAATGCAACTTCAGCAGGCTTCTCCGGGCCTTTCCAATGGGATATAAACAGAGGGCTTAGTCAAAAAACGATTTTTTATGATCTTAGTTATGGAGATGCATCCATAGAGTTTTTAAATTGGAGCAATAAATTTTCAGACAAAACTTTTGATGGCGCTGGAATGCTTGTCGCCCAGGCTGCCCATTCTTTTAACCTTTGGTTTAATAAGCTTCCCAGCACAAAGAATATAAATTTTTAAGTAACGCTATGGATAAAAATCTTGTTCGATTTATAGCTGGAGCAATTTGTCCAAGCTGCAAGGAGAAAGACAAGATTGCTCTTAGCGCTGATGACCAAGAAATTTATTGTATAAGTTGTGGTTTTAAGGAAACAAAACCCCAAGACCCACCACGCAACAATAATAATTAAGCATTAATTTATTGACATAAATCAAAAATAAATTGATAAGAAATTTTAATATTTTCTTATGAAAAATGGCTGGATTAAAATTGCTCGATCAAACGAGGTTTCCCTTCTCAAGCCTTACGTTACAAATAAAATAAAGGCTTTGCCCGCAATGTGTTTATGGCGAGAGCCAGACAATACAATTGCAGCTATTGAGCGATTTTGTCCGCTAGGTAAAGAAGATTTAGCGGAGGGAAAAATTACAAATAATGGAGTTGTGTGTCCAAAACACAAGATTACATGGAGCAGCTTAGGCAACGCCAACAAGAGCACAGCCCTAACCAACACTATTTCATACTGGTGGCCAACAAAAGAAATTAGCGGCGACGTGTTTGTCAAATGGAAATAGAAGGTCGAACCGAAGACAGTTTGGTCGTTCGTAAAATGGCATATATTGCAATATTAATTCTTATTTTTGTGCTGTTACTTGCATTGATTTCAATTTATATTGGATATATGTATCCATATTTTTATGACGCTGAAATAACAGGCTTAATAACATGAATGCTCATGCATTTAATTCGCCATGCTTGGCTTGCAGCAGCAAGCACACCTGTATGCCCGAGGAATTGCTTCAAAAACTCAGAGATAAAAAGCCAGGACAGGGCGACAACATTTCACCAACATCAAACCATATTTTTCTAGAAGCAAATAGCATGATTTTTCACCAAGGAGACCCCTTTCATTCAATTTTTATGGTTCAGTCCGGCTGCGTTAAAACAATTAGCGTCAGCAAGAAGGGAGAAGAATCGTTGGATGGAATTTATTTTCCAGGAGAGTTTATAGGTTTAAATAGCATATCTGCAGATTTTTACAGTTACTTTGCTGTAACTGCATCAAGCACAGTCCTATGTAAAATACCTTATAGAAATCTACAAATTGTTTCATCCGTTGAGCCCAGCCTATCAACTCACTTTATTGGGGCTGTTAGCAAACAACTATCTAGGGAAATAATATGGAGAAAATTTGTAACTAAAAGCAAAATGAAGGAGAGGCTTATAGGTTTTCTTTTAGATGTTTCTGATAGGTTTGTGTTAGATGATGGGCCTAAAAATGAATTTAAACTTCCTATTAACATGCAAGAGATTTCATACTTACTTGACATGAGAAATGAAACGCTTAGCAGGCAGATTAGCGAGCTTAACAAAAAGGGACTCATTAAAATTGTTAAAGGAATTGTTACTATTAATAATAGGGCTGAGCTTGAGTCAATGTTAGATAAAAATTTTGCACTAGATGAGCCAAACAAGAGAAGCCCACATGCAAAAAAGTCTAATATTTTTTGATGATTTTTTAATTATTTGTTAACGGAATAAGCATGGAAAATGAACGCAATTGACTATATAATTACTAGCGTTAATTATTAACAAAATCTATAGTTAGTTATATTAATTATTTATTTTTTAAATTCTATTTAACCCTCAAAAAACAAAAGGTTTGAAATGTTAAGAAAAATTACCACAAACTTTAACAGCATTTTTTGCTTCATTTTAACGATACTACTTTCTACTAATATTAAGGCGGCTTGGGACGACCTAAACATGACCGAGGGAGTAACAGGCATTAGCAAAGAAATTTTTGATTTGCATATGCTTATATATTGGATTTGTGTCGTTATAGGCCTAATAGTTTTTAGCATTATGTTTTACTCAATGTTTGCATATACTAAAAAGAAAAATCCAAACCCCTCAACCTTTCACGAAGATACAAAACTTGAGCTAGCATGGACAGTAGTTCCATTTTTAATTTTGGTATTCATGGCAATACCGGCCTCTAACACCCTCACAAAAATTTATGATGATGTAGAGGGCGACATTAATATCCAGGTTGTTGGCTATCAGTGGAAGTGGCAATACAAATATCTTGAAGATGACATTAACTTTTTTTCAAACCTGGCAACTGACTGGGATGAAATAAATAATAAAATACCAAAAGGAGAATTTTACCTTCAAGAGGTAGACGAGATGGTTGTTATACCCGTTGGCAAAAAAGTAAGATTTCTAATCACTGCTAATGATGTTATCCACTCATGGTGGATGCCAGACTTCGCCATCAAGCAAGATGCCATACCAGGCTTTATTAACACAGCATGGACAGTTGTAGACAAGCCTGGAATTTTTCGTGGAAAATGCACGGAGCTATGTGGAAAAAACCACGGTTTTATGCCGGTTGTTGTAAAAGTGGTTCCTCAAGAGGAATATGATGCTTGGGTTCAAGACAAAAGAGAAGAAGCGTTCAAAATGGCTGAGTTAACTGAAAAAAATTGGACGCTAGAAGAGCTTAACCAGAGAGGAGAAGACGTGTATCTAAAAAATTGTGTCGCATGCCATCAAGTCAATGGACAAGGAATCCCAGGGATATTTGCAGCATTGGCTGGAAGTGACATAGCTTTAAACAACAGAGCAAAGCATATAGAAATTTTAATGGAAGGCGTCCAGGGGGCCGCAATGCAATCTTTTGCAAATCAGCTTTCAGAAGTAGACATGGCAGCAGTAATTACATACACGAGGCAAGCTTGGGGTAACGCAGAGAATGGGGATGGTGAAATAGTTGTTCCTAAGGACATTGTTGAATACAAGAAACCAAAGGGTTAATTTAAAGGAAGATATATGAGTGCAGCAATAGAATCTCACAATCATGATGATCACCATCATGGACCTGCCAAGGGCTTAACCCGATGGCTTTATACAACAAACCATAAGGATATAGGAACTCTTTATTTGTGGTTTAGCTTTGCAATGTTCCTCATTGGTGGAGCTATGGCTTTGGTCATCAGGGCAGAATTATTTCAACCTGGCATGCAAATAGTAGAGCCTGAGTTTTATAACCAAATGCTTACATTACACGGACTTGTAATGGTCTTTGGAGCGGTAATGCCTGCCTTTGTAGGCTTGGCGAACTGGCTAGTGCCAATGATGGTTGGCGCCCCTGACATGGCTCTTCCTAGGATGAATAACCTTAGTTTTTGGATACTCCCATTTGCATTTTTTGTATTGTTGTCTTCCTTGTTTATGGAGGGGGGAGCCCCTAATTTTGGATGGACATTTTATGCGCCGTTATCAACAACTTATGCCCCTCCAAGCGTTACTTTTTTTATATTTTCTGTTCATATTTTGGGGGCATCATCGATTATGGGATCCATTAATGTGATTGTAACCATTATGAATATGAGAGCCCCCGGGATGACATTAATGAAGATGCCATTATTTGTTTGGTCTTGGTTAATTACAGCATACCTCTTAATAGCCGTGATGCCAGTACTTGCAGGAGCGGTGACAATGATGCTTATGGATATACATTTTGGCACAAGTTTCTTTAATGCAGCAGGCGGCGGAGACCCCGTTTTATTTCAGCATATTTTTTGGTTCTTTGGGCATCCAGAGGTTTACATTATGATTCTCCCAGCCTTTGGAATCACCTCACACATCATAGAGACATTCTCAAGAAAACAGCTGTTTGGACATACATCAATGGTATGGGCAATGACATCTATTGCAATCTTATCTTTTGTTGTTTGGGCTCACCATATGTTTACCGTTGGCATGCCATTAGCCGCCGAGCTATTTTTTATGTGGGCAACAATGTTAATTGCTGTTCCTACGGGAGTAAAAGTTTTTAACTGGGTTGCAACTATGTTTAAGGGTTCTATAACATATGAAACCCCCATGCTTTTTGCTATTGCTTTTGTGGTTTTGTTTACAATTGGAGGGTTTTCTGGATTAATGCTTGCTATAACTCCAGTTGACTTTCAGTATCATGATACATATTTTGTGGTTGCCCACTTCCATTATGTTCTGGTTCCAGGATCAGTCTTCGCAATTATGGCGGCTGTTTATTTTTGGATACCCAAATGGACCGGCAACATGTATGACGAAAGACTTGGTAAATTACATTTTTGGCTTTCTTTTGTTGGCGTTAACGTAACCTTTTTTCCTCAACATTGGATTGGTCTTGCTGGAATGCCAAGAAGATACCCAGATTATGCTCTGCAATTTGCTGATTGGAATATGATCTCAACCATAGGGGCATTTTTATTTGGGGCGTCACAAATATTATTTTTGTTTATAGTATTAAAAACAGTAATGGGCGGCAAAAAGGCAACATCTAAAGTTTGGGAGGGCTCCCGAGGTCTAGAGTGGACGCTTGAATCGCCACCCCCTTATCACACATTTACAACGCCCCCCAAAGTAGACTAATGAACAGTGGATCCAGAAAAACAATAAAGACACTGTGCTTTGCTGTCATAGGAATGTTTACATTTTCTTTTGCCTTGATTCCTCTTTATAACGTTTTCTGCG
>CABXJR010000013.1 GCA_902512655.1 uncultured SAR86 cluster bacterium
TGGCGCCATTGGTTGAAATGACATCTGGTAAATTAAGCTTTTTTAACATAAAAGATAAAACTAGAACTAAAGCAAATATTACTTTTGGAAAAAATGAATGGGGCTCTGATGACTGTTCTAGAGATCCAAGCATTCCCTTTGGTCCTCATGGTATTGATTTAGTTCAAAGGGGAGATGGAAAACTGCAACTTGCAGTCGTTAGTCACTATCCCAATGAAAGCATAGAGATGTTTGAACTGGTAGAAAAAAATGGTTGGATGCTTGAATGGAAGGGCTGTATTGACGTTGATGGCAAATATTATTTCAATGATGTTTCCTTAGATACGTCTGGAAACTTTTATGCCTCCCATATGTTTGAATCTGACTTTTCATTAATGAGTGCCTTGTGGAATGTCTTTGCTAAATCAGATACAGGCATGGTTGTTAAATGGACTCAGGATAATAGGCTTGTGGAACTAAATTACACGGCTGGCTCTTTCCCAAATGGCATTGCATTAGACCAGAAAAATAACAATCTAATAGTAAATTACAACTTAGGGGATAAAACTATTCTATTTGACTTAAATTCAAAACAATCCCTGGGAGTCTACGAACACAATTCACCTGATAATGTGATTATTAAAGATGGCTTTGCCTGGGTTGCTAATCATGATCATTCTGTTACAGAATCTTTGGGGTGTGGCGAAACAGTTAATTGCACACTTCCTTTTTCAGTTAACAAATTATCGTTATTAGATCTTTCGCTGATCGAGTCCTATAAATTTCAAAACAAGAATATGGGAGTTGGAACTGTTGGCTTACCTCACAATGGATCCTTGTGGATTGGCTCATACCACTCAGACAGATTAGCAGAAGGCAGTCTATCTATTAGTGAATAGTATTTATACTGCCGAGCAGGTCAAAGCTTTTGAGAAAAATTCTTTTATTAAAGAGGGTGATGATCTGCGTGCAATGATGGAGGCTGCTAAGCAGTCTGTTGAAATATTAAATAAAGCTTATCCAACATCTGAATTCTTAATTTTGTGTGGGCCAGGTAATAATGGTGGAGACGGCTATTTCATAGGCATTGGTTTGAGTAAATCAAATAAACGTGTCAAATTTTTAGATGTGCTAGATGACGCAAAAAAATCTTACTTGTGTGAGCATGCATTTAAAAAAGCAAAAGATTTAGAATTTATTAACGCAAAATCGCTTAAAAATATTCTAACTGAAACGGTTGTAATAGATGCAATATTTGGAATAGGTGGAAGAATAGATTTAGGGAGTAAGCTAGAAGATATTTTATTAGTCTGTGATAGATTTGAATCTAAAGTAGCCATAGATGTGCCGACTGGACTTAATTGTAATACTGGAGAAATATCTCAGGCATGTTTTAATGCAGATAAAACAATTACCTTTATTGCTTATAAGCTTGGACAGCGAATCAATGAAGGTAAGAATTATTGCGGCAAGCTAATTTTAAAAGATCTCGGACTTGATATGAATAAAAATGTTAGCCCAACGGTGAATGAATTCTCTTTTGAGGATATCAAGAGAAATATTCCAAAAAGAAAAGAAAATTCACATAAGGGGAATCATGGCAAACTTTTAATAATTGCAGGAGATGAAGGCTTTGGAGGCGCGGGGATTATGTCTTCAGAGTCAGGACTAAAGACCGGAGCAGGATTGGTAAGACTGCTAACTAGAAAGTCTCATGTCTCTGCAAGCCTAGCAAAAAATCCAGAGGTCATGGTGACTGGCGCTGATAATGCTCATGACCTAGAAGCTAATTTAAGATGGCCTGATGCGGTTGTTGCAGGGCCGGGAATGTTTGAAAACTACTGGTCGGAACAAATACTATATAAGCTTCTTTTCTCTGTCTTAGATAATGATACCCCCACTCTTTTAGATGCTGGTGCTCTTAGATTACTAACTCATGAACCTTTTTCTAAAATAACACTTCATAGTCAAACAGTGCTCACTCCTCATCCAGGTGAGGCAGCTGAAATGCTGAAGGTCACAGCTAAAGAGATTCAAAAAAATCGAATAGAATCAGCAAAAGAACTGCAAAAAAAATATGGCTGCATCATTGTGCTTAAAGGCAATGGAACAATTATTTGCAATAAAGATGATACTTATCTTTGTTCTGCTGGCGGTCCAGAATTGGCTGTTGCAGGCTCTGGTGATATTCTCTCTGGAGTCATTGGATCCTTGCTTGCTCAAGGATTAGCTCCATATGAGGCAGCAAAAACTGGTGTTGGAATTCATGCTCAGGCTGGTGAAGAGTTTGCCAAAGATGTTGGCAGAATAGGACTGGCTGCTGGTGAACTGATTCCTTATATAAGAAAATTCTTGAATTAACCTTAATGCTAAAACTAAAATTAAAGAATGAATCTAGGACATTACTTTTAGGCTCCGCTATTGGAAAAACTATTAAAAATCTTGATTTTAAGAACTTTGAAATTCATTTAAATGGTAATTTGGGCGCTGGAAAAACAACCTTGGTAAGAGGCATTCTTCAATATTTAAATTGGGCAGATGTAGTAAACAGCCCTTCATACACCCTATGTGAAGAGTATGAAGTAGATGGAAAGCTCCTATTACATATTGATTTATACAGAATAAACTCCCTTGAAGATGTAGAAATATTAAATCTTGATAGGGAGAGCGCCATGCAAAAAGTTATTTTTATTGAATGGCCAGAAAATCTTCAGACAGATAGGAATGTGGACGTTATAATTAGCCTTGATCATGACAATCAGGCAAGACATGCCTCAATAGAATGTAAGGATAATAATATTGAATCCAGCATTAAAACTTATTATGAAAATGAATAAATTGAGATTTCTCCTTGGAATTCTATGCATTTTTACTCTTACGACAGAAGCAGCCAATCGAGTATCTTTTGGTAATATTTCTGAACTTGAATCTGGAAACTTAAAAATAGTATTTAGTCTTGATAAGGTTGCTTTAATTAATTCATATGCGCTGGATGATCCTTCAAGAATAGTGATTGATTTAAAAGATGTTACCCTGGCAGAACCAATAAAATCTGGATCATTCTCTCCCATCAAATTAATCAGAGCTAGTGAAGTTGGAAATACTGCTCGTATAGTGATTGATTTAAAGGGATCTGTGTATTGGAAAAAACCTTGGCAAGTAAAACACAAAGATCGCATTGATTTGGTGCTGGAAATTAAAAGAGATAAAAAAATCTCTACAAATTTAAGAGATATTATTATAGCAATTGATGCAGGTCATGGCGGAAGAGATCCGGGGTCAGTTGGCAAAAACATACTAGAAAAAGACGTGACGCTTTTAATTGCAAGGGAATTAGAACGATCCTTAAAAAATACTTATGGGTATAAACCAATAATGATAAGGTCTGACGATCGATACGTAGGATTGGATGATAGGTATCAAAATGCTAGAAAACTAGGTGCCGATTTATTTGTTTCTATTCATGCTGATGGCTTTAGACTGTCATCTGTTAAAGGCGCATCTGTTTATGTATGGTCAGAAGAAGCCTCCTCAATTACAGCAGCAACCCTTTCAAAATATAAATTAACCACCAGCCCAGAAGTAAAATCAAAAATTGGCAAGTTAGATATAAGAGATTTTGACGAAGATTCAGCCAGAACTCTTTATCAAATAGCATACGAAGCCAAGATAGATAATAGCGTTATCTTGGCAGAAAAAATATTGGAGCAATTAAAAAAAGACCCGTACACCAAGATGCATAAACCAAACGTAGAATTTGCAGATTTCAGGGTCTTAAAATCAATTGATATTCCTTCGGTCCTTATAGAATCTGGATTCATTACAAATCCTGATGATGCCAAAAGATTAGAGGGCAAAGCGGGCAGAAGAATGATCGCCAGAAGTATCTTCTTGGGGATCCATGACTATTTTAAAATTAAACCCAAACCAAATACCTTTATGGCATCTCTTCCTCAATATGTTGAATATGAGATTCAAAAAGGAGATGTAATCTCTGAGATTGCCATTCGTTTTGGTGTTACTATTGATGAAATTATTAATTGGAATAACCTAAAAAATAAAAGCATTTACCCCGGTCAAGTAATTCAAATTTCTATCTAATGTGGAATCTAAATAATAAAACGGTTGTTATTTCAGGTGCTACAAATGGTATAGGAAAAGCTGCCGCCATTGAACTCTCTAAAGAAAATCCAAAACTACTGTTTACCTATCGAAATCAAGATCTTGCAGATGAGCTTCTTGCTGAAATTAAAGATCTATCTCCAGATACTCAAGTTCACTCAGTGTATTGTGATTTTTCAAACCAAGACTCCATTAAAAAATGTACGGACGAAATTAATGAGTTGTGTGGAAATATTGATGTACTCATCAACAATGCCGGCGTTGTAAATACTTCTTATCATGAAACAAGTGAAAGTATTGAAAACACATTTGCAGTCAATCATCTTGGATATTTTCTTTTTACAAATCTACTTCTGCATAAGTTAAAAGGAGAGAATGAGACAAGAATTGTAAACGTCTCTTCTGCTGCTCATTCATTTGTGAAGGAAATGCAATGGGAAGATATCAATTTTAAAAATAACTTTGGGCAAGGTTTAAAATGCTATGGACAATCAAAACTTGCTAACTTGCTTTTTACTAGATACCTTGCAATTAAACTATCTACAGATAATATTTCAGTTAATGCCATTCATCCAGGTGGAGTAAATACTTCACTTGGGAGTCAAAATAAAGCTTGGTATAGCAAGCCGCTGAGATTAATGCTGAGACCCTTCTTTAGATCACCGCTAAAAGGAGCTGAAAGCATTATCTATCTTGCAACTAAACAAGATGATGGAGTTACAGGTGAATACTTTTTTGACTCAAAAATACATAAATCATCTGCCTACTCAAAAAATCTTGAAGAGGCGCACAAGCTTTGGAGCCTATCAGAGGAATTGGTAGACCAAACTTTCGATATTTAAAATTCTAGTGGATCGACATTTATGCTCCAACGAACCTTCTTGGAGACATTGTTTTTATCTTTGGTAAGAGAATCTGATAAATGAACTAAAAGTTTATTTAGACTGGTTCTTGTATTAGCCTGAATAACTAAGTGATGTTTATAGGAGCCCCTAACTTTAGATTGCATGGCCGGAATGGGCCCGATTAGCACACACTTGCTAGCATCTATAAATTGCTTAGCATAAGTTAACATTTCTATATTAGTTTGAGCTTTAGGAGATGAGGCTTTAATAGTAGCTTCAAAGGTATATGGAGGTTGATTGGTTGCTTGGAGTTGCTCCATCAAAGATTTAGCAAAGTTTAAATAATTTCCACTCTTTAGTTGTAATAAGTTCTGATCATTCACATACCTGGATTGAACCAAGACAGTTGCACGCCCATCTGAACGTCCTGCCCTTCCGGCTACTTGAATCAATTGCTGTCCCATTTCCTCTACAGCAGATGAATTTAAGCTTGTGATGCCTTGATCAACATCTACACTTACAACTAGCTCTAAATTTGGAAAATCATGCCCCTTAATTAACATTTGTGTGCCTATGAGAATACCTGTATCAGAATTATTTATTTCTGAAAGTATTGTTTCTAAGGAACCAGCCTTTGTTGTTGAGTCTCGATCTATTCTATGAATAGATGTGTTGGGAAAAAGTTCTTCTAACGTTTCTTCCAGTTGCTCTGTTCCTGTGCCAAGAAAAGATAGCTGTGCTTTGGAACAGCTTGGACAGTGAGTTGGAACACCAAAGGCTGAATCACAACGATGGCAAATTAATCGAGCAGCTTGATGATGAAATACTAGGCTTGAATCACAACTATTGCACATGGCTTTCCACTCACAATAAGAGCATATAAATTGCGGCGCAAAGCCTCGTCGGTTAATAAATATCATGGCTTGTTTTTTTTGCTTTAAGGTTTGGCTTATGGCCTCTATTGCCTGTGGAGCTAGGCCGCTAACTAACTTCATTTCATTAATATCAAGGATAGAAAATTTTGGTGGGCTCTTTTGGGTCACCCTTTTGGTTAAGCTGATAGTTTCAAATTTCCTTTCTTCAACCAGTTTAAGTGTTCTGAGAGATGGCGTAGCCGAACCAAGGATAATTGGAATTTTTATTATCTGCGCTCGTTTAATTGCAATGTCTCTTGCAGAAAATTTAAAGCCTTCTTGTTGTTTGTATGAAGCGTCATGCTCTTCATCAACAATAATGAGTCCAAGTTTTGGTGCTGGCATCATTGCAGCAGATCTAGTGCCAATAATGACTTTAAGCTCACCACTCCGAAATTTTTTCCAAGCTTTGTAACGAGCAGATGGTGTCATTTTAGAATGGTAAATCCCCACCAAATCTCCAAAATGGTTTCTTACTCTGCTTTCCAGCTGAGGGGTTAAAGCAATTTCAGGTGCTAAAACTAAAACTGACTTGTGGTTTAACAATTGTTCATAAATACATCTTATATAAACTTCGGTCTTGCCTGATCCCGTGACTCCATGTAAAAGGGTAGGCAAAAAACCTTTTAGTTTATTTAAAAACTCTACAGCTTTAACCTGCTCAGAGTTAAGAATTGTTTCAAACTCTAAATTCTTTTCTATAATTTTTTTACTGTCGTTTTTGGCTTCAGCTTCAAAGGTATTCTTTGTTTGCCTGAGATTTGTGGGTAAGAAGGAGCTTATAACTTCTCCTATTGGATGCAAATAATAATCAGCTGCCCATTTAAAAATTTTTAGTTCCGTTTTAGAAAATACTGGCAAATCGTCTAACACCATATGAATAGACTTGGTTTTAATATCTGTGTTGCTAATAACCTCGGTCACAATGCCCAGCTTATTAGTCCTGCCAAATTTAACAGCCACCCTAGTGCCAGGAATAATCTTCTGATTTGAGTGATAGGTAAAGGCTTGTCTGAGCGGGACAGCTATAGCAACATTGTAGAAAAATTTACTCATATGTGTTTGTAAACGGAACTGTATTTGGTATAGTGCTCATCCAAATTTGATTTTATTATGAAAACAGATATACATCCCAATTATCAAGAAATAACTACAACTTGTAGCTGTGGTAATGTGCTACCTGTCATGAGTACATTAAAAGATAATTTAACATTGGATGTTTGTGCTAAATGTCATCCATTCTATACCGGTAAGCAAAAAATGCTTGATTCTGGTGGAAGAGTTAAAAAATTCCAAGATCGTTTTGGTGCATCAGGCGCTTCAAAGCCTGCTGCTAAAAAAGCTGAAGCTAAAGTCGAGGAAATGGCTGTAGAAGAAGTAGCAGAAGAAGTATTAGAGACTCCAGTTGAAGAGGTTGTTGAAGAAGCTGCCGTTGAGGAAACGGAAGCTGAAGAAGTTATTGAAGAAGCTTCTGAAGATAATGCTGAAGCAGAAACTGATGCTGAGTCAGACAGCGAAAACGAAGAAGACAAGTAAGCTCTTACTCAACCCCCGAACTACCAAATCCTTTAATCCCTCTCCCTGTTTCAGAGAAATCCTCCACCACTCTTAGTTTGGCCTGCTTGATTGGTACAAGAATCATCTGAGCAATTCTATCGCCACTGCTCACAAAAAAATCTTCAGTTGATCTATTCCAAAGCGGAACTTTAAGTTCGCCCTGATAGTCAGAATCAATCAAACCCACTAAATTACCCATAACAATGCCATGTTTTGAACCAAGACCAGATCTCGGGATCACCAAAGCAGACAGAGTTGGGTCTTCTATGTATATAGAAAAACCTAATGGGATTAATTTGCACTCTTGAGGCTTCAAGGTAAAACTTTCTTCAACGCATGCTCTCAGATCTAAGCCTGCCGAGCCTTCTGTAGAGTATTCTGGCAATGGAATAGAATCGCCAATAAACGGGTTAAGAATTTTAACTTTCAAATCAATCATGTTTGAGTTCCTTGGGAGTAATTAATGATTCAAGATTTAATATACCAGCATCTATATCCTTCCAATGATTAAAATTAGTAATTTTTGCAAAAGCACAAGTTGGAAACTTAACAATGGATTCATTGGTTAGTGACTCTGTAAGAATATGCATCCCGGGATTATGTCCTATGACCAGTAAATTGCTTGTCTCATCGTCTTGCTCTTTGATTAGCTGGGAGAGGCTTGAAGCTGATGCATGGTAAATGCTCTCTTTTAAAACGCTTACTGGGATAGGATTAAAAGGATTTAAGATCAGATCAAGAGTAGACTGAGTTCTTTCGCTAGGACTGCATAAGACCAGATCAAATGAAATACTATGTTTTTGTATGTATTCAGACAATAGAATTGCGTTAGATATTCCTCTTTTAGATAAGGGGCGGTCAAAATCTCCTAGTGCTGCATTCTCCCAACTAGATTTAGCATGCCTAAGTAAAAATAAATTTTTCATTCTTGTTAATTCTATCTTGCTAAGACTCTCTATGTCCTATAAAATCGCGTTTCTATGAGTAAAGTATGTCAAGTAACAGGAAAGATACCTCAAAGTGGTAATCATGTTTCCCATGCAAATAACCGAGTAAAAAGGAAGTTCTTTCCTAACCTTCACACGCATAAATTTTGGGTTGAATCAGAAAACAGATTTGTAACTCTGAAGCTATCCACTAAAGGCATGCGCATCATAGATAAAAAAGGCATCGATGAGGTTCTCAAAGACATGAGATCTCGCGGTGAAAAAGTCTAATTAATAAACCACTGCTTCTGAAAAGTCTCTAGGTCCGCCTAGGGTTTCTCTATCGCTCTTAGGAGTACAATCATCTATATCTTGGATTTCATATTGGTTTCCAACTTCTGCAGCCAGTAGTGTTTTTCCCGAAAATGTCATGAGTTTTTGATCGTCATATAGCTCGTTAATCACCAAGCCCGCGTATTCTTGGCTGGCAGCGCCCTTCAAAAACTCCGCGTATTGCTCTCCATGCATTTCGCTCACCTTCTGAGTTTTCTCATCTTTTACGATTCCAGACCACAAAGATAATGAACAAATATCATGAGGCTTAAGGTCATAGGCCATATCAAAAGCCATTTTGTCTATGCCGGCTTTTTGTGCGCCATAAATGGGTCCATGCATATAACACATGGCTCCATGAGATGAAATTTGAACTATCAGCTTCCCTTTGCTTTTAATCATCAAAGGAGTCAATGCATGTGATAGCAAATAATTAGACTTAAGCCCAACATCCATCACAGACCATAGCTCAACAGATTTTTCCCAATAAGGTTTGGGTTGAACCAGATCATCATGAATCTGGCAGGCTGAGTGAATCAGCAGATCTAGCTGACCGAACTCTTTTTTAATATAGTCGGACAGTTCTAGAATTTCTTTTTGATTATTTAGATCAATTGGATAAGCAATACCATTTGCGCCCTTTGCTTTAATATTTTCAACCGTGGCATCAAGGCTGCTTTGAATCTCAAAGCCAAATTGATGGACGGTTGATCCTTTCTTTTGGTTTCTGGCAGCACAAATGATGGTGTCTCCGCTTCTGGCTATTCCTTCAGCAATGCCTTTACCTACTCCCCTACTAGCTCCTGTTACTAAAATTACTCTTTTATTTTGATTGGTCATATTGTTCTCCTGTTAAAATTGTAATGGATGATCTACCTAGCCTCCAAATCACCTCGAAGAACTGAGCTTTTGCAGCAAGTTGGTGTCGAACATAAAATCATCGATATCGGGGTTGATGAAAATATTAACAGCTCTCATTCTCCCCAAGAAAATGTCAGAGCATTATCAGTATTGAAATGTCAGGAGGGTGTTCGCAAGGTTATAACTGAGGACATGCGTTCTTTTCCAGTACTTGCTGCTGATACTATTGTTGTTTTAGAAGATAAAATTTTTGGGAAACCTCAATCAGAGTCTGATGCCATCAGCATGCTACTAAAGCTGTCTGGCAAAACTCACTTAGTAATGACTGGGGTGACCGTTGGGGTCATAACTGCAGAGCAAGCTAAATTTCATACTATCAGCGTTGCATCAAATGTTGAGTTTGCAAAGTTAACTGAGGGTGATTGTAAAGAATATTGCAAAACCAATGAGCCATTCGATAAAGCAGGTAGCTATGGGATTCAAGGTTATGGGTCTGCTTTTATCAAAAAAATAAATGGCAGTTATTCCAATATTGTGGGTTTACCCATACATGAAGTGGTCAAACTTTTAAAAGAATTGGGAATTACTTATTGGAATAAAAAATAGCCTTATTAAATTTTTTGAATGCCAGATGCATGCAAAATAAAATTTTTCTTTAAAAGGCTGAGCTTATCCACCACCTTTAATCCAGAGTTACGGCCCAATCTGAGATAGGGATTATCTTGTTGGAAAAGATTGAAAAGAAAATCAACCCCCCTAATCATTGACGCATTCAAGGTTTTTCTTCTAAGCTCATATTTCTTTAAAAAAGCTAATTGTCCAATATCTTTATCTGAGTTAATCGCTCGCTCAATTTCCTCAGCAAGAATAACCGCATCCGAAATCCCTAAATTAATTCCTTGGCCTGCCAAAGGATGAATGGAATGCGCTGCATCTGCAATGATGCACACTCCACTCTCACAGTAGTCATCAAGATGATGGGCCGAAAGTGGGAATGAGAGTAATTCGCTAACAACTTTTATTCGACAAGAGAGTTTCTTTTCAAACTTTTGCAGATGAGTGGAAATATTATCTGGGGTTAAATCAATAGCAAGTTCTTTTGGCATGGACCAAACAACTGAAAATTGATTCATCTCAGTACCATTTTTATATGGCATTAATGCAAAAATTTCTTTCTCATGAAAAACCTGAATGGCTTCTTCTGAATCTAGCGCAGGAATTTCAACTAAAAATGTTTTAGCAACCTGCTCATAATCTTTAGAAAAATTTTCTGATGCTATTGACTTTGCCAAAGTGGAATTCCTTCCTTCGGCAATTACAAGGAGGTCACTTTCTAAAGTTAAGCCATTGGTTAGTGTGGCCTGAATGCCTGATTCCATTGTTTTAAAAGAAATTATTTCATCTCCAACAGATATTGAACTTTCAACCTTTTCAATCAAAGCCTCTCTTAAATCATTAAAACTAAAAACCTTTGCTAAATAATCAATGTTTGCCTCATCACAATTAAAAGATAGCCTTCCAGATCCAGAACCATCAAAAATCTTCATTCTTTGAATAAGCGATGACTGTATTGCAACCCCGAGTTGTTCTAGTCTCTCACTAGCGCTTAAGTTTAAAGTCAAAGACCTTATGTGAACGTCTCTCGATGAGGTAAAAGATTTTTTTTCGATAATCTTAAAAGGTATTTCTCTAGCAGCAAGCTCAAGGCCTAGAAAGGATCCTGCAATCCCTCCCCCAGAAATTAATACAGATTGAGACATAAAAGCTTTAAGCCATTAATGCTTCAATATCTTTAGGATTAGAGGGAACAAAGGCAGTTAGATTTTCATTGCCATCAGCAGTAACTAAAATGTCATCTTCGATCCTAATTCCTATTCCTTTCCATTTATCTTCAGCATCTGAAGATGATGAAATATAAATACCAGGTTCTACGGTGGTAACCATGCCAGGCTTGAACTTCATATAATCGCCATCTTCCATATAATCACCAGCATCATGAACATCTATACCTAACCAATGGCCTATTTTATGCATGTAAAAATCCTTAAAGGCCCCGGCTGCATGAAGCTCATCCATTGATCCCTGTAATATTCCAAGATCGATCAGCCCCTGCGTGATTACCTTTTCGGAGATTATTTGCGCATCCATAACGTTATTATTTGTAGAAATTGCTTCAATGCTTTTCACTTGAGCCTCTAAAACAACTTCATAAATAGCAAGTTGAGGGGCGGTAAATTTACCATTGATTGGAAAAGTTCTAGTAATATCTGATGCATACAATTCGAATTCACATCCAGCGTCAACCAGAAGCAATTCACCGTCTTTAAGAGGTTTTGAGTTTTCTACATAGTGAAGAACGCAGGCATTTTCGCCTCCAGCTACAATAGGCGTGTAAGCAGAAAAACGTCCGCCTCTTTTTGAGAATTCGTACTGATAAAATGCCTCGATTTCTTGCTCTGTCATACCTGGCTTTACAAATTTCATAGCCTCGACATGAGCTTCAGCAGAAATTTGGCAAGCCTTTTTCATTATTTCGATTTCATCTTCATCCTTGATGAGTCTTTGATTGCCAACTTTGGATGATGCGTCAGCAATATCAATGGCTGAGCTGTGTCTATCTTTTGATTTTGCAGATTTAATCCATTCAATAATGTCACCATCCAATGTCTTGCTCTTTCCTACAGGATAAAAAACTTGATTATGGCCAGCCAATAAGTCAGGCAATCTCTGATCAATTTCAGTGTTATTGAAAGCAAGATCAAAGCTATAATCTTTCATAGCGCCTTCTGGCCCAGCTCGGTAACCATCCCAAATTTCTTTCAATTCATCTTTTTCTGGAACAAAAGCAATAGATTGAACGCTATTTTTCTCATTGATTAGAAGCACTAATGTTGACTCAGCTTCATTAAAACCACTTAAATACCAAAAATTGCTATCTTGCCTAAAAGCATGTGATGAATCTGCGTTTCTGTATTGTGTTGAAGCGCCTGCAATCACCACGGCAGAGTTTTTAGGTAACATTGAGCCCAATTTCTTTCTTCTTTCTGAATATCTGTTTTTCATGAGCTCATTCTACTCTTTTCTTTTTCAAACTTCCCTATTTACATACTAAGACTTAAACTTAGTATATTCATATGAGCAAAGATTCAAAAAGTTCTATCAATATTTTAATCAAAAGAACTGAAAAGCTTTTAAAAAGATTTAATGAGCAAAAAGGCATTATTGATGCCTACATTAAAAAAGAGAGAGAGTGGAAAAAAAATAAACTCTTTCAAGCAAATGAAATCAAAAAGCTTGAAAAGGTTAATGCCAAGCTGGCCAAGGTTATCAAATCACATGAGCAATAAAGAAGTTTTAGATCTAATGATTATGGGCAAAAAGATATCAATTGCTTGCCCACCAAAAGACAAGGAAGGCTTAATCAAGGCAGCTGAAATATTAAATGAGCAAATAGATTCAATCCCGGATAAATCAAATGCCTTAATTTTAACAAGCTTAGATTTGGCTTTTAAAAGTCAGCTTCCTCAAGAAGGAAGCGCCCTCTCGAAGGGAGAAGAAAAAGGTCTTAATGATCTTATTTTAAAAATTGAACAATCCCTTGATTAAAATAGTCTTCTCTTTGAAATCAACTGATCTATAATGTGATTAACTGGTTCATTCGCCAACTTATCGAGATTCTTTGAACCGATAATATATTTAAAGGTGATTTTCCACTGCTGCTGTTGTGCATTACCATTGAGGGAAGCCTGATGCAGTATGAGCTTCACCACCTGAGCTTTCGGTTCAGGTAACGATGAGTAGCGGTGAATTGGTTTTTAGTTAACACAAATGTGAAGCCCAAATATAGACAATCTATCCTCCAAAAAAGAAATGCTTTAAGCTCATCCGAAGTTTTAAATCTATCGAAAACAATAATTAAAAATGCTGACCTAGAATTGAACTTAAGTGCTATCAAAACTTTAGGAAGCTACTTTTCTGCACATAATGAAGTTGATCTAGAAATTCTTACTAACAAAAGATTTAAAAAAAATCTCTTAACCACCTTCCCAAAGGTTGGGCCCAATCATTCAATGCATTTAATTGCAACCAAAAATTTAAAGAAACTCAGCAAAAATAAATATGATATTTTTGAACCATCAGATGGTCACGAAATATATCCGATTGAGCATGAGATCATTATTATTCCAACCGTTGGTGTAGATAAAAACGGGTATAGACTTGGATATGGTGGGGGTTACTATGACAGATTTTTAGAATCTGTTTCACAAAGCAATAATAGACCCATGCTAATTGGCTTAATTTATGATTTTCAATTTATCGATGCCTCCATTAATGAAATGCATGATATTAAATTGGATATAGTATTTTCTGAGAAACAGAGTAAAAAATTTTCTTGATTAGAGAATTTCTTCTTTAAATTTCTAATTTAGCCACAAAGCTAAAAATATCATCTGAAAGAATCTCTGGATTCTCCAATGCAGCAAAATGGCCACCTGGATATTGATTCCATTGAACGATATTATAGATTTTTTCTGCCCAGACTCTTGGCGGTCTGGCGATTTCATTTTTAAAAATAGCTCCAGCCATTGGCTGAGATACTGGATTAAATGTAAATCCTAACGGGCCATTCTCATAATAAAATCTTGCCGAAGATGTAATGGATTCTGTATACCAGTATAGAGATACAATAGCTAGAATCTCATCCAGCGAGACAACGAGTTTATCTGTATCTTCTTTTGTCCAACCATGAAATTTTTCAATTATCCAGGCGGCTAAACCAACAGGAGAATCATTCAAACCATAGCCAACTGTTTGAGGCTTAGTACTTTGAATTGCAAAATATCCATATCCTGTGGCTTGATATTTTTCTATATTTTTCATTCCTTCGGCTTCTTCGGCCGAAACTCCCTCCATGGGATCTTGCCCATCGGGTGGAAAAGCTATAACTAAATTTAAGTGAATGCCTAAACAGTTTTCTGGAAAAAGTTCTGCTATCCACTTTGTTATCATTGAGCCCCAATCTCCTCCTTGAGCAATATATTTTTTGTAGCCCAAGGCAAGCATTAACTCATTTTCAAGTTTGGCAACCTCCTGAGCATTCATTCCTTGCTCACTTGGTTTATCTGAAAATCCATACCCCGGAATAGCCGGGCAGACTACATCGAATTCTATTCCATCCTTACCATTTATTAATAAAGGCATGATCTTAAGAAATTCTTGAACACTTCCTGGCCATCCATGTGTCAGCAATAATGGAATTGCATTTTTTGAACCTGATTTTTTATGCAAGTAGTGGAGCTCGAGTCCTGATTTAGTTTTAAATTTAAAACTGCCAGCTTCATTTAGTTTCGCTTCATGCTTCCTCCAATCAAAACTATTTCTCCAAGTCTCAACTGCTTCTTGTAAATAAGATTTCTTTGCGCCTAGAGTCCACCTTTCATCATTAATTTCGTCAGGCCACCTAGTTAAATCTATCTTTTTATTTAAAAGCTCAATTTTTTCATCATGAATTAAAATCTTAAATTCTCTAATCACTATCTTAAGAACTCCTTGTAAGCTGTGTTGTCTGTTTCCTCAACGAAACTATAATCTAAGGATTTTAGATGCTTTTCTAAGGCATACTTAGACTTGCTTTTGTCTTCTATGCCAATCAATACATTGGCAAATGCTGCCCCAAGGTTTCTGTAATGAAATAAAGAAATGTTCCATTTTGAGCCGAAATCTTTCAAGAACCCCATCAAGGCTCCTGGCCTTACTGGAAATTGACATCTATACAATCTCTCAGAATCTCTTTCTGAAATAATGCTCTTATGTCCTCCTACCATATGTCGAAGGTGGTCATTGGAAATTTGATTTTTTGTTAAATCGGTAAATTTAAACTTACTCTTTGAAAGCTTGCTTTTAATTTTTTTGAATGCATTTTCATTTTCAGTTTTTATTCCTACAAGAACATGGGCATCTATTTTGCTTGCAAATCTATAGTTGAACTCTGTAATCTGCGATCGACCAAAGACTCTGCAGAGCCTTAAAAAACTCCCAGGTCTTTCTGGGATTTTGATACTAAGAAGTTTTTCTCTATTTTCTCCAACCTCAGATCTTTCAACAATATAACTAAGCCTTTCAAAATTAACATTTGCCCCACTGCTTATAGCTAGCAAGCGCTTATTCGAAATTTTTCTAGCATATTTTTTTAGTCCTGCTAAAGCAAGAGCGCCAGCTGGTTCGGAAAGAACTCTTGTATCTTCAAAAATATCTTTAACTGCTGCGCATAGCTCATCAATACTGACAGTAATAACTCCATCAACACACTCTCTAATAACATCAAAATTATTTTTGCCAACACGTTCTACCGCAACTCCGTCTGCAAACAATCCTACCTCACGCAATCTAACTCTTTTGTCTGCCTTGATTGCCTCTGCCAAGCATGCTGAATCTTCGACTTCAACACCGTATATTTTTGTCTTTGTTTGTGTTTGAGCTACCCATGCGCTTATGCCAGCCAATAGGCCTCCCCCGCCAACAGGAACAAAAATAACATCCAAATCATTATCTTCATCTAAAATTTCTTTTCCAACGGTCCCCTGTCCAGCTATAGTCAGCGGATCATCAAATGCTTCAATAAATTCAAGTTTTTGCTCTTTTGCTACTTGTCTTGCTTTTTTTGAGGCTTGATCAAAATTATCTCCATGCAATAAAACTTTAGAACCAAATCTTTTAACAGATCTCACTTTTATCTCAGGCGCAGTAACTGGCATTACTATAAAACATGGAACCTTTAATTTCTTACATGCATTTGCAACTCCTTGAGCATGATTACCAGCAGATGCTGCAATAACTCCTCTTTTTTGTTGTTGATTATTTAGATTGGCAATCTTGTTGTATGCACCTCTGATCTTGAAAGAAAAAATTGGCTGCATATCTTCACGCTTTAAAAAAACATCATTTTTTAATTTACTTGATAAATTACCAGCAAAGGTTATGGGTGTTTGTTCCGCAACGTCATATACTTTAGATTTAGCAATCAAATCTAAATATTTTTTAGAAGATTTGTATAAGCCGGATTTTTTTATTTTAAGTCGCATAATAATTTAAGTATTATACCCATAATGAGCAATTCAAAATTAAATGCTTCAATAGAAGCCATAGAATACATAAAGCCAAAAATTGATATGGGTTCAATTATTGGAGTTGGTACAGGATCAACGGTTAATTACTTTATTGAAGAGCTTGCAAAAATTAAGCATATATTTAAAGGCGCGGTATCTAGCTCAGAGGCTTCTACACAATTAATGGAAAGTGCTGGCATCGAGGTATTTGAATTAAATGATGTTAATGAAATTATTGTATATGTAGATGGAGCTGATGAGGTAGACACTTCTCATAATCTTATCAAGGGTGGAGGTGGTGCGCACACTAGAGAGAAGATTGTTGCGTCAGCATCAAATGAATTTGTATGTATTGTTGATGAATCAAAGCTGGTTAAAACTTTGGGCAATTTCCCGCTTCCGGTCGAGGTAATGATTAAAAGCAGAAGCTATGTAGCTCGCGAAATTGTAAAGATTGGAGGATCCCCTGAATTAAGAACAGACTTCTTGACTGATCAGGGTAAT
Organism: uncultured SAR86 cluster bacterium; assembly: GCA_902512655.1. Lineage (GTDB taxonomy): Bacteria > Pseudomonadota > Gammaproteobacteria > Magnimaribacterales > D2472 > D2472. The sequence goes on from CABXJR010000013.1 coordinate 17,148, forward strand.
CAGATTTTAGATATCAAAGATATAAAAATTGAAAATCCATTAGATCTAGAACAAAAGATTAATTTAATTCCAGGGGTCTTGGATAATGGGTTATTTGCAAACTGCAAACCCAACAAAGTAATAGTGGGCAAAGATTAAAGTAAAGCCTGGATAGCTGAGACCAGTCTCTCTGATTCTGGAGTTACGCTTGATTTATAGTGCCCAATAACTTGACCGTCTCTACCTATAAGATATTTTGCAAAGTTCCACCTAGGCTCTTTGCCAGATGCTTCAATTAGTTTTTTATAAAATGGATGCGCTTTCTTGCCTGTAACTTTTGTAGTAGCAAACATAGGAAACTCAACTCCATATTCAGTGCTACAAAATTCAGCAACCTTTGATTCTGCAGAAAACTCTTGAAAAAAATCTCTTGAAGGAATGCCTATAATCATCAAACCATCATCTTTAAATTTAGTGTAAAGCCTTTGAAGGCCTGCATATTGAGGTGTATAGCCACATCTACTTGCCACATTAACAACCAAAACAACATTTCCTGAGTATTCACAAAGATTTTGCTCATCATCTGAGTCTAAAACCCTTAGATTGCTATTTAGCAGATCAGAGCAAGCAAATGCAGCGGATGAAAGTATTGATAATGTAAGGATAGAAAGATTTTTCATCCTTCAAATACTACACTAATGGAGAAATAGCGTAAATTGAAGATATAAATATTAAAATCAGTACAACTAACTCAAATTTTTCAACTAACTTTGTTTCCATAACAAACCTCTTTTAAGGAGTTGGAGGACTTGCGCCCTCCATAATTCCAATGAATTACCAACAAATCGTAAGGGGAGAGAAGTGTTGGTAAGTTATATTATATATATTTATAATTAATTATCAATATTAAATATATATAAATATTAATTATTATGCATATAAATAATTATTATCTTTATAACAAATAGACTTAGAATCAACATATTTCAGCCTATGGCCTTAAAAATATATATAATTTCAGATTGAAATTTTAATCAAGAGAAAATTATGACAAATGAATTGAAAGGCAAGGTTAATTACAGTGTTAATGGAAATATTGCTATTTTAGAGGTAGATAATCCACCTGTTAATCCTCTTAGTAGTGGCGTTAGAGCGGGTTTAGCAGAATATATCACTACAGCCAATGAAGATGATTCAATTGAAGGAATTATCCTTACTGGGGCTGGAAGATCTTTTATTGCTGGAGCGGATATTTCAGAATTTGGTCAAAAATCCGATGGACCAGACCTCCATACAACCTTAAAAGAAATTGAATTTAGTAAAAAACCTGTTTTAGCTGCTATTAATGGGACTGCTCTGGGTGGCGGGCTAGAAACGGCTCTGGTATGTAACTATAGAATGGGAACAAACAAGGCTATTGTTGGCCTTCCTGAGGTCAATTTGGGCTTATTACCAGGTGCAGGCGGCACACAAAGGCTTCCAAGGCTAATTGGGCCATCACAAGCCCTAAAAATGATGCTTGCTGGTGCGCCGATGTCAGCAAAAAAGGCTCTTGAACAAGGGGTAATAGACGCAATTTCAGAAAATTCTCTTATGGACGATGCTATAGATTTTATTCAAAAGAAAATTGGATCAGAGACGCATCCCAAGGTAAGAGATAAAAATGAAAAGGTTATTGAAGCTAGGGGTGATGATAATATTCTTGCAGAAGCCAAAGCATTGGCAGCAAAGACTAGAAGAGGTCAATTTGCGCCTGGTCAAATTATAGCTTGTGTAGAAGCGGCGATTAATGAGGATGATTTTGATGTGGGGATGAAGAAAGAGTCTGAATTTTTTCTAGAATGTTTAATGAACCCTCAACGCGAAGCCATGATCCATATTTTCTTCGGTGAACGCGCTGCATCAAAAATTTCTGATATTCCAAAAGAAACCCCCCTTCTTCCAATCAGTTCTGCTGGTATTGTTGGCTCAGGAACAATGGGCGGAGGAATTGCAATGAACTTTGCAAATGCTGGTATACCAGTTTTAGTTCTTGATCAGGATGAAAAGAACCTAGAAAGAGGAATGGGAGTCATAGGAAAAAATTATCAAATGATGGTAGATCGAGGAAGAATGTCCAAAGAACAAAAAGATTTGGTTATGGGTTTAATAACCCCAACACTTTCTTATGATGATTTATCTGATGTCGATATTGCAGTTGAAGCTGTCTATGAAAATCTTGATTTAAAAGAAGAAATCTTTAAGAGCTTAGATGCCGTTACTAAGGATCACGCCATACTTGCATCTAATACTTCAGGACTAGATATTGATGCAATAGCTGCAGCAACAAATAGGCCTGGGAATGTAGTGGGTACTCACTTTTTTAGTCCAGCAAATGTGATGCGATTGCTTGAAGTCGTTAGGGGTAAAGATTCCTCAGACGAAACCATGGCAACTGTAATGTCTCTTGGGAAGAAGATGGGTAAAGCGGCTGTTGTGTCACTTAATGCTCCAGGGTTCATAGGCAATAGAATGTTGGCTGGATATACATACCAGGCAAATATGTTATTACTTGAAGGTGCGCTACCAAATCAAGTTGATGGCGCTTTAGAATCTTTTGGCATGAGCATGGGGCCATTTAGGATGATGGATTTGGTCGGCTTGGATCTTGGGTGGAGAGCTCGTAAATTAGCTAAAATCGAAACTCCGCTAGCTAATAAAATCTCAGATGCCTTATGTGAACAAGATAGGTTTGGTCAAAAAACCTCCAAAGGTTTTTATAATTATTCAGAAGGCTCTAGAGCCCCAAACCCTGCTCCAGAAAATGAATCTATATACAAGGAAATGTCAGATCAGAATAATATTGAAAGAAGGGAAATATCTGATCAAGAAATTGTAGATAGATGTATTCTGGCTCTTGTTAACGAGGGTGCGCGCATTTTAGACGAGGGTGTAGCCCAAAGATCGGGTGACATGGATATAGTCTATATAAATGGTTATGGATTCCCTATCTGGAGAGGTGGGCCAATGTTCTATGCAAACCAGGTGGGTTTATCAGAAGTAATTAATAAAATGAACGCTTTTTCCGAATTAGATGATAATTTCTGGAAACCTGCTCCACTATTAAAAAAACTAGCAGATGAATCAGGGGCATTTGGCGAAGCTCCTGCGCCCGATGAAAGATCTGAGCTATTAAGCTTTAAGAAAGCTAATATGGGAGGGGTATAGAGCCTAAGAACCCTATAAATAGATATTTACAGCTGTTTTTTCTGGAATTATATTAAAAAGCTCTAAAACATCATGATTTAGCATCCTGATACATCCATGCGATGCTTTTTTGCCTATTAAACCCTCTTCATGAGTGCCATGGATATAAATAAATCTTTTGAATGAATCAACACTTCCACCCTTATTAATTCCCTCGGTTAAACCTGTAAGCCACATGATCCGTGTTGTAATAAAATCATCTGGCGAATCAAATGGCTCATGGATAATATCTGCCTCTTGAGCAATGTGTTCACGACTAACAAAAAATTGATATTTAGCGACATCTGTTCCTATTTTTGTTTTTATCTCATGCCTTCCAAGAGGGGTCTTTAATGAGTTCTCAATCTGGCCCTCTCCATATGCAGAACTAGATATAGGATAGCTTCTAAGAATACTTCCTTCATCAATTAAATAGAGCCTTTGCTCTGAAATACTTACATTAACTGAATAATCGGCAAATATGGATAAAGATATAAGCGCAGCTAGGATCAAGGCAAGAAGTTTCATTTCCTTAATTTTAATACAAGAACACTAATCATCATAATAAGCGATAAAATAGGCGAAATAAGGTAACCATATAAATAAAATATACTTGATTTTGAAGTTTTATATATATCTGCATTTAAAGAGCCGCTTATTCCTTTTTCTAATATAGAGACAATTGTTCCATTATTATCAACTATTGTTGATATTCCATCCGAAGTTCCTCTTGCTATCCATTTGTTAGACTCTAATGCTCGTGCTCTAACAATCTGCAGGTGTTGATATGGTCCGTATGAGCTTCCAAACCAGGTATCATTACTGATGTTAACTATAAAATCAGATTTCCTTATCTCCTTCAAATAGCTTAAAGGAAATGCAATATCAAAACAGATCATTCCTAAAATTCTAAAATTTCTAAACTCAAGCAACTCCTGGTTAGCCCCCCCTGGGCTTAGAGATGACATGGGCATATTAAAAAAATCAATTAAGCCCCTTAAAATATCTTCAAAAGGCACATATTCACCAAACGGTACAAGATGTCTCTTTAAATAGGTTTGGTGAGTTCCAAGAATATTCATTGAATTATATAGGTTGTTACTTTCATATTGCCAAGAACCAGATAAAACTTTTGGCCCATCTTCTATCCTTGCGAGAAGCTGGTCCATTTTTGGGTTTGAGTTCAAATATGGCAAGGGTGATTCTGGCCAAATTATTAAATCTGTATTTTTGTTCTTGTTTGTTATATTTACTAGTGCGTCTTCAATACTTACATGAGATCCTGCCTTATATTTTTCAAAAGGATTCAAGGATGGCTGAATGATTGAAAGATTTAAATGTTCGTTAAGGGTTTCTTTTTGATTGTTTTGGTATGGAAGAAAAATTGACAGGCATATTATCCCCAAAAATAAAAAATTCTTTTTCTTCTCTACTATACTTAGAGCAATCAAAGATGTGGAAAAATAAATAATGTGTGAAGCTCCATAAACTCCAAAAATTGGTATCGTAGCTTGACCAAAAGTATCTAGAAATACTAACCCTGGCAACAGCCACGGAAAGCCACCTAATAATAGAAATCTAGAAAGCTCTAATATGGTTAAGAAACTTGCAAGAAACATGCTTTTAACAAAAATATTTTGATTAAGTTGAATTAATCTCACGGCAGCAAAAGGGGCAATAAACACGGCTGATAGCAATATTCCCATTAATATTATAATAATGGTAGATATTAAAATATTGGTGTTTCCATAATAGTAAATACTTACTATTAACCATCCTGTACCGCTTATCCAATATCCCAAACCCCACGAAAAAGCACACTTAAAAGCATCAATGAAATTCTTTGAATTAACAGTTGAATAAATTAGGGTGGCTAATGTTAATGGGATTATCAGCTTAATATCAAATGGGCTAAAAGCTAGGGTTGATAGCGCGCCAATAAATCCTAGAAATACATATGATATGAAAGGGGTTTTATGTATTTGTTTTAATAGTGATGCCAATTTTTTTTATCTTTCTTTTGTCGGCAGCTGTAACTGCTAGGATCATATCATCCAATTCAATCTTGTCTCCAACCTTTGGCAGAAATCCTAATTTATTAATAAACAATCCTGCTAAAGTTTCAGCATCCATGCAATTAAATTTTTTGTTAAATTTATTTTCAAATTCTGATAACTCAAGAGTAGCATCTGCTATATATTCATGCTCGCTAACTTGAATAAGATCTTCATCATCAAAATCATGCTCATCTTCAATTTCACCGACAAGTTCTTCCAGGATATCTTCGATGGTCACCAATCCAGATATGGTTCCATATTCATCAATTACAATTGCCATGTGTGATCGATCTTTTTTAAATTCTTCAAGCAATGAATCTGCTTTCTTTGATTCAGGTACAACTTTAATATCTCTTATCAAATCAGGCAGGTTAAAATCTTCCAGTTCTTTATTGATGGTTGGAAGTAGGTCTTTTGCAAGCAAAATACCTTGAACTTCATTTTTAGCCGGTCCAAGGACGGGATATCTGGAATGACCAGAATCAATAATTCTGGCAATCATCTTCATGGGTTCTTCATCCGGAGCAAGTATGACCATTTCTACCCTTGGTACCATTATTTCCTTTACAGTTGTATCTCCCAATCTTATCGCTCGTTCTGCAATAAATTGAGCTTCTTTATCTATCAACCTTGCGCTGAGGGCATCTTCAAGCAGCACAGACACATCATCTAAGGTTGATGGCTTAATCGTAAAAAAACGTTTTATTTTATTAAAGAAACTCGACGGAGGTTGGTCTTTTTCAGTATCTTGATTCGTCATATTAAGTAGGGGTTAGCTATTTTAAAAAACTCTAAGTATTTAATCTCTTGTGCCTCCATTATATTGGCATCTTTGTTTTCTTTGTGATCAAAACCTAGTAAGTGAAGTATTCCATGAGCTAATAGATGCATCATATGATCCTCCGGGTCTCTATTCAAGTTATGTGACTCAGTTTTTATATATGGAATACTCATAGCAATATCGCCCAATTCACCTGAAATCTTTTGAGCATCCTCACTCACCTGAAAAGACAGAACATTTGTATCTAAATTTTTATTTCTAAAATCATTGTTAAGTTTTATCATCTCGGGAGTTGAAATAAACATAAGATTTACTTTAAGTTTGTCTTTCCTTTGGTCAACCAAAATGTAATCTGCCAAAAAGTTTAACTTTTCATCTAATCCCTTAGAAAAATCATTAAATTCGTTCTTTAAAATATTTAATCTCAATTTTTTACTGATCAAATTTTTCGTATGCATCAACAATCTTTTTAACCAATGGGTGTCTTACAACATCTTTTGAATTAAAAATGGTGACCCCAATATCTTCTAACCCATCTAAAACTTTCAAAGCATGGGCAAGCCCGGAGTCAATATTTTTAGGAAGATCAGTTTGAGTCATATCTCCATTTATAACTGCATAAGAGCCGAAACCCATTCTTGTTAAAAACATTTTCATCTGGTCAACAGAAGTATTCTGACTTTCATCCATGATGATAAATGCATTATTTAATGTCCTCCCTCTAAGGTATGCTAGCGGGGCTACCTCAAGAATTTCTTTTTCAAGCAACCTAACTACTTGCTCGAAACCAAGCATCTCATATAATGCATCGTATAAAGGCCTTAAATAAGGATCTACTTTTTGTGACAGATCTCCTGGTAAAAAGCCTAACTTTTCTCCAGCCTCAACAGCAGGGCGTATCAAGACAATTTTTCTTACATCTTCATTAACAAGCTTTTCAACCGCCTTAGCCACAGCTAAATAAGTCTTTCCAGTTCCTGCGGGACCAACCCCAAAATTAATCTCAAATTGATTCATATTACCTAAGTAATTATTTTGGTTCTTTCCTCTAGGCTTTATATTTTTTTTTGGAGTTTTAATAATATTTTCATTAATATCAATAGACGAAGAAGGTGGATTTAGATCTTCATTGTTATTTATAACCATTTGTATTTTTTTCTTAGATAATTCGACACCTTTTGAGGTTAATTCATATAAATCTTTTATTGCATTGGAGGCTTTTTTTGTATCTTCTTCATCTCCAGAAATAACTATCTTGTTACCATTTTGAAATATTTTGACCTTAAATGTTTTCTCAAGTAATTTAAGATTTCCATTTAATTCGCCTACAAATCTTATTAAAACATTAGCGTCATTGGGGTTGAGTTCTAAGTTAGCTGAAGATAGATCTTTTGGCATTAATTTTCTAGCTTGCCCCTAAGACTATTTGTTAGGGCCTCTTGGATGTGAATATTTGCAAACTGGCCAACTAGATCCATCTTACTTGATTGAAAATTGACAATTCTGTTACAAATAGTTCTTCCCTGTAGTTGGCCAGGATCTCTTTTAGATTGACCAAAAATTAAACAGCTCTGGTTTGTGCCTACTTTTTTACGGCTGTAGCCAAAGGATAATTGATTAAGCCTTGATTGCAAAATATTCAAACGTTCTTTCTTTTCATCCAAAGATACGTCATCTATCATTTCAGAAGCTGTTGTATTTGGTCTTGGGCTATAGATAAAACTATATGACTCATCAAACCTAACCTTATTGATAATATTTATAGTCTCTTGAAAATCCTGGTGTGTTTCACCTGGAAATCCAACAATAAAATCAGAAGAAAAGCTCATATCTGGTCTTATAGCCCTAATCCTTTCAATAAGAGATAAATATTTCTCTGCGTTATACCTTCGTCTCATTAATTTTAAAATTTTATCTGAGCCGCTTTGAACGGGTAAATGAACATGGCTAACAAGCTCAGGGACCTTACCATAAACTTCAACTAAATCATCCTTAAATTCATGTGGGTGACTAGTTGTAAAACGAATTCTCTCAATATTCTCAATTTTTGATGCTAATTCAATTAAGTTTGCCAAGGAAGACTTCTCTCCTTTATAAGTACCTTTAAAATTATTAACGTTTTGTCCAAGAAAATTAATTTCTCTAGTTCCCTTATCAGCCAAAGCAGATACTTCATTTAAAATATCTTCGATGCTTCTGGATACTTCGTGGCCCCGGGTTTTAGGAACAACACAAAAAGAACAATACTTATTACACCCCTCGGCTATTGAAACAAATGCAGAAGGCTCTCCTTTTCCTGCTACAGGAAGATAATTAAACTTTTCTAATTTTGGAAAAGAGATATCTATCTGGTTTACATTAGATCTTACTTTATTCTTATAAAGTTCGGGAAGTTTATGTAAAGTTTGGGGTCCAAATACTATATCAACTGCAGGCGCTCTTT
>CABXJR010000014.1 GCA_902512655.1 uncultured SAR86 cluster bacterium
GCGAAAAATAATTTCTTGTTTTTTTAATCGTCCGACATCTTCAATTCCAAGACTTTCAGCAATATCTACCAATTCGTTTATTGGCTTGGCTTTCATTTCAGTTAAATTCATAAATTTGTTCTCTGGTTGTTTAGGAGTAAAAGGTTTTGATTTGATAGGTAGCTATAAAGCTAAGATGGAGAAAATGATAATTCCTTTTCTCGCAAGATGCAAAGTTTTTTATACTTCTGCTGCTATAAAATCCTCCAATTGTTGCTTACTGATAGCGCCTATTTGAGTTGAGGTCACTTCACCATTTTTAAAAATTAATAAGGTTGGTATTGATCTAACACCATATTGAACTGCTAAATCCTGATTAGAGTCTACGTCGATTTTGCAAACCTTAACCGAGCCTACCATTGCATCAGCAACCTCTTCTACAGTTGGAGCGAGCTGTTTGCAAGGACCGCACCATTCAGCCCAAAAATCTATTAATACAGGTAAGCCTGATTCCAAAACTTCTTTATCAAAATTTTCAGATGTAAGCTCTTTGACATTGTCACTCATGAATTTAACTCCGATGCTATTTGCTTTGCTGCGTAGGTTAAGATGGCATCTGCGCCAGCTCGTTTGCAACACAGTAATGATTCTAACATAACATCTTTATCTAGCCACCCTTTCTCTATACTTAACTTAAGCATTGAATATTCGCCACTCACCTGATAAACAAAGGTTGGAATTTTGAATTCAGATTTAATTGCATGAACCACATCAAGATAGGCTGTGCCAGGCTTGACCATAACAATATCTGCTCCCTCTTCTATGTCCATGGCTGTCTCATGAAGGGCCTCATCAAGGTTAGCAAAATTCATCTGATATGTTTTCTTGGAAGCCTTGCCAAGATTTGCAGAGGATCCTACTGCCTCTCTAAATGGTCCATAAAAGCTAGATGCGTATTTAGCAGCGTAAGATAATATTACAGTATCAACAAATCCATTTGACTCTAAAGCATCTCGAATCACCCTCACTCTCCCATCCATCATATCTGAGGGAGCAAGAACATCTGCTCCAGATTGAGCTAAAAGCAGAGCTTGGTCTTGAAGTAGCTCTAGAGTTTGATCATTGTCTACTTTGCCATCAAGCAAAACTCCATCATGTCCGTGATCTGTGAAGGGATCTAGCGCGACATCAGCAATTTTAATAACCTCAGGAAATTTGTCTGCTAAACCTCTTAATGCCATGCACACTATATTTTTATCATCAAAAGCATGTGAGCCTTTTTGATCTTTTTTACTCGAATCAATTGCAGGGAAGATAGCAACAGATTTTATACCTCTGTTAACCAATTCTTCGGTTTCAATATAAAGTGATTCTAAGTTGTGCCTATATATTCCAGGCATAGAAGGTATTTCAACTTTTGCCTCTGATTGATCTGCAATAAAAATTGGCTGAATTAAGTCATTAGTACTTAAATGATTTTCAGCAATCAGGTCTCTTAGATAGCCTTTTGCACGTGTTCTCCGAAGTCTTGATCGAGGGTAAGTTCTTTTAATCATATAAATTAGTCGGTAATGGCACCCTGTGATGCTGACTGAACCGTTTTTTTGTATTTTGCTAATACTCCACTTTTTGGGGACGAATTTGGATTTTGCCAGTTTTCTAATCTTCTTTTCATTTCATCGTCAGAAATATTAAGGGATAAAATATCTGCATTGGCATCAATTGTGATTTCATCTCCATCTTCAATTAAAGCAATAGGCCCGCCCATCTCAGCCTCAGGACTAATATGCCCAACCACGAAGCCATGAGTCCCTCCAGAGAATCTCCCATCAGTTATAAAGGCAACTTTGTCTCCTAACCCTTGTCCCATAATTGCAGAAGTAGGTTTAAGCATTTCTCTCATTCCAGGCCCGCCTTTCGGACCTTCAAATCTAATAACAACCACATCACCCTCTGTAATTTTTTTCTCAAGAATTGCTGCCATCCCTTCTTCCTCAGAATTATAAACCTTTGCATTTCCTGTAAAGAGAGTGCCTTCTTTTCCTGTAATTTTTGCTACCGCTCCTTCTGGAGCTAAGTTGCCATAAAGCACCCTTAGATGGCTGGAACCTTTAACTGGGTTAGATAATGGAAGAATAATTTTTTGGTCCTCAGGATATGACGGAACTTCTTGGAGATTTTCTTCTAAGGTTTTTCCAGTAACAGTTAGGCAATCTCCATGCAGCAGCCCTTTTTCAAGCATTAACTTCATCATAGGGGCAATGCCACCAATTGCATTAAGTTCAGACATAAAGTGCTCACCAAAAGGCTTGATATCAGCCAAAACAGGTGTAACTTTTCCTATGCGCGTAAAATCATCAAGGTCGAGATCAACACCAATAGAGTGAGCCATCGCAATGAGATGCAGAACAGCATTTGTTGACCCCCCTAATGCAATCACAACAGCGATTGAGTTCTCAAAGGCCTTTTTTGTCATTATGTCGCTTGGCTTTATATCAAGATCTAATAAGTTTTTAATTGCAGCTCCTGCATTCTGGCAATCTTGTTTCTTATCATTAGAAACTGCATCTTGACTACTGCTTCCAGGCAAACTCATACCAAGAGCTTCGATGCTGGATGCCATAGTATTAGCGGTATACATGCCACCACAGGAGCCAGGACCTTTAACTGAAACTTTCTCAAGTGCTATTAAGTCTTCCTCGCTGATGCTGCCTTTTGCATACTCGCCAACTTTTTCACAAACAGTAACATAATCGGTATTTATAGAGCTTGGCTGGATAGATCCGCCATAAATGAATATTGAAGGTCTATTTAATCTTGCTAATCCTATTAAAGCTCCTGGCATATTTTTGTCACACCCACCAATTGCAACCACGCCATCGTAACCTAAGCACCCCACAACAGTTTCAATAGAATCTGCTATAACCTCTCTTGAGACTAATGAATATTTCATTCCTTGAGTTCCCATTGATATACCATCTGATACCGTAATAGTATTGAAAAGAACTCCTTTGCAGTCAGAGCCATCAATAGATTGCTCTACCAGTTCTGCCAATTCATTAATATGCATATTACAGGGCGTAACTTTTGACCAGGTAGATGCTATGCCAACCAATGGTTTGGAAAAATCAGCTGTTTCGAAGCCAACACCTCTTAGCATAGAGCGAGAAGCAGCCTGATGAGGACCATCGACTAAATTCTTTGAAAATTTTCTATTAGACATAATTAAACAGTTGAATAGCGTAATGCAGCATTGAGAAGTTTATCAGTATAGTCCTCTTCTGGGTTTGAGAAAACTTGTTTGGCAGGCCCTGACTCAACAATAAATCCATTTTGCATAACAAATATATAGTCTGACATTGATCTAACCACTTTAAGATCATGGCTTATGAATAAATATGTCAATTCGTACTTTGTCTGAATATTTTTTAATAATTCAATAACCTGAATTTGAATTGATCTATCTAATGCAGAAGTAGGCTCATCTAAAATCATAAATGAAGGGTTTAAGATGAGCGATCTTGCAATTGCAACCCGTTGTCTTTGTCCACCAGAAAACTCATGTGGATATTTAAATCTATCATCTGGATTAATCTCTACTGCCTTTAGACTGTCTGCAATCCGTTCATCTTTTTGTTTTTTCGTAAGATCAAAATGTACATCTAAACCTTCTCCAACTATTTCCCCTACTGTCATTCGAGGTGAGAGAGAGCCATAGGGATCTTGAAAAACAATCTGAATATCTTTTTTAATTGACTTTAATTCCTTGGAATTTAATTGATCAATATCTACGCCGTTATAAATAACTGAACCTTGATAATTAATTAACCCAGCTAAAGCTTTACCAAGTGTAGATTTGCCAGAGCCAGATTCTCCTACCAATCCTATTGTTGATTTTTGTGGTATAGAAAAATTCACTTCTTTGACTGCATGGAAAAAATCTTTTTTAAAAAAAGTCTTGTTTGGCAGGGGATAAAAAATATTCAGATCTTTGACTGAAACCAATGGAGGCTCTTCCCTTAAGGACTCTTGCTTGATTGATGGCTCTGAATTAATGAGCTTTTTTGTATATGCGTGTTGTGGATTTAGAAAAACTGATTTTGTTTCATTCTGCTCTACAACAACGCCTTGTTGCATAACTGTAATAGTATCTGAAAATTTTTCAATTAAGCCTAAGTCATGTGTGATAAATAAAATTGACATTCCTACCTCATCCTTAAGCTTTGTCATTAAATCAAGTATCTGAGCCTGAATTGTTACATCTAGTGCCGTTGTTGGCTCATCAGCAATAAGCAATTTAGGTTTATTAGCTAAAGCCATTGCTATCATAATTCTTTGACGTTGCCCTCCCGAAAGCTCGTGAGGATATGATGTGAAGCGTCTGTCGACCTCAGGGATTTCTACCAAATTCATCAGATTTTTTGCCTCTAATACAGCATCAGATTTAGATTGTGCTTTGTGCAATAGAATAGATTCAACAATCTGGTCACCGACTCTATGATATGGGTTTAATGAAGTCATAGGCTCTTGGAAAATCATTGAAATTTTATTTCCTCTAATGTTCCTTAAAGAATTTTGATTGGCGCTCAGGATTTCTGTTCCGTCAAATATGATTGATGACTCATTACCATAAGATGCCTTAGGTTCTGGAAGTAATCGCATAATAGCCATTGCAGTGACTGATTTACCTGATCCAGATTCCCCCACCAGACCCACAATCTGATTTTCTGCAATTTCTAAGTTTAAATTTTTAACAGCTGAGAACTCACTATTTCTGACTTGAAAATTAATAGATAGGTTAGAAATTTTTAGCAATGGTTTCATTATTTTAAAAAGTTTTTATATGTCTTTAGCAAGTCTCGAGTTGCGTCTTTCGCTGCTTTTAGGGCAGTCATATTAACAAAACCATGAATAAGATGTGGATAATGAATTTGCTGAACTTCATTATCAGAGCTATCAAGCAATCTTGCATATGCTTCTCCCTCATCACTTAAGGGATCAAAACCTGCAGTAATTATAAGCGTTTTGGGAAGTTTTACATTAGGGTCAATGGTTAAATTGAACGTTGGATCGCTAAGATTATTACTTGAATCCATTAACTGCTCCCAAAACCAAATCATAGCTTTTTGACTTAAAAAGAATCCATCTGAAAAATCATTCTGAGATTTCGAGTTACAAGAAGGGTCCGTCATAGGATAGATGAGGCACTGCGAAAGAGGTAACTCTAAATTATTGGTAGCTCTAAATGTTGAAAGTGATGAAGCAAGATGGCCGCCAGCGCTATCGCCACAGAGGCTTATTTCTCCAACGGTGAAATCTAATTTTTCTGCAAGCCACTCCAGAGCTAAATTCGCATCTTGCAACGAAGAGGGAAATTTATTTTCAGGTGCTAGTCTGTAATCTAGAGAAAAAATTTTTGCGCCCATTTCTGCAGAAAAGAATTGCAAAGCATTATCGTGGCTTTCTATGCCACCCAATACATAACCACCCCCATGGAAATATAAAATAGGTGTGGTAGTTGAGCATTTCTCAGGGTGATATTCTCTGATTTTAAGACTTCCAAATTCCGTTGATAACGAATGATCAATTAATTTAACTGACATGCATGGTTTTGAGCTTAATGGTAATCCTTCTATAAGCTTTTCTCTTAATTCTTCGGGAGAATTAAATACACTAGGATCATCGAAGGTGTCAATTTGCAATGATTGAAGTCCTAAAAAAGCTTGTGTTTGATGATCAAGAATTTGATTATTAATCACAATACTTTTCTGGAAAGTAAGTAGACGAAGAAGCCAGACCGGTATTGTGAAAAAAAATTTTAAGAATAATTTTATTGCCATGCTTTCTTTTATAATGTGCAAATGAATTCCAAGGTCTTATTATACGCATTTGTTTTTCTGCCTGGCTTAATATTTTCCAGAGCTCCATTTATAGATGCAAAGATTCTAGATGTTGATGAGGCATTTATTTTTAATTCGTCAATTGTAGATAACAAAATACTTGTATCCTGGAATATTAAACCTGGACATTACCTGTATAAAAAATCAATTTTAATTCAAGCAGGTGATATTGTGTTAAAGCATAGCTACACATCAAATAATGAATTAAAGATAACAGATGAGTTTTTTGGAGAGTCAGTTATTTTTAAAGATAACTTAGAGGTTGATGCTGAACTATTAGATGTTAATCTAGGCATACTTAATGATATTAAAGTGATATATCAAGGTTGCGCGGAGGGAAAATACTGTTATCCAGAAGTAATTAAAAGTATCTAAAGTCGTTTAATTTCTAAAAAAACCATATAAAATCATCAAAAATGAAAATACTTATTATACATGGCCCAAATTTGAATCTGCTTGGTGTAAGAGAGCCTGAAGTCTATGGCTCAGTAACAATGGAAGAAATTAATCAAGGGCTAGAACAAAGAGCAGACTCTAATAATATTGAGCTTGAAGCTTTTCAAAGTAATGCTGAGCATGAAATTGTTACCAAACTTCAAGACTCGATGGATCATGTAGATTTCATAATCATAAATCCTGGTGCTTTAACTCATACCAGCATAGCAATTCGAGATTCCCTGCTTGGGATTGGAGTGCCATTTTATGAAGTTCATATATCTAATATCTTTGCACGAGAAGAATTTAGACATAAATCCTATTTTTCTGATATTGCGAATGGTGTAATTTGTGGGCTTGGAACACAAGGATATGACCTGGCTTTAAGACATATTATCGATAACTGCAAGGATAAGAAATAATGGATATAAGAAAGATCAAAAAATTAATAGAAATGCTGCAAGACTCAGATTTAACTGAAATTGAGGTTCATGAAGGCGAAGAGTCAGTTCGAATTGCTCGAGGGAATATCCATTCCATAGAAGTAAATCCCTCACCAATAGTCAGCACTTCCCCTAACCCGCCCTCTGAAAAAACCAAGGTTCCGGTGAGCGAATCGGGCGCTGTCATAAAATCACCTATTGTTGGAACTTTCTATAGAAAACCTGCTCCAGACAAACCTCCTTTCATTGAAGTTGGTAGTCATGTCAATGCAGGAGATGTTGTATGTATAGTTGAAGCAATGAAGATGATGAATGAAATAAAGTCAGAATTTTCCGGTAAGGTCTCCGCAATAAATATTGAAGATGGAGAACCTGTTGAATTTGATCAATCATTAATTGTCATAGACTAATGTCTAAAAAAATTCTAATTGCCAATCGAGGGGAGATTGCTCTGCGAGCTCTTAGAGCTTGTAAAGAGCTTGACCTGAAGACAGTTGCAATTTACTCAACCGGAGATAAAGAGCTCAAGCACTTAAGATTAGCCGATGAAACTGTTTGTGTTGGGCCGGCCAGCCCCCTTGAAAGCTACTTAAACATCCCCTCAATTCTCTCAGCCGCTGAATTAACAGGAACAGATGCAATATATCCTGGGTATGGTTTTCTTGCTGAAGATGCAGATTTCGCTGAAAGATGTGAAGCAAGTGGATTTATATTTATTGGCCCCTCTTCCAATGTTATCCGTCAAATGGGAGATAAAATTACAGCAAAAGGACTTGCAGAAGAGTCAAATATTCCCATCGTGCCAGGCTATAAAGGAGAAATCCCTGAATCAGATGAAGAAATTAAAAAAATAGCAGCGAATGTTGGCTATCCCTTGATAATCAAAGCTTCAGCAGGGGGTGGCGGCAGAGGCATGCGAGTTGTGCATGCAGAATCAGAATTAATCTCATCACTTCAGCTTACCAAGCAAGAAGCAAAAAACGCTTTTGGAAATGACACTGTATATTTTGAAAAATTTATTCAAAATCCTCGTCATATAGAAGTACAAATTGTTGCAGATGGGAAGGGTAATGCTATTCATCTTGGCACCAGAGATTGCAGTATGCAAAGGAGACATCAAAAAATTATTGAAGAGGCACCCGCTTTAGATATTAATCAAGCGTCTCTGGAAGGAACGCTTATGGCATGCTTAACGCTCTGTAAAAACATTCAGTATTCTGGTGTCGGCACCCTTGAGTTTCTGTATGAAGATGGAGAATTTTATTTCATCGAAATGAATACTAGGATACAAGTTGAACATCCTGTTTCTGAAATGATTACTGGCTTTGATCTTGTAAAAGCACAGTTAAAACTTGCCCTGAATATGGAAATAACCCTGGATCAAGAAGAAATTATATTTAGAGGTCATGCTATGGAATGCAGGATAAATGCCGAAGATCCAAATACTTTTATTCCATCACCGGGAATAATCAATAAAATGCATCCACCTGGTGGATTTGGAGTTAGATTTGATGCGCATATTTATTCAGGATACGAAGTACCTCCTCATTATGACTCTTTGCTTGCAAAAATTATTACAACTGCCAACACAAGAGAATCTTGCATTAAAAGGATGCTGAGTGCGTTAGATGAATTTTTTGTTGATGGCATAAGCACCAATCACTCCTTACATCAAAAAATCTTAGAAGATAAAACTTTCTGTAAAAATGAACACAATATTAACTATCTTGAGGGATCTTTTTTAAAAAAATGAGTGGAACAGAATACAATCCTGCAGAAGTAGAAAAGATTATCCAAAAATCTTGGAAAGAGAATAATTCTTACAAAGCTACTCCTTCGAAGACAAAAGAAAAGTTCTATTGCTTATCTATGTTTCCATACCCTTCAGGAAAATTACATATGGGCCATGTTCGAAATTATACGATCGGAGATGTGATTTCTAGATTTAAGAGAATGCAAGGCTTTAACGTTTTTCAGCCAATGGGGTGGGATGCATTCGGCCTTCCAGCAGAGAATGCGGCCATAAAAAATAAAGTTGATCCCCAAAGCTGGACTGAACAAAATATTGAAAACATGAAGTCACAATTAGAAAGGTTGGGCTTTAGCTATGATTGGTCGAAAGAGCTTAAAACTTGCGATCCCGATTATTTTCGATGGGAGCAAGAAATTTTTACCTTGCTTCATAAACAAGGTCTTGTGTATAGAAAAAAATCCTTAGTTAATTGGGATCCTGTTGATGAGACAGTATTAGCAAATGAGCAAGTCATTGATGGCAAGGGATGGAGATCTGGAGCAACTGTTGAACTCAAAGAAATTGATCAATGGTTTTTAAAGATTACTGATTATGCTGATGAATTACTTTCATCAATTGAAAATTTAGATTGGCCAGAAAATGTAAAATCTATGCAAAAAAACTGGATCGGTAAGTCATTTGGTTCAGAAATTAAATTTTCTTTACTTAACGAAAAAGAGTTAACTGCCTTTACCACAAGAATTGATACGATTTATGGGGTAACTTATATAGCTATTTCTCCCAATCATCCTTTAGCCCAAACTCTTGCAAGTGAAAGTCCCGAAATTAATGAATTCATAAAAAAATGTAACGCAACTAAAATGGCAGAAGCTGATATGGCTAAGGCTGAAAAGTTAGGACTTAAAACTAATTTTAAGGTTAAGCACCCTTTCTTAGACACCAACCTTGATGTTTGGATCGCAAACTACGTTCTGATGGACTACGGAACTGGAGTAGTAATGGGTGTTCCTGCTCATGATGAAAGAGATTATGAATTTGCTCAAAAATACAATATTGAAATTAAAGAGGTTATTGAATGTGATGAATTACCATCTCCCAAGAAAGGGGCTCTTGTTAATTCTGATAATTTTTCTGGACAGGAATCGGATGAAGCTATTAAAAATATTAATGACTACTTAGAAAAAAATGGCATTGGTAAAAGTATAGAAAATTTTAGACTAAGAGACTGGGGTGTAAGCAGGCAGAGATTTTGGGGTTGCCCAATACCTGTCATCTATGAGGATGGGGAACCTGTTTTTTTAGAGAAAAAAGATCTACCAGTAAAACTGCCCAAAATCGAAGATGGAGATTCTCCCAAACCATTGAGTCAAAATAAAGCTTTCTTTGATTTAGGTCCTGGAAAGACTCGCGAGGTAGATACTTTTGATACGTTTGTAGATTCGTCATGGTATTACGCGAGATTTACAGCAGCAGATAATAACGACAAAGCATTAGACGAAATTTCGAAGTATTGGCTTCCTGTTGATCTCTATATTGGAGGGATTGAACACGCAATATTGCATCTTCTTTATTCAAGATTCTTTCATAAGGCAATGAGAGATATGGGCCTGGTTGAAGGCGATGAGCCTTTTAAAAAACTTCTTACACAGGGCATGGTTCTTAAGGATGGCTACAAAATGTCAAAGTCTAAAGGCAATACCGTAGACCCCCAAAAGTTTATTGACCAATATGGAGCTGACACAATTAGACTTTATATGATGTTTACCTCTCCACCAGAACAATCGCTGGAATGGTCGGATACAGCAATTGAGGGCTCATACAGATTCCTAAAGCGCATATGGAATCTTTTATCAGAAAGAAAACAATTTGCTGAAAAGCAGCCAGATGAATTTACAAAACATGAGCTTGAGCTTCGTCAAAAAAGTCATAAAACTCTCAAGAAAGTTACTCATGACTATGCGGAACGCAATTCATTTAATACAGCAATAGCATCAATAATGGAGTTATTGAATGCAGTTCCGGAATCATTTAAGGCCAATGATGCGACTGTAGCTCAAAGATTCTGTTTGGATGAGGTGATTCAATTTACATTAAAGATGTTATCACCAATTACTCCTCACATTAGTCTTTATTTATGGAAAGAGTATTCGAAATCTGATGGTAACGACTTTGAGGATTCTTGGCCAATCTATAATGAAGGGTTTTTACAATTAGAGGATTTTCAACTCATTATTCAGGTCAATGGAAAAGTACGAGGGAAAGAGAATGTTTCTGTTGATACTGAGCAGGCTGAATTAGAGGTTCTAGCAAAAGAAAATGAAAATGTTAAAAAAATTCTAGCTAACCAGCCCATAAAAAAGGTAATCTATATAAAAGAAAAATTAATTAACTTCGTAATTTAAATGAACTACATCACCCCTTTCGACGACTATCCAATCCATCAGGCAATTGAGCCGATTACTATACCTGGCCCAACTGATAGAAATTTTTATGACAGATATTTTTTTAACGGAATGGATCCTGAAAATGGATATATCTTTGAAATAGGAATAGGGATTTATCCTAATAGGCATGTTATTGACGGACACTTCAGCATTTCTTTTGAGGGCAAACAATACTCATTTCATGCAAGCCAACGACTTGATCAAAATAGAGTGCCAATCAATATTGGGCCTATGCGATTGACAATTGATGAGCCTATGAATGAACTTACATTTTCTTTAAAAGATCCTGATAACAAACTCAATTGCAATCTTAAGTTTTTTGCTAATTCTGTTGCACATCAAGAACCTAGATCGTTAATGATGGAAGGCACCAGAACAATCATGAACACAATTAGATTTACCCAGTTGGGGAAATGGACAGGTGAAATATCAACTGAAGCTGGAACGCTCAATCCTCAAGCAATATATGGTATTAGAGATAGATCCTGGGGAGTCAGACCCGTTGGTGAGCAAGAGGGAGGAGCTCCAGGAATGCTAAACCAGGAACCTGGAGTATATTGGTGCTGGGCTCCTGTCCACTTTGATGGATTCTGCACACAATTTGGAACATTTGAAGATAGAGATGGTAATACAACACAAATTTCTGGACATAAATTACCTTTATATGAGGACATGTCTTCTGCCCCATCTGAAATTGAGGTTGAAACTATTCACTCTCTTCGTCACTCTGTTAAATGGCAAAAAGGTTCACGTTGGGCAACTGGAGCAAATATATCAGGCATTCAAAAGAATAAAGAAAAATTTGATCTAGAATTAAAGACTATGGGTCCAATATTCTTTTGCAAAGGAATTGGTTACCAGCATGATGAATGGAAGCATGGGATTTGGAAAGGTGAAAGCGAAACAGGCTATGAGGTTTGGGATCTCTCTGAAATTGATCCAGCAGATTATACTTTTTTTCATACTCATCAAATCGCAAAGGCAACATTGGGATCAGAGCAAGGTATTGGAATGCTTGAAAACTTAGTTGTTGGAAGGCACGACCCATCTGGCTTTGAAGACTTTTTTGATGGAGCTAAATAAATTCAATAAGTATTTTCTTGCGCTCTTTTCTTTTTTGATTATTTCTAGCTGTCAACTTGATCTAATAGAAACTCGAGATATAAGCTTAAATAAAATTGAGTTCGGGTTGAGTGTTAAAGATTCATTTAGAAAAAAATCATTAAAATACTTCTCCCAATACCCATCTAAGAATAATTACAACCTAAAAATTTCTAACCTTCATTTTAAAAAGAAAAACTTTTATGGCGGCTTTTCTGTAAGGGCAAAACAGATAGAAATTATCGGTGAGCTTGAATATATCTTTTCAAAAGCAAGCTCCGCTAAAAATGGCAAACTGCAAATCTCTGGCTGGATTCCGGTGAATGAAAATAATCCGCAAGCAGAGATGATGGCGCAGCAAAAGATAATTGAAGAATTAGAATTCTTGTTACTGGAAGATCTTTTAGAGGAGTACTTGTTAATTGAAAGTTAATTTTCTCAATTTCTCTGATCCCAAAAATCATCAATATTTTCTGGTAACTGGGGGAGAGCTTATCTTAAAACAAGATGCTATTGATAGTCTCTTGGATAATCTAAAGAATAATGGATTCAATGAAAAGGTCACAATACATCAAGATGAATTATATAGAATGCAAGAAATAGTTTCTAGAAATATGGGCGGGTCTTTATTTCAAGAAAATTTAATTCTTCACATCAGGCATAGTTCGGGAAAATTTCCAGAAAAAATAAAGTCTCTCCTTGAAGACGAGAATATTTTTAAGTCCTCAAACATAGCATTAATTGTTGAATCGAGTATTGAAAAAATACCAGCAAACGGAACATGGATTAAAAATTTTGATGCGTATGGGCTCATCATTAATTGCAGTAAATTAAAGATAATAGAGGAAAAAATTTGGCTTAAGAGACAGCTAAGCTTTTTACCAAAAGATCTGCTGCCAGTCTTTGGGGGATCTATTTTTCAAAATAACGAGGCAAATCTTTTAGGCCAAAAAAATGAAGTAGCTTTGCTTAAACTATTATTTTTAAGTAAAGATGGAGTCAATGAAACTAAAACAGATCATATAATCTTTGGGTCTGGTATAAGTGCGTTTGAGCTTGAAGATTTATTAATTAATAGAGATTTTAAGAAAGCGCTCATGACAATAAATTTCATGCGAGAACATGATCGTCAAAACTCTGCTCCAATAATCTGGATAATTGCCAAGGTTATCAATGCCTGTTTAGAGTCGCTAAAAGCTGTAAATAAAAAGACTGCTTTGGTAGATAGTGGAGTGTGGTCTTCTAAAATTAGCCTTTACTTAAATTTCATTAAACAATCAAAGGTAAAGGAATTTCTTAGTTTAAACGAAGAAATCCTAAAAATTGATCTAATCAATAAAGGCTTGATGAAAGCTGAGACCTGGGAGCAAATTGAAAGAGTTATACTGAGACTTCAAGATGCGACTGCATTGCAGCATTAAATAACTCAACAACTTCTAGAAACCCACTATAACTTTCTTCCAGTCTGTAATCTGTTCCAATTAAATTAGTCAAAGGCAACATTCCTTTTGTTGAGCTAGTCAGCCAAATGCAGGGGGAATGATTAAAATCTGATATAGCACAACTACCCTCTTTCACACAATAAGGGGTGTCCTTTAATGCTTTGATCAAGATTTCTCTTGTGATTCCAGGAAGAATATTTTCTGATAAAGAAGATGTTCTTACAGAGCCAGCGGAATCAAAGTAAAAGACATTGCTTGCTCCAGCCTCAGTCAAAAAGCCATCTTTATGCATCACAACTTCTTGACAACCCAAAGACTTAGCTTGATTCATGGCTAAAATATTACCAAGCAAAGAAGTAGATTTGATGTTACATTTACCCCATCGCTCATCATGACATAACATAGCACTTACTGGAGAAGAAGGAAGGCTAATATTCATTGCATAGCCAAACCTTTCTATCTCGAGATCATCTGCATAAAGATGAGATCTAATTGGATCAATGCCCCTGGAAATTTGGTAATAAACATACCCATCCTGATTAGTTAAGGTATCTGCAAGCACTTTAATGTCATCTACTACTCTCTCAAAATTAACGTCCAACGCCATCAAGTTAGAACTTTCTTTCATCCGATCAATATGTTCTTTAAAACATACGGGTTTGCCTGAAAAATATGGGATAACCTCATAAATACTATCCGAAAAAGTATAAGCACGCGATAAAGGGGAGACTTTGATTTTGTCTAAAGTCTCTAATTGACCCTGATAAATAGCAGGGATATTAATCATCTGAGCCTATGGAAAATAAACTCATTATCCAAAAAACTATATGCGCCCAAATTCTTCCAAAAAATCCTTTTGCTTCTACAGACTCTATAGCTATCAATGGAGCTGAATGGACGACTCTATCGTTAGACATAAATTCAATGTCTCCTATTACATCTCCCTTAGAAATTGGAGCTTGAATGTTGTTCTTAAAATTATAATTTGCTTTTATATTTTTAAAATCTGATCTGGGTAAGGTCAACAAGATATCCTCATTGGTTCCAAGAGCAACTGCATCCATTTTCCCGCCCCAAACCTTTGCCGCAGTAATCTCTGAATCTTTTGAGATTAATTTTTGAGTTGCAAAGAATCTAAAACCATATTCCAAAAGTCTTTGGGATGAAATCAATCTATCATTTTCTGAAGGACTACCTGCTACCACCGCTATTAATCTCATATCATTTCGCTTAGCAGAAGAAATTAAACAATACCCAGCAGATTCAGTATGCCCAGTTTTAACTCCATCAACAGAATCGTCTCTCCATAAAAGCTTATTACGATTAAGCTGGCGAATGCCACTGAAGGTAAATTCTTTTTCTTTGTAGGTTGCATAATGATCAGGAAAATTATTAATCAATGCTGTTGTTAAATGAGCCAGATCTCTGGTTGATGAAAAATGATTGGGATCCGTCCAACCAACCGCATTTTGAAATAGAGTATTGCTTAGGCCTAATTCAGAGGCGTAAGCATTCATAAAATCTACAAACCCCTCTTCTGAGCCAGCTACATACTCAGCCATTGCTACTGTGGCATCATTTCCAGATTGGATTACTATCCCAGCTAATAGGTCGCGCACTAAAACTCTTTTTCCAGCTTCAATGAACATCTTAGAACCACCAGTTTTCCATGCTTTCTCACTAATTAAAACTTTATCATCAAGACTAATAGCTCCATTGGCTAACTGATCTGCAATAACATATCCGCTCATTACCTTTGTCATGCTTGCCGGAGAGATTTGATCATCAGAATTAAATTCAGCTAAGACAGTATTGGTATTGGCTTCAAGTAATATATAGCCAGCTAAATTTAATTTAGGTGCTTTAGGTACCATGGATTGAGCAAACCCCTCAATACACAATGAAGTCAAAATGATAAAACAAATTATTTTTTTCATAATCGGGTTACTTAAATTCTAAGGATAAATCATACACGGCTTTGGCATAAAAATGACTACGATTATATTTAGTAATCGCAATAAAATTGTCATCGCCTATAAAATATAAATCCTTTGGTTTATTTAATAGAATGGTTTGGCCGCTTCTAATAAGATTTTTTTCTTTAATATTATTGAGAGCCATCAGCTCTTTTAATTGAAGATCGTGACTAATTGCGATTGACAATAAGCTATCTCCCTCTTTAACAATATAGTCTTCTTCTATACCCTCGGTAAACTTAAGAGGAATGAATTTATTTAAATTACTTTCATGTTTATATATCTTACTCACTGAATTTAACTCAACACTTTTAACTATTGCACCATCTCTTTTCCAGCCATGTTTTTTAAGATAATTAGCAATACTAGCTACAGCATCTGGTACTGAATTAAAGAGGTCTGCATACCCATCTCCATCATAATCAATTGCATAAGCCCGATAGCTAGAAGAGATAAACTGCCCATATCCCATTGCGCCTGCATATGATCCTTGCACGGAATTAATATCTAAATTATTTTCTCTTGCAAGAATGAAAAGTTGTATAAGTTCGGTTTTAAAAAATTTTGATCTCCTGGGAAAATCAAAGCCAAGAGTTGCTAGGCTATCAAGCACTCTATAACTACCCATAATTTTTCCATATCTAGTTTCCACACCTAAAATAGAGGTAATAATTTCTTTCGGCACACCAAACTCATTTTCAACTCTATCAAATAAAGCAGAATTCTCTCTAATAAATTTTTTTCCATTAGAAATACGCTTCTCTTCTAAAAAAAGCTTTCTGTACCTATCCCATGTCAAGGTGAACTCAGCCGGAGATGACATTGATTGCAAAATTTTATCCTGCTTTTTTGCAGTCTGAAGTATTTGAGTAACATAGCTCTCATCAAAACCATATTCGGTTACAAGAGTCTCAATAACTTCCTGTGCCTCTGGGTGTTCAGAGTAATTTGCAAAAATTGCGTTCGAAAGTATAAGAAAAAATATAAAAAGGTATTTCATTGAGGTAGGAATTTTTTATGCGTGCCCATTGAGATAATTATGCCAAAAGCTAGAAATAATGACATTAATGATGAGCCGCCTTTACTTATGAACGGCAAAGGCATGCCTACAACTGGAAGAAGTCCAACTACCATGCATAAATTTATAATTAAATTTATTGCGAAAGTAAGGCTTAAACCTCCAATAACTAATCTGCAAAACCGATCTCTCGCACTTAATGCTAAATAAAAACATCTCAATAATAAAAATAAATAGATGCTTAACAATAATAGCACCCCTAGAAATCCAAATTCTTCTCCGATTACAGAAAAAATAAAATCAGTCTCTGTTTCAGGAAGAAAATTTAATTGGGTCTGCGACCCCTCACCAAAACCCTTGCCAAACAAGCCGCCTGAGCCAATAGCGACTTTTGACTGAATGATATTCCAACTTGCTCCAAACGGATCTGATTCTGGATTAAAAAATGTTGCTACTCTCTGGCGCTGAAAAGGCTGTAACAAAATATCCCAAATAAAAGGCGAGCTTATGATAAACAGAATTAAAGATCCGCCTATGAAGCCCCAGCTTAGACCAGAAAGAAAAAGTACAAGAAGTCCTGAGAAAGCAATGATTAATGCAGTTCCAAGATCAGGTTGTCTGAAAACAAAGAAAAAACAACCAAAAATGATTGCTAAGCTAATTAATATTTCTCTTCGTTGAATTGGGAGCTTTTTATCAAATAAAAAATTAGCCAGAAAAATTGGCACTGAAAGTTTTAATAATTCAGATGATTGAAAAGACAGAGGGCCAATCCTAACCCACCTTTGTGCTCCATTGATCTCAGGACCAAATAAATATGTGATTCCTAAAAGCAGCAGTGAAAAAATTAGAAATAATCCTGACATCCCTCTAAAGATGGCTGGATCAGGCTGACTAACCAGAATCATAAGAATGAATCCAGCTACAACATAAACAAATTGCTTTGACACAATGCTTATGTCCGAATTTGAGGCAGAAAATAAAAAAAATAAACCAAGTATAGATAACAAGAAGAGACTGAAAAAAATATATGGATCGAAATATATTTTCTGGAACGGTTTATTCATTAATTAAGCTCTTTAGTACTTCTATTGCTACCGGCCCAGCTACAGCCCCTCCGCTCTCTCCATTTTCAATTACTACGGAAACAGCGTATCTGGGATTAGGCATTGGGCCAAAAGCAATGATTATAGAATGATCTCTTAAGAGTTCTGAGGCTCTGATCTCTAGATAGGCTTCCTTGCTATCCAGGCTAACAAGTTCTGCTGTACCTGATTTTCCAGCTACTTGAAATTCTTTGAGATCACGGATGCTTCTTGCTGTTCCATAGTCGCTTTCAATCACGCCAAGTAAAGCCGCATGCATTTTGATCCAATCTGAATGATCAAAACCATCATCTTGCCAAATTTTTAAGGATTTTTCTTGATTGCCGAAGATCACAAGAGAGGGCTCAAAAAATTGACCCTTAGTTGCAAGAATAGCAGTATAATTTGCCAACTGCATTGGTGTGACTGCTAAATAACCTTGTCCAATACCCAAGTTAACCGTATCACCTTTAACCCAGCCTGCATTCATCATGCTGTATTTCCATTCAGGAGTTGGAACAAACACTTGATCTTCATCAAAGCAATCTAAACAAACTTTTTGGCCAAATCCAAGGCTGAATAAATGATCTGATAATTCTAAGATATCAGCTTGATAAGCGAGCGAGAAAAAATAAGCATTTGAACTGACCAAAAATGCTTTGTGCATGTCCACCTTCCCATGCCCACCCTTAAGCCATCCTCTAAAAACTCTTCCTGTCTCAGGTACAATAAAAAAACCAGGGTCTTTTATCTCAAAATTCCAGTTCACAATATTCTTTGATAGTCCATACATTCCAATTGCAGGCTTGATAGTTGATGCTGGTGGATACCTTCCTTGAATAGCTCTATTAAAAAAAGGTTTATCTGGATCATTAATTAAATCTTGAAATTCTATGTCACTCATGCCATTAGAAAGTTTATTTATGGAATAAGCAGGTGAGCTGTATAAAACATTGATACCTCCAGAATCAAGATCTATAGCTACCACTGCACCCTTTCTATTACCAATATATTCCGCTGCACTTTTTTGGGCCTCAATATCTAAATTAGTGTACAAGTCAGATCCTTTTACGGGCTCCACAAAAGATAGGGGCTGAACAAGTTGCCCATTTGCATTCATTTCATACACTCTTTGACCATGCTTGCCACTCAAGTATTCATCGTAGACCTCCTCTAATCCTGTTCGACCCTTGATAAGACCATGAGCATAGGATAATTCCACATCTTTCCAATGACTCCTTGGAATCTCGAGCATTGATTTATAATCATCATCTGTTCTTGATGTGTAGCCTAAGACATGTGAAAAAATTTCAGGGTAATCACTAATTCTTCTATATCTTTTTGCAATAAATGTATTCTGAAAATTAAAACTCTTTACATTAAATCGAGCAATTTCTTCAGTAGAGAGATCTTTCTTTAAGACCAATTCCTTGTTAACGGATGCTTTCTCTTTCTGAAGTTTTTTATACCTAAATTTTTCAGCCTCAGAAAGAAGAATTACAGGTCCAATTTCGTCTAAAAAGGAGTCTATATCTGCAATAAGGTTTGGGCGCGTAATTAAATCAAAGGTTGGCTGATTTTTAACAAGAACTCCTCCCTTTCTATCAAAAATCTCACCTCTAAGGGACTGGACGGGGACTGCATAATTCTTATTTTTTAATGCAGCAAGCTGATAATCTGTGTATCCAGAAACTTGAAGAGAAAAAACCTTTATTAAAACAGCCATTAGTCCCAGAATGATTAAGCTAAAAAGCAATGTTGCTCTTAAAGAAAAATTATTCTTTTCGATCTGTCTTTCTTCAAAAATCATTATTTATGATATGGATGGTTTCTATGAATTGTGCTGGCTCTATAAATTTGTTCCATTAAAAATATTTTAAAAAGCCGATGAGGAAAAGTGAACTCAGAAGCAGATAAAATTAATTGTGAGGTTTGAAGCAGCTTCTCTGATGATCCATGGGCACCGCCGATAATAAAGTTAATATTTTTTCCGCGATCCATCTGATCCTTTAAAAGGCCAGCAAAACCAAGACTATTAATCTTTTCTCCTTGCCTATCCCATAGAATTATATGCGCATCTAGATCGACATGTTTTAAGATTTCCAACCCTTCGGCCTCTAATGTAGATGTTACATCCATAGATTTTGAAGAAAAAGGTTTTACCTCAGCATAAGAAACATCAAAGTAATTAGGCAATTGTTTGGAGTAAAATTGTAGCGCCTGTTTCTCCCAATCAGATGGCTTGTGGGAAATACTAATAATTTTGCATTTCATTATGCAGAAACAAGAGTTTTTTCACCCCATAAACTTTCTAAATCATAAAATTCACGAGTTTGTTGTTGCATGATATTCACCACAACATCCCCACAATCGACTAAAATCCATTCTGAATTATCTTGACCTTCAATCCCAACTAAATGCTGCTGATGAAGTTTTATTGATTCAATTAACTTATTTGAAATTGCTTTTGCATTTCTTGAAGAAGAAGCCGTGGCTATAATAAACCAATCAGCAAAACCTGAAATATCTCGAATATCTAGGGCAAGAATATTCTGGGCTTTTAAATCATCCAGCACTTCGCAACAGATTGTTTTTAAATCAGGAGTTTTCATAGCAATAACTCACCTTAATGATGCATTTCAAGATTGTTTAAATTAATTTTAATTTTACGTCCAAGCTAAAGAATCAGAATATCTAACTTAAATGAATAAATCTATTAAATATTTCTAATTTATATGCTCTTTTAATCAATCTTTTGATTAAGATATGTAAATGAATTTTATAAATTCTTTTACCCAATGGTCTTATAGTAATTCTGGGATACTGCTAGGATTAGGCGTATCTTCTATTTTTATTCTTGTACTAAGTATTTTGGGCATTGGTTGGTTTGTGGCTCACATACCAGAGGATTATTTTCTATCATCCAAAAGAAAACCTACAAAATGGCAAGAAAAAAAACCAATTCTTAGATTAGTGGTTATATTTGGAAAAAATATAATTGGGCTATTTCTTATTATTGGAGGTTTATTGATGCTTGTTTTGCCGGGTCAAGGATTACTAACAATGGTAACTGGATTGTTATTAATAAATTATCCTGGAAAATATAAGTTAGAACAAAAACTTGTTGCAATGCCCTCTATTTTTCGGGCTTTAAATTGGATCAGAATAAAAGCAAAGAAACCACCTCTTAAAAGAATCACTATTTAGTAATAAAGTAAAATAAAAACTTAATAATTTAAAAATAAAAAAATTATTTATAGGGGCTGTTATGGGAATTAAAAATAAAAAATGGGTCTTAAGAGAGAGGCCTCAAGGTCTAGCGGAAGACTCAGACTTTGAACTAGTGACTGAGGATCTTCCAGAAATAAAAGAGGGTGAAATTCTACTTGAGAATATATATCTTTCTTTTGATCCCACTCAAAGAGGATGGTTGAATGATGTGCCTGGATATCTTCCACCTGTCCAGATAGGTGAAGTTATTCGATCAGGTGGTATAGGTCGAGTACTGAAGTCTAAGAATGATGAATACAAGGTTGATGATTTAACCTTTGGTTTTGTAGGTTGGCAAACTCATTGCGTGACTAAGCCTGAAGCTGACGACAGATTTAGGGTCGTTCCTGATCTTCTTCCTATACCAACGATGTTGAATGTAATGGGTTCAACCGGCATTACAGCTTACTATGGATTAATAGAGCTTGGTGATCCCAAGCCAGGAGAGACAGTTTTGGTTTCAGGGGCTGCGGGTGCCACAGGCTCAGTGGTAGTTCAAATTGCTAAATTAAAAGGATGTCATGTCATAGGGATAGCTGGAGGCAAAGAAAAATGCGACTGGCTAAAAGAAATTGGTGTTGATGATGTTATTGATTATAAAAATTCAGATG
>CABXJR010000015.1 GCA_902512655.1 uncultured SAR86 cluster bacterium
CACCGAAAGCAAAGGAATCAAAAATTTTTAATTACCCAGTTGTCGAAGTAAATGGGTTTATTTGGGCATGGCATCATCTTCATCAAGAAGAACCTACTTGGGAGGTTCCTGTTATAGATGGCTTTAATGGAGATGATGAAAAATGGGGCAAGGTCCACCACTATGATTACAACATCAATACAGTCTTACAAGAAATTGCTGAAAATGATGTTGATGCAGCTCACTTTCCAAAAGTACACAAATCACCCAGCTTACCGGAAACAGAAGCGATTATTGATGGTATATATAAAAAAACGATTGCAGAAACATTATATGACCCAAACAGTGATAGTGTTTCAGAGGAAAATAAAGTTGAAAATTACGAAATGTTTACTACAACTTTTACCCGTGAGTCATGGGGGCTTGGAACAGTTGGCTTGAAAATGATAAACCTTCCTCCTAATGGAGGGGAATTCATTATGGTAAATGCCTCATGCCCTGTAAATAATAAACACTCAATTTTGCGATGGTCAATGAGGGTCTCTAAAGATATAGAGGATGAACTAGGAATGGCTATAATTGATGGTATTGCTCATGGGGTTCTTGATGATCTGCCAATTTGGGATAACAAAAGTTATGTAGCAGACCCTATTTTATGCGATGGAGATGGGCCGATTAACAAATTTCGCAAATGGGTTAGTCAATTTTATTCAGAGCCACTACAAAACTGATCATTGGCTAAAGTACATTTTTTCTACTCAACAATGAATGCAGGTAAGTCAACTGCATTACTTCAATCTAACTACAATTATCATGAAAGAGGAATGGAAACCTTGTTATTCCTTCCAAAAATTGATGCCGATAACAACGATGGAAAGATTCACTCACGAATTGGATTGACTGCAGAGGCTTATTCAGTTGATTCAGATTTCAATTTCTTTAATTTCGTTTCTCAAGAAAAAATTAAAAAAGAGATTAGTTGCATTTTAATCGATGAAGTGCAGTTTTTAACAAAAGAACAAGTCAGACAGGTCTGCAAGATAAGTGACGAGCTTAATATTCCAGCTATGTGTTATGGAATCCGTACGGACTTTCAAGGTAAATTATTTAAAGGAAGCTCTGAACTTCTTGCTCTTGCAGATAATTTGATTGAGTTGAAAACGGTTTGTGACTGTGGAAGAAAAGCAATCATGGTTGTTCGTTTGGATGAAAAAGGTAAAGTTGTGAAGGATGGTGATCAAATTAAAATTGGTGGCAACGATTCATACAAAGTATTTTGTAGAAAACATTTTCGTGAATTAACTCATTTAATATAATCAGGTATTAACTTGATTAGCGAACACCTCTTTTAAATAACTTTAAACGTTCATAAGATGGGTCTTTTTTATTAGGGCTCCCAATATCAGCACCCTGGATCATAGAATGAGTTAAATTTACTTTTGAAGGATCGTTTACATATACCCAATCAGCATCAACTGCTCTGCTCGAAAATTTCCAAACATTGTTTCTTTTTTCATATTCATCAAAATATCTGCCGCCAATTAACACATCATAATTCCCTTCTTCAGTTATAACTTGATGAAAAGCAATGATATATGTTTCCCCTTCAGCCTTGTCTCCATTAAGTTTAATATTATGAGTGGTCACATTGTGATGCAGAATACCCATAGATTTTTGTATTTCTGGCAGCAGATCAATAAATTCCATTGCCTTGCCTTTAAAAAAAGACCCATGATCATCATAAGCATCTTCATGATAAAGTGAGCGCATTAATTTATTATCATGCCGATCAGCCGCTCTGCAATATGTGCAAACTAATTCTCTGATTGATTCCTTATCTAAGATTTCTTGAATTTTAACCTCTACTTCACTCATACTATTAACCTACTAAATTAAATCTTTTAAACAATATAAACGAATTTTTTTTTTATGAAAATAAAGTTATGAATCAAAAACTCAAACATCCTCTTCTAGCATCTCCCTCCTTCATTGGGAATTTAGAATTAAAAAATAGGATGGTGCTAGCAGCAATGGGTTCGAATTTTGCTTCAGATGACGGCCATACCTCAAAACAACTGAATGCATACTATGAAGAAAGAGCGCGTGGAGGAGTTGGTTTAATTATTTTAGAAACTTCTGCTATTACATGGCCAGCCGGGGCATCTATGCCAAACATGATAGGCTTTTCTAAAGATGAATTTATTCCTGATCTTAGATCATTAACTCAAAGCATTCACCAACATGGAGCAAAAATAGCAGCCCAGCTAAATCAAAGTGGGAAAATAGCTCAAGAAGATGTTATTGCTGGTAGGCCTATTCTTGTTCCCTCAATTCCAAAATCTGAACCAAGTGATATGTTTGGCCTACTTACGCAAGATGAGATTGTGAATTTTATCAAGGCTGCTGGCCCAGACGGAAAAGGACCCCGATACCATGAACTTTCAGCTGAAGAAATTCAGCAAGAAATTCAGCATTTTGTTGATGCGGCCAAACGAGCCAAAGCATCAAATTTTGATGCAATAGAAATTCATGCTGGTCATGGTTATCTCATTTCAAGCTTTCTTTCTCCAGCAGTGAATAAGCGAACAGATGAATATGGGGGAACTCCCAAAAAAAGAGCAAAATTTCTTGTTGAAATCATTTCTGAAATAAAAAAACAAATTGATGACTTTCCAGTGCTGGTTAGGCTAGATGCTAATGAATATCGTATAGATAATGGCATCACTCCTGATGATTTTTTAATAACAGCATTACTAGCCCAAGAAGCTGGCGCAGATGCAATTGATGTTAGTGCCTATGGCAATACAAGCAAAGGTATAGCATTTACAGAGGCTCCACTTGTGCATGAGCCTGGAGGCTTTTTAAATTTTGTCAAAATGGCAAAAAAAGCATTAACTATTCCAATTATTGCAGTAGGTAGGATTGAACTTGATATTGCTGAACAAGGT
Source organism: uncultured SAR86 cluster bacterium (assembly GCA_902512655.1). Lineage (GTDB taxonomy): Bacteria > Pseudomonadota > Gammaproteobacteria > Magnimaribacterales > D2472 > D2472. The sequence goes on from CABXJR010000015.1 coordinate 2,928, forward strand.
CTAAAAAATAATGATTTTGATTTTTTAGCTATGGGAAGAAAATTATTAGCTGATCCTGGGCTACCAAATAAAGTTGTTTCTGGACAAGAGCATCTTATACGACCCTGCATTTACTGTTATATGTGTGTGAGTCAAATTTTTATTAATAAGCCAATGATGTGTGCGGTTAATTCGCAACTTGGAAATGAGTATCGAAATGAAAATATTATTCATACAACTGCTGATCAAAAGAAAATCTTAGTTATTGGAGCTGGTCCAAGCGGCATGGAATCAGCAAGGCTTTTAGCTATGAGGGGTCATCATGTTGAAGTTTGGGAAAAAGATAAAGATATTGGCGGCACTGTAAGAGTTGCTGCTTTAGCCTATGAACCAAATGGACGATTGATAAGATATTTAAAAAATTCTTTAGATGAGTTGGGCGTCAAAATAAAAATGCGTACTTTGGCAACCCCTGAGTCTATTCAAGCTTTTGATCCTGATCATGTAATTGTGGCGATTGGAGCTCATAGAGAGGCGCCATCAATTAAAGGAAAGGAAGGTAGAAATGTCTTTGATGGCGAGCAACTTAGAGGGCTATTATTTGGCTCAGACTCAAATGCAATCAAAAAGCTTTCATTGTTTCAGCAAATAATTTTAAAAATGGGAAGAGCCTCTCAACTTTTAAGAAGCATTAATGCGCTTAGATTTTTAAGTAAAATTTGGATGCCTATTTCAAGAAATGTTGTTGTTATTGGCGGGGATCTTGTTGGATTAGAATTAGCCGAATTTTTGATTGAACGAGGAAGAAATGTAAAAGTGATTGAACCAACGGGTTCTCTGGGCCCTAATCTAAGTATTATAAGACGTTCAAGGGTTGTCCATCTGCTTAAGGAACATGGAGTAGATCTGTTAACCAATGTTGAAATTAAAGAAATTGATGGCCAAGAAGTTATTGTTCAGCATGAAGAGTCCGAAAAAATATTTCCAGCTGATCAAATAATTATTGCCTTAGGAGCAAATGCTAATTTAAATCTTTCTGATGAACTAAATAATATGAACATCCCAGTTACGTCAATTGGTGACTGCACATCTGTGGGTTATATCCATGGCGCTATCGCAGATGCAAGAGAAGCAGCAATAAATCTTTAAAAATCAACTATTTAGAGCTTCTTTAATTGCTGGGTGAATAATTTGACCATCTTGAATGTTGAGACCATTCATAAGATGTTTGTTTTGATTTAATGCTTCAACAATTCCTTTGTTTGCGAGCTCTTTGATAAATGGAAGCGTTGCTTGATTGAGAGTGTTTGTTGCAGTCAATGGCACTGCACCAGGCATATTTGTAACACAATAGTGCAAGACTCCATCTTCAATAAATGTTGGATCATCATGATTTGTGGGTTTGCTAGTTTCAAAACAACCACCTTGATCAATTGATATATCAACCAAGACACTTCCTGCAGTCATATCCTTTAACACATCTTTAGAAAGTACCTTGGGCGCCTCTTTTCCGATCACATAAACAGATCCGATAACAATGTCTGAGACACTTGCTGCTGACCTAATCGAATCTGGCGTTGAAAGAATATATTCAATTCCATTTTGACCAAATTCAGCTCTAAGCTCATCAAGCTTTGATTGAGAAAGGTCGATAATCTTAACTTGGGCCTGGTTGGCCACAGCTTTTCTGATGGCTTCAGTACCAGCAACTCCAGCACCAATAACCGTTACTATTCTGGGATCAAGGCTGCTGATAAGAGTGCCTCTGCCCTTGTTAGGCTTAAGAAGGTGATAACACCCAACAACCATGCTTAACTGACCTGCAATGGCGCTCATAGGAGCTAATAATGGCAACGAGCCGTCATCAGCGGTCACTGTCTCATATGCAATGCCGGTGACCCCAGTTTCCAGCAACATCTTGGCCTTTTGAACGTCACCCGCCAAATGTAAATAGGTAAATAACGTTAACTCAGGTCGTAAGAACTTAAACTCATTTTCAGTAGGCTCTTTCACCTTAATTACTAGTTCGGATAATTCAAATACTTCTGCTGGAGAATGAATAATCTGAGCGCCAGATGATTGGTATACCTCATCAGTAAAACCTATCTCCAACCCGGCCCCTGATTGAACAAAAACTTTATGGCCCAGGCCGCTTAAGATCTGAACTGAGGATGGGGTTAAACCAACCCTGTGCTCATTATTTTTAACTTCCTTTGGGACACCAATTTTCATGATGCTAATCTACCACAATCTAAAGATTTTATAAGTAATAAAAAACTATATAAAAATAACTTTTAGTTATTGATGCTTGATTTTAAGAGCTAAGGCTTGATGTAAGATGATCATAAGCCTCATCAACACTGTCCGTAAGAAAAAAAAGGTCTAAATCACTCCTGTCTATTGTTCCAAATTCAACCAATGTTTCAAAATTAATTAATTTATTCCAATACTCTTTTCCAAAAAGAATTATGGGCAAGTTTTTTTTAATTTTTCCTGTTTGTATTAGAGTAAGAATTTCAAAGAATTCATCTAAAGTTCCAAACCCCCCGGGCATGATTACCAAAGCTTTTGCAAGGTAAGAAAACCAAAATTTCCTGGTGAAAAAATAATGAAACTCAAAATCTAACTCTTTATTTACATATGGGTTAGGGGCGTCTTCAAAAGGCAATGAAATCCTCAAAGAGGCTGTCTTACCTCCTGCTTCCTTCGCTCCACGATTTGCAGCAATCATTATGCCCGGGCCACCTCCCGAACAAATCACATGTTTTTGGTCTTCATTATCAAAATGCTGAGACCATTCAGTCAGTTTTTTTGAGAGCATTCTGGTAGCTTCATAGTATTTAGCTAACTTTGGGTTTTTATTTCTTCCTTCGCCAAGTCCCTCTTTATCACTTAATTCCTCGGGCGATGGCGCCCTCGCTGAACCAAAAATTACTATTGTATTTCTTACTTTTTCTTGCTCAAATTGAGTTTTTGGATGGAGATACTCAGCCAGGATCCTTAAAGGTCGAGCATCTTTGCTGGTTAAAAAATCTAAATTTTTGTAAGCTTTTTCTGTTTTCATATTCATCCTACCTATCTATACACATAGTTTTAATTTTCGGCCGGACACTATACTTGTTTTACATAATTTGTATATAAAAAATTAATTTATTGGATCTAAGAGAATGTGGTGGAGCTAGGCGGGATCGAACCGCCGACCTCTTGCGTGCCACGCAAGCGCTCTCCCAGCTGAGCTATAGCCCCAAATGATGGGAATTATATATCACCAATATATGTAGAGTGAATTATTTGATATATTAAATAAATGGAATTTAGGCTGCCAGTCTCCTCCTCTAACCTAGGGGTAGAAATACAAAATATAAATATTGCAAAAACTCTTTCTGATAAAGAGATAAATGGTATTAGAGAACAATGGGTAAATTATGGAGTTGCAATTTTTCCAAATCAAAAATTAAACCTTGAGGAGTATGAAAACTTCAGCCAACAATTTGGTCCTTTTGGAGAAGAGCCTTTTTTGATTCCTATGCAAGAGCACCCTCACATAGTAAAACTGCACAGAAAACCTGATGAGGAAGCTGCTCATTTTGGAGGTGCTTGGCATTCAGATTGGTCTTTTCAAAGCGCCCCTCCTTCAGCAACTATGCTCTATTCTGAAATTATTCCACCAACTGGAGGTGATACTCTATTTGCGAATACTGCGGATGCTTATGATGATTTAACTTCTGAAACAAAAGAAAAAATTAAAAACTTACGCTGCCTTCATAGCGCAAAGCTCCCTTATGCCAAAGATGGTGTATATGCAACTGAAGGTAAAAAAAGAACTATGAAAATTCATACTTCAGACGAAGCAAACAAAACAATGTCTCATCCTCTTGTAAGAAATCATAAAGAAACTGGTCGAAAAACACTCTTTATAAACCCAGTGTATACAATTGAAATAGAAGGTTTTACCAAAGAAGAATCTGATGCTTTATTATTTGAGTTATATGTTCATATGGCACAAGAAAAATATATATATCGACATAAATGGCAACCAGATATGTTAATAATGTGGGATAACCGCACAGTTATGCATATGGCTGAGGGTGGGTATGATGGCTATGAAAGGCTTCTTCATAGAATTACTATTGCTGGAGATAGAACAGAGTAATCTGAATTAACATTTAATGAAAAATAGACCCGTCCTTGTAGGTATAGGCTCTCTACAGCAAAAAGGTTCATTTGAAGAGCTTGATGAAGCATTGATCTTAATGGAAAAAGCTACCTTGAATGCCATTGAAGACACGCAAGCTCCAGAAATAAAAAATATAATTGATGAGATTCAAATCCCCAAAGGTTATTGGGCCTATAGAGATCCTGGAAAATGGATTGCTGAAAAACATGGGTTCTCTAAAGCTAAAACCAGTGTTACAAAAATTGGAGTCTTGCAACAAAACCTAATTAATTCTGCCTGCAAAAAAATTATCAATGGAGACATACGAGCAAGCCTTATTGTCGGTGGCGAAGCGCGATTCAAGAAAATTCAAGCCCTAAAAGAAGGGTTAGATTTTGAAGAAATGCAGCTAACAGTAAATCCTGATCATTATGTAAAGGCCAAGGAAGATTTGTATGTTCCCGAAGAGCTTGATGCTTTGGGGATGATGGCAGTTGGTTACTACGCCATCATAGAAAGTGCTATGCGCCACAAAAGTAAAAGAACCATAAAAGAACACGAGAAATTCCTTGGTGATTTATATGAGAGGTTTTCTGAAATTGCTGCGCAGAATCCTCATGCATGGAATCAAAGAATTTTCACTTCAGAAGAAATTCAAAATCCCTCAACTAAAAATCAAAGGATCGCATACCCATATAATAAACTGCACAATTCAAGCTGGAACGTTAATCAAGCTTCAGCTTTAATCCTCACCAGCGAGGAGATTGCTAATAAATTGAACATTCCATATTCTCAAAGGGTTTACCCATTAATCTCAAGCGAAACAAACCACATGATTGGTGTCATCCAAAGGCCTGACATCACGAATCCTGTTGGCCTTCAATTAGCAGCTAATTTTTTGCTTGAAACGGCTGAAAAAAATAAAATTAACCCGTCTTTATTTGAGCTTTACAGTTGTTTTCCAGTTGCAGTCCAGCTATTTTCTAAATCATTAAAAGTTCCTGATAATGTTGATAAAACAATAACCGGTGGAATGCCTTTTGCTGGAGGTCCTTTGAATAATTACATGCTGCATGCAACAGCTCAAATGCTTATGAAAATCAGAGAACATAAAGATGAAATAGGTCTAATTACTGGTGTCTCTGGGATGATGACTAAACAGGCTCTAGCTATTTGGAGCAAAGATTATTTAATGGATTTTCAATCAATGGATGTAACCAATCAAGCTGAAAAACTTGAAATTCCTATTCCTATGTCAGGTCTTCAAAAAGGCGAAGCGAAAGTGATTGGATGCACCACTCTATATGAAAAGTTAAATCCACTTAAAGCTATTTTTTATTGTGAAGATTCACAAGGCCACAGATTAGTATTAACATCAGATGAAGAAAAAATAATTAAGCAAGTAGAGGAAGAGGAATGCGTAGGACAAAAAATAAAATTTTCAAACAAACAACTTGTGTCATTGGGCTAATTACCTGCTTGCAAATAGAAGCTGATTCAAGTCTTAATCTGAGCATAAACAAACATCAAAAAAATTTTGAAGATGCAGCAATGCAAATTTGGGATTGGGCGGAAGTTGGGTATCAAGAATATAAAAGTGCAGATCTTTTAAAGCAAGAATTAATGGCAAATGGATTTTCAATTCAATCGGGTGTTGCGGAAATACCAACTGCATTTATTGCTGAATACTCAAATGGAGGCCCGGTGATAGGAATTTTAGGTGAATATGATGCTTTACCAGGATTAATGCAAACCGCCTCCCCTTTTAAAGAGATTAAAGAAGGAAGTATTGCTGGTCATGCATGTGGACATCATTTATTTGGAGCTGCATCAGCTTGGGCAGCAGTTGCAATAAAAGAATGGCTTGTTAGAACTAAAACCAAAGGAACTATTAGGTTTTATGGAACTCCTGCCGAAGAAGGAGGTTCTGGAAAAGTTTATATGGTAAGGAAAGGATTATTTGATGATGTGGATGCGGTCTTGCATTGGCATCCCAGCAGTTCTAATGGTGCGAATGCAGAATCTTCCAACTCCAATAAATCTGCTAAGTTTAAATTTAGCGGCATTTCAGCTCATGCAGCTGGGTCTCCACATAAAGGAAGGTCAGCATTGGATGGTGTTGAAGCAATGAACATGATGGTAAACATGATGAGAGAGCATATACCTCAAGAATCTAGGATTCATTATGTTATTACAAAAGGAGGGTTAGCCCCAAATGTCATCCCAGATGTTGCAGAAGTTTATTACTATGTAAGAAATCCTAGGAGAGAAAAAGTCAAAGAAATTTTTAATTGGGTTGTTAAAGCTGCTGAGGGGGCTGCCATGGGAACTGAAACAACTATGCAATATGAAGTCATGCATGGCAATTATTCAAAACTTCCAAATCATACTCTCCAAAAAATTATGCATAAAAATTTAGTCATGCGTGGTGGAGTTAAATATTCAAAAGAGGAAAAAGAATACGCAGAAGAAATATATAAAACTATGATTTCTCCAGGAAATAAAATTGGAGATCAAGAAAATATTAGTCCATATAGGTCTAGTCATACATATGGTTCAACAGATGTTGGGGATGTTAGCTGGGTTGTTCCGCAAGCAGGGTTGAGAACTGCTACTTGGGTTCCGGGAACAGCGGGCCACTCATGGCAAGGAGTAGCAGCAGGCGGAACTTCAATTGGGTTGAAGGGAACCAAGCTAGCTGCTCAAGTTCTTGCTGATACAGCTCAAGACTTATTCAAAGATCCAACAATTATTAACTCTGCTAAAACTGAATACCAAGAAAGAGTGGGTGGTAATTTTGAATATTACCCTTTATTGGGTGACAGAGATCCGCCGCTAGATTATAGAAATTAATCTCCAATTAATTGGTCTATATCCTCTGAAATTTTTGCAAGGTAATTAATAAAAGATTGTGCACTCACAGACAATGGCTTCTCTTTGTTACTAATCATACAAATTTTATAACCAATTGTTGGTTTAAGTTGGTGGACAGAAATTTTATCGCTATATATTGAAGCGCTAAAATCATCAATAATTGCGTATCCAGAATCTTTTTCAACCATAGCTTTTGCTACCTGTATGGTCTCGGTTTCAGCAATCCAATTAACACCTATGCCCTCTTGTCGAAGGATTTCATCAAGATTATTGTGAGCAGAATCTGTTTTCAAATTTTTAATCTTAATAAATGGCTGATTTTTAATATCCTTTAAATTAAAAATACCTTCTTTTGGTGAATTTTTTTTGGGCGCTATTAAAACCAGAGATCCTGAATGTAATGTGACCTTATTAAAAAGATCTGAATCATTGGGATTAAAACAAATCACCAAATCAAAAGTAAGCTCCTTTAATTGCTCTTCAAGATCTAAACTTTGTAAATTTACAATATTAAATTTAGTTCCTGGATTCTGCTTCATGTAATTATTTAATAAATTAGGCATCAAACCCAACCCAAGCGATGGCGTGCATCCAATATTGATTGTTGATAATGGATCAGTCACTAAGTTTTCTGCAATGTTATTGAACTTATAGATTTGCTGATTAACCTCAGCAGCATGCTTAAACAGAATATCTGCCTCTGGTGTTGGAGAAAGTCGTCTAGCATGTCTTGCGAATAATTTTAATTTTAGCTTATGCTCTGCATAGGCTAATGTTTTGCTAACAAGGGGTTGTGAAACATTTAAAACTTTAGCTGCTCGGGTTAAAGACCCTTCATTATATACGTGGTAAAAAACCTCTATATGCCTTGAACTTATCATAAAAATTAAAACTTATTTAATGTTATCTCTTTATAACTATAAGTTATACATTAGGCAGTAATTTTAAGCAATAAAATTGACAAAAGATCATAAAAAATTCACAACAATGTTACTATACAAAACTAGTGAAATTTTTATTTTGGGGAAAATTATGAAATTAACAAATCTTAAATATACTTTGAGTTTATTCTTACTGCCTTTGTCACTAACTGTCTTTTCTCAAGAAGACGCTACAAAATTAAGTGATGTGGAAGAAGTTGTGGTGGTTGGCTCACAAATAAAGGGTGCCAAAATCACTGGAGCTCTGCCCGTATCAATTATTTCAAGCAAAGATATTGAAGCTATTGGAGTTGACTCAGGCGATGATCTTCTTGAGAACATAGCTGAGCAGGGTCTAAACTACTTTAATGAAGCAGAAGATGCTTCTGGTGGTGTTAATGCATCGCGTGGAGATGTTGGAGCTTATAACCTAAGAAACCTGGGTGTTGGTAACACTCTTACCCTTCTCAACGGAAGAAGGTTGGTTAATTCTCCAGGGTATCAAACCGAACTTATTGGTGGAGACTATGTTCCAACAACAAGTGTTAACTCAAACTTAATTCCAGTAACAGGAATTGATAGGCTAGAAATTTTACGTGATGGTGCTTCTGCTATTTATGGTGCTGATGCTGTAGCTGGCGTTATTAACAATGTTTTACAGAAAGATTTTGAAGGCTTCGCAGTAACAGCTAAAGTTAGTGCCTATGATCACTTTGAAACAGAAGACAACAAGTTAACTGTTAAATGGGGATCATTTTTTAATGATGGTGCCACTAACGTTAGTGTATTTTTTGATTACTATGATCGAGGAAATATTAATGCGCAGGAAGATCCAAGGTGGGGTGCGGGAGATCATAGACCTTTTGTTGATGATGATTCTCCTTGGAAAACAAGCACTTCATTCAGAAACTTGAGCTCAAACTCACTTTACGGTCAGTTTGATATGGTTAGCAGCGCAACGAGTCTTGAAGGAACAGCAAATGATAAGGTGTGGACCGATTCAGCTGGAGAGTTTGAGGTCTTCCCATTGGGAGATTCAAAATGTACAAATCGTGGAAATCCACTATTTGATACTGGTTACGGAACATGTATTGCACCTGACGGTAATGGAGCACTGAGATCAAATTTTTGGGGACCAACTGATGTAAGGTCAGAACTTCAAAGAACTAATGTTGTTATGTTTATCAATCATGATATGGGAAATGGCATTGAGTCATTCACTGAACTAGGTGTATATAACTCAGACAGTGACAGAACTGCTCATGCATCTTATGCATTTTCATCTTCAAAACATAGAGTTGGACCTGATAACTATTATCTAAACCAAATGAATGTTAATGGAGTTGCCCTCTTTGCAGGCCAGCAACTTTATATGGATAATTATCGTTATGAAGAAAGGCAAAGGCTAGTTAATGTAAAAAAAGAAACATATAGATTTTTGCAAGGCTTTAGAGGTTCTAATGGAGCTTGGGACTGGGAAACAGCTTTTGTGGACTCTATAGCAAAATCTAGAGACGTGACAAGAAATAGAATGTCTAACAATTTATTGAAAGCTGCATTAAACGATCCAACTCCAGCCGCTTATAATCCTTTTAGCGCAGGTGTTAACTCTAACATTGAGAGAACATTGGTTGACGTTTATAGAAAGGGGACCAGTGAACTAACCATGTTTGATTTTAAAATGTCTAACAATGAGTTTATGTCACTGCCTGCTGGTGATGTTGGTCTTTTATTAGGTTTTGAGTATCGCGAAGAATCGATTGATGATGATAGAGACCCAAGGCTAGATGGAACTATTACTTACACTGATTATGAGGGTGATACATTTCCATTGGTTGCAGATGTTCTGAATTCCTCACCTACATCAGATGTTTCAGGCTCAAGAGATGTGACATCTTTCTTTGCTGAAATGCAAGTCCCATTAGCGGAATCCATTGATATGCAGATTGCTTTTAGAAACGAAGATTTCTCTGACTTTGGTGATGCAACAGTTGGAAAGATTGCAATTGGTTGGCAAGCTGCTTCCTGGATGAGTCTTAGAGGTTCGGTATCAACAGCTTTTAGAGCCCCGAATGTAATTCAAATGAATGAAGAAACTGTCGTGCGATCCGGAACAAGATACGACAGAGCTGCATTTAGAGTAAATGAAGTTCAAAGCGTCGAGAATGTTATTGATTCAGACTCTAGATACACTATACAAAGAATGGCAACAGGTGCGTCAGGTCTTGAAGCTGAGGAATCAGACAATACATCTTTTGGTGTTGTGTTAACCCCAACTGATAACTTAATCATTACTATTGATACATGGACCATTGAGAAAGATAAGACAATTGGTCTATTTGGTCGTGAAAACCAAACTGTTAATGACATGCTTTTAAGATTTGCTAATGGAACAAGTAATTGTGATACTTTTGCTGGCGATCCTTTGGTTGTCAGAGAGGCGCCTGATGCTGGTGACGCTCCAGGCTTTGCAGCAGCTGGTGTATGTCCGTTTGGTGACATTAAGTATATCCAAAATGATTACACTAATATGGCTTTAAGAACTATTGAAGGAACAGATGTAGGTATCTATTATGACTTTGAAACTGCCTATGGTGATTTTGATGTCAGATACATTGGAACATTTCTTGATAAGTTCGAGCAAAAGGCAAGCGGTCAATTTGCAGAGCTTCAAGCAGCGAAAGATAATGGAACAATTCCAGAATCAATTCCGCTTAAAGGCTTTGGTGATCTTCTTGGAAAAGATGGTGCTTATGATAACAAGCACACTCTTAGACTCTCTTGGGATAAAGGCCCATATGGCGCTAGCTTGGTTGGACTTAAAAAGGGTTCTTTTGTCCAAACTTCATTGGGCCTAAAAGATGGTGTTCCATATACTGTCCCTGTTATGACAACTATGGATCTAACGCTGTCATATGACTTTACATTAAGTGGTCAAAAAGCAAGGGTTAGATTTGCTGTAAAGAATCTTGAAGATGAAAGGGCGCCTACCGCTGATAGATATTACGGCTACTATGCAGATGCTCACCAAGATTATGGAAGAAACTATTATCTTGATTTAAGAGTTTCATTCTAAGAATTAAGTTAAAATTCAAGGGAGCTTAGGCTCCCTTTTTTTATGATGAAATTTAAATTACATGCTTTTCTAATTTTGTGTTTGCTCACAATGATTCCATTTGCCTTTGCCGATGACCAATATCAGTTTGAGAATTGGGATGGCGCAAAATTATCAGTCTTTGTTGCAAAACCAAATAAAATTAATAAATCAACTCGCCTTGTTGTAGTAATGCATGGTCGCAAGAGAAATGCGGAAGAGTACCGAGATCAGTGGAGTGATTCAGCAAAAGATTTAAACCTGCTTGTATTAGTGCCTGAATTTAGTGAGCAGAACTTCCCTCAAGTATGGGGTTTTAATTATGGTAATTTAAAAACTACCTCATTAGAGCCAATTGATAAGAGTCTTAATGCATTTAGCGCTATTGAGCCCTTAGCTAATAGGGCTTTGAAAAGGTTTAAACTAAAGTCAGATAATTGGGGTATTTATGGACACGGAGCAGGAGCTCATTTTGTGCATCGATATGTTCTTCATCACCCTGAGGCAAGTCATACACTGGCAATTGCAGCAAATTTAGGTTGGTATTTATCGATGACTGATCAAGAGTGGCCTTTTGGGTTAAAAAATTCTGGTATTAATGATAATCAACTCAAAAAAGCATTCAGCAGACATTTTCTTTTAATGCTTGGGAGAGCTGATACCTCGACTAAGCCAAACTCCCCTTACGTGAAAAATAATTGGGATACTATTAATCTCCAGGGTAAACATCGGCTAGAACGAGGAAGAAACTTCTTTAAATCAGCAATAAATAAATCTAAAGAAGTTGATCAATTTTTTAAATGGGGAATGGTTGAAGTTCCAACTACAAAAGGTCATAGCAACACTGAACAAATGGTTCCTTATGCTGCTGAAATGTTTTATGCGAGATTGAAATAATGCAGGCTTATAAAAAAAGGGGTTTTTGGATCGGTTTAGCAGCCTTCTTTTTTGTACTCTTGATGCCTAATCCAGAATCTCTTTCTCCAATAGGCTTGGCTGTTGCTGCAGTTACTCTTTTGATGGCAATCTGGTGGGCAACTGAAGCTGTTCCAGTTGCAGTTACTGCCTTGCTTCCATTGGCCTTGTTCCCAATACTGCATGTAGCTAATTTTAAGACTGCTGCTCTACCCTATGCGAATCCAAATATTTACTTATTTATGGGTGGTTTTATTTTAGCTTTAGGAATTGAAACCTCTGGATTGCATAAACGACTGGCATTAAGAATGTTAATAGCTATTGGAAACAGTGGAGCTAAATTAGTTGGCGGTTTTATGCTTGTTTCAGCCTCTATAAGTATGTGGGTCATGAATACATCGACCACTTTGATGCTATTACCAATTGGGTTGGCTGTATGTGCAAGTGTTGCAGAAACTATTCCAAATTTCTCAGCAAAGGAAAGAAAGAACTTTGAGACCTCGCTCTTGCTTGGTATTGCCTATGCCGCTTCAATTGGAGGAATGTCTACGTTGGTTGGAACGGCTCCAAATATAATATTTGTAGGTTTTATACAGGAAACTTATGGAATTGAAATTTCTTTTGTAGATTGGATGAAATTAGGAGTGCCTTTAGCTATTCTTATGCTTGGAGCATCCTGGTATACAATTACTAAAATTGTATATCCCGTTAATTTTGTAGCAAGCATTGAAACAAAATTACAACTTCAAAATATGCTAACTGATTTAGGCCCTCTAGGTAGGGATGAAAAAAAAGTTTTAATTATTTTTTCATTAGCTGCTACCGCATGGATGTTTAGAACCCTGCTTGATAATTATATTCCTCTTTCTGGCCTAACTGATGCAGGAATTGCCATATTTGCAGCATTAAGTTTTTTCTTTATTCCCTCTGAAAACAATAAATCAGATTTACTTACTTGGGAGCAAGCCAATAAACTACCATGGGGCTTGCTTGTCTTATTCGGCGGAGGATTATCTTTAGCTGCATCAATTGGCTCTTCAGGTCTTGGAAGCTGGATTGGGCAAGGATTAACTATTCTAGGAAATGTCCCTCCAATTGTATTGATACTTTCAGTAGCAACTTTAATCATTTTCTTAACAGAAATAACTTCGAATGTTGCTACAACCTCAACATTTTTACCAGTGGTTGGAGCTGTTGCTGTGGCTCTGGGTATAGCACCGGTTGCTTTAACAATCCCTGTTGTTTTAGCTGCGAGTTGCGCATTCATGCTTCCAGTCGCGACGCCACCTAATGCGATTGTATTTGGCTCGGGTAAATTAACTATTCCAGATATGATGAAAGCAGGATTTGCATTGAATATTATTGGAGTCTTTTTGGTGACTCTATTTGCCTTCTATTTAGCTCCAATGATATTTTAGAATTTATGACACATAAAAATATTTTTTTCTCGCTTCTATTTTTTGCCTCTAATGCATGGGGACAAGTTAGATACATTGATTATCCGTCACCCTTTCATCCTACTATTGGAAATTCAGGAATGGTCGTTTCACAAAATCAAGCCTCTTCAGATATTGGGGTAGAAATTTTAAATATGGGCGGTAATGCAATTGATGCAGCGGTTGCAGTTGGGTTTTCTTTAGCAATCACTCTACCTAGGGCAGGCAATTTAGGGGGCGGTGGCTTTATGCTTGTTTATTTAAATGATGAAAAGAAAACAATAGCTGTAGATTTTAGAAGTGCTGCACCGAAAAACCTTTTAAAAAATGATTTTCTATTTTTAAAGAATAACTATGATCAAAGGAGATATGGCTATAAAGCCTCTGGTGTTCCTGGGACTGTTGCAGGATTATTGCAAACACATGATCGTTATGGAAAATTATCATTAAAAAAAATATTACAGCCGGTTATAAAACAAGCTCAAAAAGGAATACAAGTTAGCTATGATCTAAATCAAGCAATAGGCAGCGCTGATCAAATAAGCCTCAATAAAGAGTCTAAAAATATTTATTATCAAAATGACAGTCCAGTAAAAGAACATTTGTTAATGAAGCGACCTGATTTAGCTTGGACTTTTCGTGAAATAGCGAGACATGGGGAAGAGGCTTTCTATACTGGATCTATTGCCAAGAAGATAGTTCAAGCCATGCAAGAAAATGGTGGATATATTTCTGCCAAAGATCTTAAAGAATATGAGCCTAGGTTTGCAGAGCCTATCCAAACAACTTATAGAAATCACAAAGTTCTTGCGCACCCTCCTCCAGCCGGCGGCGCTGCAGTATTACTTGAAGGATTAAATATTTTAGAAAACTTTAGCACTGATGAGATTGGACCAAACTCAGCAAGCTTTCTTCACTTATTTGCAGAAGCATTACAACGTGGGCATATGGATAGATCAAGGCATATGGGAGATCCTCAATTTTATGACGTCCCTATAAAAAAAATAATTTCAAAGGAAAGAGCGAATTCTTTAGCTAAGACAATTAATTTTGAAAAAGCCACTCCACCAAGCACATTAAATCCTGATTCATTATTTCAAGAGGGCGAAAACACTACTCACTATTCAATCATTGATCAAGATGGCAATGTTGTTTCTAATACTTACACATTAGGTTATTCATTTGGCTCAGGAGTGACTATTCCAGGAACTGGAATTCTTCTTGATAATCAAATGAATAATTTTGCTTATCAGTATGGAAACCCTGCGGTCATAGATCGCTCTGCAAGCATAGGCAATCGATTGGAACCAGGTAAAAGGCCCATGAGCACCATGACTCCAGTTATCATCTTTGATGAAAATAATGAATTAAAGCTCATCACAGGATCTCCTGGAGGCGCATTAATACCTGCTGCTGTGTTAAGAGTTGTAACTGGGGTCATAGATTTTAATTTAAATCTTGGTGAAGCTACCATGCTCCCAAGGATTCACAAAGATTGGCCCTATAAAAATTTACGTTTAGAAAAAGGTTTTAGTCAAGATACCCTACAAATACTTGAATCCTTCGGGCATGAACTTGAGGAATCCAAAACCATGGGTTCAACACAAAGTATTTTAATTTCTACAAAAGGTAAAGAAGGTTTTGCTGACTTAAGAAGGCCTAATGCAGGGGTAGCAATTCAAATTGATTAAAGCTTTAGCATTTATTCATAAGATGGATGGGTTGTCTGATATTGATTTTAGAGATTATTACGAAAACAAGCATGCACCATTAGCCTCCTCGCTGCTTTCTTTTGAAGGTTATGAGCGAAATTATATTAATACAGAGCTTAATCCACTCTATACATCTCTAGGATCAATAAGTATTTTTCAATATGAATCAATGGAATCATTGGATATTGTTAGCAAACAGATGTCGTCGGACGCAGGCAATACACTCCGAGACGATGAAGTAAAATTTATGGATATATCAAAAAATTATTTTTTTTTAACGGAGTCAAAACAACTAACCGAGCAAGAATTTAATAAGAAGATTTTTTATTCTGCCAATACTCAGAATGATTTAAATCTACTAGATTCTTTCGAAGGTATAAATAAAATTTCAAACAATCTCTTTATTGAGCCAAATGAAATCATTGGTATCGCTGAGTATGGAATTACTAAAGAGCTTTCTTTTGATATCTTGGAATATTTAATACAAGAACACCCTCAAGCATTGATCGCTTCTTGCATTTCCTAGGCAGTATTAGCTAAAAACTTTAGCGCTGCATCAATTCTGTTATTCACTTCAGCCAAATCAAATAATGAAAGTGTTAAGCCCAAAGAGGGAGATTGAGTAGATCCTGTCATTGCAATTCTTAGTGGTTGATTTAGTTTTGGAGTTGTTAAGCTTAATGCAGTTTGAGCTTCCTGTAATACATGATCTATAGACTCCTCATTCCAAAACTCTAGGCTATTTAATTTTCTTTGCACAAATTCTAAAACAGCCTCTGATCCTTTTAAAAATTTATTTACTGCTTTTTCATCATAAGAATCTACTTGAGTGAAATAAGGCACGAGATCTTTAGCTACTCCAAGGAGAGTTGGTTGAGAGCTTCTCATCGCTTCAATAATATCTTTACTATTATCCTTTTGGTTGTAATCAATGCCAGCATTCTTAAGAAATGGCATCAATCTATCTGTAAAATCGTCAAACGAAAGAGCTGCTAAATGATGATTATTGATCCAATCAAGTTTTGCTGGATCAAAAATAGCTCCAGCTCTTTGAACCTCTTGAATTCTAAAATCTTC
>CABXJR010000016.1 GCA_902512655.1 uncultured SAR86 cluster bacterium
GGATATCTGATGCTGCTACAGCTTCCATAATTTCTCCAGCGCATGGTGCGCAGCAACTATGAAGTAAAAGTTTTTTTTCATCCCCCGGTATCTCGAGCCTTGGTCTAGAAAAATTATTTAGCGAGAAGGGATTATCCATAAATATTAGTTAAATTTTCTTAAGGCACTTAAAAGATCAGGGTATGTGTTAAAACATGGTATCTCAGGCATTGAAGAGGAAATAGCTTCCGGCGCATTAATAAAAAAGCCTTGGTCTGCAACCTCAAGCATCTGCAAGTCATTAAACGAATCTCCTGCAGCCAAACATCTGTAACCCATAGATTGAAATCCTAAAATAGCTTGTTTTTTTGCCTGTAAATCTCTTAATTTATAGCCAAGAATATTATCCTCACCATCCACATCAAGTGTATGGCAAAGTAGAAGAGGATAGCCAAGTTTTTCCATTAATGGATATGCAATCTCATGGAATGTATCAGATAAAATTACTACTTGAAATTCTTGCCTAACCTGATTTAAGAAATTAAGAGCCCCATCTAACAAATCTAATTTCTTTGTTGCTGAAACAATATCAGCAAGCTTAAGGTTGTGCTTTTTCATTACATCAATTCGGTAGTCCATAAGATCAGAGTAAGAGGGAATATCTCTAGTAGTTTTACTTAACTCAGAAATGCCGGAATCAAGTGAAACCTGTTCCCATATTTCTGGAGTGAGGGTTCCTTCCATATCAAAACAAACAATATCCATGATTAATTCCTATTTTTGATTCCGAATGGTACATGAGCTGAAGTAACTTTTTCAGATGCATCTATGATATTTTTGTGCTGATCATCAAAGAATATATCTGCTTCAAATGATTTCAAAAATTCAGACTTTTTCATACCCCCTAAAAAGAGAGATTCATCGATCCTAACCCCCCATTTTCTCAATGTTTTAATAACGCGCTTATGGGATGGAGCTGATCTTGCGGTTACAAGTGCTGTTCTAATTGGGCTAATTCCAGAATCCAATTCAGACTGAAGTTTGTTAAGCTCAACTAAAAATGATTTAAAAGGCCCAGCCTTTAACATTGTTTTTTTCTTGCGCTCGTTATCCAAGAATGCTTTTAGACCCTCTTCTTCAAAAACTTTTTCAGATTCATCAGAAAAAATTACTGAGTCACCATCAAAGGCTATCTTGAGGAGATCGCCACCTTTAACTTTTTTCTTTGTTTTTGAGGGAATAATTCTTGCTGATGGAACATTATTTTCAATAGCCATCTTGACGTCATCTTTGCTGCTAGATAGAAATAAATCTACCCCAAATGCTTTGACATATTTATAAGGGCTCTCTCCCCCACAAAAAACAGCACGAGTAATATTCAGTTTATGAGCTTCAATAGAATTAAAAACTCTAAGGCCAGTATCTGCTGTATTTCTTGATAAAAGGATGACCTCAATCCTGTCATCAGTCTCATAAAGATCATTAATTTTCAAAATTTTAGTTACGAGATTAAAAGCCTCACCCGGATCAAGAATTTCATTCTCATTCTGAATTTGATGATTGCGATAAGCTTCAATCCCATCATTTTCAAAAATTTGATGACTTTGACTTAAATCAAAAAGTGCCCTTGAAGAAATTCCGATTACTAATTTTGAGTTCATATTTTAAAGAGGGTTGCAGTTACATTTCAAAATTTATATACTGTAAAAATATACAGTATAAATAATATGAAAGAATTAACAAAACAACAATCAAAAGTTTTAGCTTGTGTGGAAGTTTATCTCAATAAAACTGGTTTTCCACCAACTCGTGCTGAAATATGCAAGGAGTTGGGCTTTAAGTCGCCAAATGCAGCTGAAATGCATCTAAGAGCACTTGAAAAGAAAGGCTATATTTCAATACAAAGCGGCTCTTCAAGAGGGATATCTATTGTTAAAAGCCAACAAGCTTTTGAGAAAAACGTTAATCAAATGCCTGTAATTGGATTAGTTGCCGCAGGCTCACCTACCCTAGCTGAAGAAAATATTGAAAAAAGAATTCCATGCGATCCAAGCATGTTTTCTGACAGCTTTGATTATTTTTTAAAAGTGAAGGGCCTAAGTATGATTGATGCTGGTATTCATGAAGATGATTTAGTAGCAATCAAAAAAACAATAGATGTAAAAAATGGTGACCTAGTGGTAGTAAGGCTTGAGGACGAAGTCACTTTAAAATATTTCAAAAAAAATAATCATAATCTTGAGTTAATTCCAGCAAACAAAGATTTCTCAACAATAGAGGTTGATCTTAGAGAGCAAGAGGCATTTATTGAAGGGAAGAGCGTGGGTTTAATTAGAACTCATTAATGAAGAACTACTGGTTTTTTTCTTAAACTATTTTTTTCGCTGTCAAAAAAATCGTCAAAATCAATTGGATTCCCACTAACGCTTTCTATACCAGCTCGAATCATTTCTTTAGCAACTGAAAGCTCAGCGCCATTCAAGAAATCCTTAGATTCACTAGAGAACTCAATTTTTACTATTGGATTTTCATGATCATCGGATCTTCGCAGAACAATGGTGCCGTCAGGAAGTTGGGTTAGTTCTAGATAATTAGACATATATATTTATTCTTAAACTTTAACACCCTTCATATAGATAATGAAAGGCTTCAACATTTATATAAGAACTAATTGATATTATTCAAGGAGTTATTTAACAACTTCAACCCACTTATCTCCATCATGGGAGGCCGTGTTTCCAGTTTTTTTACCATCCTTCTCAGAAGAAAGATAATGCGTATCTTCAACTTTGTTGTATCTAATGATATATGGATTTCCATCAGCATCCTTTTTGGGGGCATTTAAAAGATGAGTGTGTTTCCCTTGATTTTCAATATACTTGCATGCATCAAGCAAAGTTTCCTCAGTAACAGCTTGATTAAACTCCTCAACAGATGGTGCGCGAGTTTCTCTATTTTTTGGATATTTGCTAGCTGCTAAAAACAGCCCCTTCATACTATCTCTTAATAGGTAGATATCTTCAAATTTAACACAAGGAATCTCTGTGGTAATTGGCTCCATAACTATAGGCTTTGGCTCTCCATTTCTTTGAAGTGCTCTGGTTGCACCGCAATTATCATTCATACAACCAAAATATTTACCAAACCTACCAGTTTTAAGCTGCATTTCTGATCCACACTTATGACAGGATAAGGTGGGGCCATCATATCCTTTAATTTTAAAAAAACCCTCTTCTACCTCAAATCCATCGCAATCAGGGTTATTTGAGCAAACATGCAGTTTATAATTTTCATCTAAAAGATAATTGTCCATACTCATATCACATTTAGGACAACGACGTTTTGTAACTAAATGTTCTGCTTCCTCTTGATCATCAACACTAACAGCTTCATCGCCTGAGATAAGATTCAGGGTTTTTTTACATTGCTCATCGCCAGGCAGACTATAACCCGCACATCCAAGAAAAACTCCATTGCTAGCATTTCTTATTGTCAGTTTATTTTTTTTGCATTCTGGACAATTGATATTTGTCATCGTAGGAAGGTTAGGAACCATTCCATTTCCCTCATCCATTGCTGATGAAAGGTCATCTTGAAAAGCTGAATAATAAGAATTTAAAACCTCTTTCCAATTTAATTCACCATTTGCAATTCTATCTAATTCATTCTCAAAATTAGCAGTGAAACTATAATTCATAATGTCATCAAAGCTACTCACAAGCCTGTCTGTAACAATCATTCCAATTTTTTTAACAAAGAATCGTCTATTTTGAATCTCAACATATCCGCGATCCTGAATCGTAGAGATAATATTTGCATAGGTGGAAGGCCTGCCAATCCCTCTCTTTTCTAATTCTTTTACTAATGCGGCTTCAGAAAACCTTGCTGGAGGCTTGGTGTACTTTTGTTTATTCTCTAAATCCTTAAGTATTAATTCTTGATTGACTGCAAGCGGAGGTAAAATATTAGCATCTTGATCATCAGATTTTGACTTCACAATTCTTGTAAAGCCATCAAATATAACTTCTCTTCCTGTTGCGGAAAAAAGATATTCATCTAACTGAATCTTTGCATTAGTTGCTAAATATTCTGCATCCGGCAATTGTGATCCAATAAATTGTTGCCAAATTAACTCATACAATCTTTTTTCTTCATCTGACGAAGAGATTAAAACTTCAGATTTAGTAGATGCATTTGTAGGCCTTATTGCTTCATGGGCCTCTTGGGCATTTTCACTAGAGGAATATATTCTTGGAGCATTTGTAAGGTACTTATCTCCAAGATTAGTTTCAATATACATTCTTGCATCAGCAATTGATTCAGGCGACAAAGCAGGAGCATCAGTTCTCATATAGGTAATGAGACCATTTTCATAAAGCTTTTGAGCAGTTCTCATAGTTCTCTTTACATTGAATCCAAGTTTTGTACTTGCTGCTTGTTGCAATGTTGATGTAATAAAAGGGGGTTTTGGTTTTGATTTAACTGGTTTTTGAGTTACCTCACTTAAAAGTAAATTAGAAGAACTGATAAGCTCTTCAATTTTTTTTGCCTCATCAACTTGCAACAAGGGATCTGATTTTTTTCTATTCAGATTGAATACGATGCCATTATTTTTTTCGTTTTCTGCATTAAATGAAATCTCCCAGAACTCATCCGGCTTAAACTTTTGAATGCTATGCTCTCTTTCCACCAAAAGTCTTAATGCAACTGATTGGACTCTTCCAGCCGATAAATTACGAGCAATTTTAGCCCATAAAAGTGGAGATAATTCAAAACCGACGACCCTATCAAGAAATCTTCTTGCTTGCTGAGCCTCTACAAGACTCGTATCTATTTCTTTTGGATCTTCAAAAGATTCTAAGATTGCATCTTTGGTAATTTGATTAAATCTAACTCTAGAATAATTAAATTTATCTCGTCCTAGCGCTTCTTTAAGATGCCAAGCTATCGCCTCGCCCTCTCTATCAAGATCAGTTGCAAGAAAAATAGATTCCACAGACTTTGCGGCTGTTTTTAATTCTTTAATAACTTTTTCTTTTTCGGGAATGATTTCATAATTTGCGGCCCAGCCATTATCAGGATCAATTCCCATTCTTCTAACAAGTCGTTTGCGCTCGTTAATTTTTTTTAGTCTTCTTTTCTCGTCCTCGGGGAGATCTTTTGGAATGGTATTTCTTTGTGCAGGCTTTTTAGACTTTCCCTTTGGAAGATCTCTAATATGACCTACGCTAGACTTTACTATATAGTCTGGTCCTAAATACTTAGAAATAGTTTTAGCTTTAGCAGGTGATTCAACTATAACAAGGGTTTTTGACATAAATTAATCTACTATAAATTTCCAAAAGTTCATATTTCTAATACAGCCTCTTTAATTTTTAAAAGCTCTTCAATACCATGCATTTCGTTCCAAACGATTGCTATATTGGACTGATAAAAAATAATTTCAAGTACAGAAGGCGGTAATTTATAAATTTTTTCTTCAATCATTTGAAATTTTTTTTCATATTTAAATGAAATTGGCTCATAAAGTTCAAGCTTATTCTCTATTCTCAAGTAGTGTAAATTTTTGAATTCTGAAGAATTTTTAATTTGATATATAGCAACTTGAGGATTCCAATTTTTAAATTTTTTTCTTAACTCGTTTGTTGATCCAATTTTAAAGCCTTCTTTTACAGCAGACATTCTGACCCGGCTGAGAGACTTCATTTTTTTTGATGGCTTTAAGAAACCTATTGCACCAATTAAAAAAAGAATGACAAAAATAGCAATTAAGGATTCCATAAAAAATTTTACCTAAGTAATTTCTTTACAATCTGAGGGCCGTGATAAATAAAACTCGTATAAATCTGCACTAAAGATGCGCCTAAATCTAATTTTGAGTCAAAACTTTCTTTGCTATCAACTCCACCTACCCCAATTTTGAGTAAATGTGAATCATGTGAATGAGCTATTTTTAATAGCTCATTAGATTTTTTGAGCAAGGGTTTACCTGACAGTCCACCATCAAGATTATGCCGACCAGAGTATCTTAAATTATCTTTTGTAACGGTAGTGTTAGAAGCAATTACGCCATCAAATTCAAATTTCTTAATTGCGGCTAAAATTACAGAAATAACCTTCTCATCTTCATCAGGAGAGAGTTTAATGAACATAGGGTTATGATATTTCATCTCGTTGCGAGCAAAATTTAAAGCTTCAAATAAAGGTAAAAAATTTTCTTCTTGATGTAGAGACCTTAAGTTGGGAGTATTGGGTGAAGAGATATTAACCGCAATATAATCTGCATATGGGCATACTTTTTTAAAGCATTCGACGTAATCATTAATTCTTTTTTGACCTTCTGAAGTCTTATTTGCACCAATATTAATACCTAGAATTCCACTAAAATTTCTTAACTTTATCTTTTTAACTAAATAATCAACTCCTTTGTTATTGAATCCAAGTCTATTAACAATCGCTCCCTGGCCTGGAAAACGAAATATCCTTGGCTTTGGATTGCCTTGCTGAGCTAAAGGCGTAATTGTTCCTACTTCTATAAAGCCAAAACCCAATGAACCCAAAGAGTCTATAAAGTCGCCATTTTTATCAAGCCCGGCTGCAATTCCCAGTCTATTTTTAAAAGTTAAGCTTTTGAAATTGAATGGCTCTGAGGTATCTTCATATGGAAAAAGAATATCAGTAAGATTAAGTTTATATAGAAAATTTAAGGTATTTAAAGCTATGAAGTGAGATATTTCAGGGGGCAGTAATCTTAAAAGCAATAATGCCAATTTCATTTAAAAATTTCCGTGTCCGCCTTATTCATCGAATAGTTCTTTAGCAAGATACTTGATAGCATTTACATAGCCGTGCTTA
Source organism: uncultured SAR86 cluster bacterium (assembly GCA_902512655.1). Classification (GTDB taxonomy): domain Bacteria; phylum Pseudomonadota; class Gammaproteobacteria; order Magnimaribacterales; family D2472; genus D2472. The sequence continues at coordinate 6,835 of CABXJR010000016.1, forward strand.
GAACCACAGTCAAACTTTGTACCCTCATATAAATGCCCTATTACATTTTCATCATTGAGCATCAGTTTAATTGCATCTGTGAGCTGAACTTCACCACCAACACTTGGTTTAAGATCTTTTAAATATTTGAAGATTTTATTAGAAAGAACATATCTCCCAACCACTGCAAGATTTGAAGGTGGATTGCTCTTTGGCTTTTCTACAATATCATTTAAAAGAAATGAGTTTTTTGTCGAAGAGGATTCCTCAATAGAAATAACGCCATATTTTTCTGTTTCATTTTTTGGAACCTCATTCACACCGATAACAGAGCATTGATGCTCATCATAAGATGAGATCAATTGAGTGATGCATGATGGATCATTAATGATTAAATCATCTGCTAGAATTATTGCAAAAGCCTCTTCCTGTATTAAATGCTCTGAATGTAAAATAGCATCACCAAGGCCATTTTGTGTTTTTTGTCTTACATAAGTGAATTTAATGCCTTTAAAAATGTCTCTGTTAATTTTTTCTAAAAAATCATTTTTACCAGCACTCTGAAGCTTTTCTTCAAGTTCAAGGTTTTGATCAAAATGATCCTCTATTGCTCTTTTGGTATGGCTAGTAATAAATATAATCTCGGTAATGCCTGCTCTTACAGCTTCTTCAACAGCGTATTCTATTAATGGCTTATCAATGATTGGGAGCATTTCTTTTGGAATAGCTTTAGTGGCAGGTAAAAATCGAGTACCGAGACCTGCTACAGGGAATACTGCTTTAGTAATTTTTTTCATGCAAATTAAAACTTTAAAGTGTATCTAACAATTATGCCAAGAATAAATCCAGCTATCATACCAACTAAATGAGCGATATTTGCAACATTTCCAAAACCAAAGATTTTTAATACTCCTGTAAATCCAATTAATAACCAAATAAACATAAAAATGTATAAAGCATTAGGTAAATCGTATCTTTGACCCCTATTATCTAAATCTAATATAAAACAGTAGCCCAAAAGACCGTATACAGCCCCGCTTAATCCTCCAAAGAGATAATCACCAGTTATAAAATATTGCCCAAAATTGCTTGATAAACCTGAAATTAAAAATAAAGTTAAAAAGATTCTCTTGCCATCAATTATTTCAATTCTTGATCCCAGTATATAAATCCATAAACAATTAAATACTAAGTGAGTAAATGAAAAATGAAGAAAAGTTGGGGTTATAAGTCGCCACCATTCTTGAGAAACCATAAAAGTATTCTGAAATGATGGATATAAATTAGGCCCATTTGATTTAAGAAAAAGAAATGGCTCAAGCAAATTACTAAAACCAAAATTTGTTAAAAAACTAAGAAAAACGGCAATTACAATAATATAAAAATGCAAAGACTGAATATTCAAGACTAATGAGTTTTCTTGGCAGTAATATCCAAACTCCAGCCAAGTTTTTCTCTGCAAGCTTCATAAAAATCATTATCGGAAGGATGAATGATTTTTAAAGATGAATTCTTTTTAGAAATATGAATAGAATTATTGTATTCAATGGGTATATCTTTTTGACCATCCACACAAACCATTGCATGATCTAAAGGGCCTTCAATTAGTTGAATTTCCAGAGATTTTTTATTGGAAACTATTAAAGGCCTGGATGAAAGACTTTGAGACATCATGGGAATAATGTTCCATATATTTAATTCTGGATGAACTATTGATCCTCCTGCAGATAATGCATAGGCAGTTGAGCCAGTTGGAGTAGCGACAATTAATCCATCTGAACGCTGTTCATATACTGTCTTGCCATCAATCAATAATCTATATCTCATAAGCTGGGCATAAGATCCGGAATGAATTAATACTTCATTGAGACCAAAAACCTCTTGACCTGAAAATTGCGCCTCAACTAAACTTCTCTCTTCAAGAATATAATCACCCTTAAAAACATTGCTGATGACTGATTCAAAGTTTTCAATATTCACATCAGTAAGAAAACCAACAGCGCCCATATTTATACCCAATATTGGAATCTCATTTTCAATAAATTTTCTTGCTGCTCCCAATAAAGTGCCATCCCCACCAAATACAATTATTAAATCAACTAAATGATTAAATTTTTCAAGATCAACAATCTCAACACCCTCAAAGTCAATCTGATCAGATGAATAGATGGCTTTGGTGTTTTTTAGCAAAACACTTAACAACCCACTTAAAACAGAGGATTCTTTAGATGAGAGGCTTTTTTTTAAAACAATGCCTATATTTTTAAACATGCGAGCAATTATACTCTCTGAAGTCAATTTAGAAGTAAATTTGTGAATAGATTTAATAAGATCATTAGGTTAGTTAAAGCTAGTAAGGGAACGGTTTTTTAACTGGTGCTGGTATAAGCACCGAATCTGGACTGCCTGATTTTAGAAGTGATCATGGTTTTTGGACTAAAAATAAACCTATTCAATTTAATGAATTTTTGCTGAGCGAAGAAAAGCAAAGGCTGTCATGGGAAAGAAATATTGAACTTCACTCACTTCTTAAACAAATCAAACCAAACATAGGGCATGCTTTTGTTGAAAAAATCATTAGCATGCAAAAAAACAATTTTTTAATAACTCAAAATATTGATGGGTTACATCAAAAATCAGGAGTCCCTAAAAATAAAATTATAGAGATTCATGGCAGCGCTATTGAGGCTGCATGCTTGGAGTGTGAAGCAAAACAAAATATTTTAGATTTTCATTCTGCTATTAAATCCAAGAGCCCATTACCAAAATGTGCTGTTTGTGATGGAGTTGTGAAAGTAGCTACCATCTCTTTTGGTCAACCTATGAATGAAATGGACATGATGCATGCCTCAAAGATTGTTGAGGACAGCGATTTAATGATAGTGATGGGCTCATCTTTGAAAGTATTGCCTGCAGGAAAACTTCCTAATCTGGCAATGCAGTCAGGGTCAAAGCTTATAATTTTTAATAGAGATGAAACACGCTATGACTCAAGTGCAGATATAGTGATTAACGATGAGTTGCAGAATATATGCAGCAGGTTAATGCAAGGGCTTTAGTCGTGCATCAAGGCAGCTCTGCCAATAATTTTACCATTTTTAAGATCTTCTAAAGTCTGATTTGCATCACAAGCTGGTCTCTTTTCAACAGGGATTGGATCAACTTTTCCCGATCTAACTAACTCCATCAACTCATGCATATCTCCAGGGCTACCAGTGTATGATCCCTGAACACCCCTTTCCATGATTGGAATTAATGGTAATGGCAGCTTTAACTCACCCCCATATAGCCCAACAATTATATATTTACCGCCCTTTCTTAAAAGATTTATTCCGAAAGCAGTTGACTGCTCTGAGCCAACAAAATCTATAGCAACAGATGCGTTACCACCAGTAATTTCAAAAACTTTCATCATTGCATCCTCATCCATAGGATTGATAGCTGCTGATGCACCATTTTCAAGAGCTAATTTGAGTTTTTCTTCATCTACATCTACTACAATTGGATTGCAGTTAAATGCTGCCTTGGCAATCTGTAAACCCATCATGCCAACACCCCCAACACCAATAATAATTAAATCATTATCAGAATTATACGGAGCACCTTTTTTAAGAGCACTATAGGCTGTAAGACCTGAGCAGGCATAACTTCCAGCTAAATGTTCAGGCGTATCTCCTGCATCATATAAATATTTTGAGTCTGGAACTACAACATGATCTCCAAAACCACCTGGCTGCATAACGCCAATAACTGGGCCTGTATTACACAAATGTTCATCGCCATTAGCACAAACATCACAATCACTACAGCCAATCCACGGATAAATAATCCTTTTATCTCCAACATTAACATTTGTTGCCTCTGGGCCTACTGCTACGACTTCTCCAAAGACCTCATGTCCCAATGTGAATGGATTTGGTACTGGCACAGGCAATTCATTACCCCCGCCTAAATCAAATGCGCCCGAATGTATGTGCACATCAGAATGACACACACCGCAAGCTATAGTTTTAACAATAACCTGACTGCCAGTTGGCTCAGGTGTTGGAGATTCAACTTCTATGAGTGGCTTTCCAGGTTCTGGAACTTGATATGATTTCATATTTTAAATTACCCAAAAAATAATTACTTGATTATAATAACTCCTCTTTAAATAACCGCAAGCAATAACAAGTATGGAATATTTGGAACAATTTAGGGAAGAAGTTAGAAATTGGTTAGAGGAAAACTGCCCTCCTTCTATGAGAACTCCACTGGTACCTGAAGAAGAAGTTTGGGGTGGCAGAAATGCAGAGTACGTTAACCCTGAATCAAAATTATGGCTAGAGAGAATGGGTGAAAAAGGTTGGACTGCTCCTAATCTACCCAAGGAGTATGGTGGCGGAGGCTTAGATAGAGATCAAACTAAAGTTCTTCATCAGGAGCTCTTTAGAATTAAAGCAAGGCCTGCCTTAAATAGCTTTGGTATTTGGATGTTGGCACCCTGCATTATTGAATTTGGTTCAGAGGAGCAAAAAAGAGAACATCTGCCAAAAATTATCAAAGGTGAAATTAGGTGGTGTCAAGGTTATTCTGAACCCGGCTCAGGATCTGACTTGGCCAGTCTCTCAACCAAAGCAGAGGACATGGGTGATCATTATTTAGTCAATGGTCAAAAAGTGTGGACTTCGTATGCCGACAAAGCAGATTGGATTTTTGCCCTTGTTAGAACTGGCCCAAAAGAGCCAAAGCATAATGGAATTAGTTTTCTGCTTATTGATATGACAACTGAAGGAGTTAGCACTAAACCAATAAGTCTTATAAGTGGGAAATCGCCATTTTGTGAAACATTTTTTGATAATGTTAAAGCTCCTAAAGAAAATCTTGTTGGTGTAGAAAATTCCGGATGGACAATAGCAAAAAAACTCTTACAACATGAAAGAAACTTTATTTCCAATTTTGGGCTAGCTGGAGGCGGGACTGGATCCGGAGCAGATGTTGTAAACATAGCTAAGAAATATTTAGGTGAGACTAACGGCCAAATAGCTAACTCAGCACACAGAGAAAATATAACATTGCATAAGATGAAAGAGCATGCATTTGGGTTAACCCTGCAGCGCTCTGGAGACGAAGGTGCAAAAGCCTCAGCTGCATCATCAATGTTTAAATACTACGGCACCGAGCACAATAAAGATCGCTATGAACTTATGATTGCTGCAATGGGAAATAAAGGCTTAGGCTGGACAAATGAAGGTTTTTCAGATGATGAACAAGCCATCACAAAAGCATGGCTGCGAACCAAAGCTAATTCAATTGAGGGAGGAACTTCGGAAGTTCAGCTCAATGTTATTTCTAGAAGAGTTCTAGATCTGCCTAACTAAGGAACATATGAAATTAATACTTACAGAAGAACAACAGTTTTTAAAAGATACAGCTCAAAGTTTTGCTAGAGATAAGACTCCTGTGACTCATTTTAGAGAGTTGCGAGATAAAGAAAACAGCCAATGCTGGGATGAGTCAGTATGGAAGGAAATGGTTGAGCTAGGTTGGTCTGGGATTCTTGTTCCAGAGCAATTTGGTGGTTCAGAATTTGGTATGGCTGGTATCAGTGTAATCATGCAGGAATTAGGTAAAACCCTTACACCCTCTCCCATATTATCAACATCCGTTCTTGGTGTTTCAGCGATCAATATGCTCGGCTCAGATGAACAAAAAGAGAATTATCTGCCAAAAATAGTAGCCGGCGAATTAACGACTGCATTAGCAATTGACGAAGGCAATCATCATGATCCTTTTGCCATTGACACCACTGCGGTTCTTGATGGAGATAAGTGGGTATTGAATGGAAAAAAAGTATTTGTTGTCGATGGCGCAAGTGCAGATAGCATCTTATTAGTTGCCCGCACTTCTGGTAAATCAGGAGAATCAAATGGAATTTCTGTATTTGTTGCTAACAAAGATAGTGCTGGTTTGGATATCACCAAGATATCAACAGCTGATTCTAGAAATTATGCAAACATTGAAATGTCTGAACTTAAATTAGACCAAAATGCTTTACTCGGTGAGAAAGGCTTAGCTGGCGAAACTCTTGAGAAAATTCTTGATTTGGGTCGCATTGCTATATCAGCAGAGATGTTAGGAAACACCGAAGAAGCTTTTGAGGTTACGGTCAATTACCTTAAAGAAAGAAAGCAGTTTGGTGTGCAAATTGGATCCTTCCAGGCCCTTCAGCACAGGGCTGCGAAAATGTTCTGTGAAATTGAATTAACCAAATCAGCAGTGATCGCTGCCATGCATGCTGCAGATGAAAATTCAAATGAGCTAGAAAGACTTTCTAGTCTAGCTAAGTTTCAAGCTGGAGAAACGCTCCATCTAGTAAGCAATGAAGCAATCCAAATGCATGGTGGAATAGGTGTAACTGATGAATATGATATCGGTTTCTACCTCAAAAGAGCGCGAGTTGCTGAACAGATCTTTGGAACCTCAGAGTTTCATCAAGCAAGGTATGCAGATATAAGCGGGTTCTGATGTCCTCAATAAAAAACTTACTCGAGACAATGCGCATGCTTCGAGATAAGGACAATGGATGCCCATGGGATATCGAGCAGACTCTTGAATCACTCTCTCCTTGCGTTGTCGAAGAAGCGTATGAGGTCTCAGATGCTATAGCTAAAAAAGATTATGAAAATTTAAAGGAGGAGCTTGGAGATGTCTTGCTTCAAGTGATATTTCAAGCAGAGATAGCCAATGAATTAAAGTTATTTAACTTTGATGAAATAGTCGATACCTTAAATAAAAAATTGATTAGAAGACATCCACATGTCTTTGAGGATGCTCCAAAGCCTCTTTCAGCTCAAGAGCAAACTCAAGCATGGGATGCAATAAAAGCACAAGAAAAAAAACCAAAGGATACTCGGAATACTTTTGATGATATACCTGCATCATTGCCCCCAATCTTAAAAGCAAAAAAAATACAAAAAAAAGCTGCTAAAAAAGGTTTCGACTGGAAAGAAAGCATTGATGTTATCGAAAAAGTTGAGGAAGAGTTAAAAGAGCTCAAGCATGAGATCCAGCAAAATAATAAAGAAAATAACCAAGAAGAATTAGGAGATTTACTATTTTCTATCGTTAATTTAAGTCGACACCTAAGAATCGATGCAAGTGAAGCTATTAATAAAGCTAATCACAAATTTGTAAAGCGCTTTAGATTGATGGAAGAAGAGATTGCTAAAGATAAGAAAGAACCAGACAATCTTTCGCCTGAGGAGCTAGAAGAGTTTTGGGTTAAAATAAAGTCGCATGGCTAAATTGAAAAGATTTTTTATAGGTATCCTGACCTTTTTTGCAATTTTAATTATTCTAAGTGTTGCGGTAACACTATTAACAATCGTAAATATTCCTAGAATTATTCCAAATAAAAACTTAAAGGTTTCATTGGGCTCACTCTCAAATACGATGGGTAGCGCGACTGTCGCTAGCATCACAGCAGCTCTGAGAATATTGCATAAACTTGAATGGGGTTTCCAAATACCCGAGGATGCAAATACTGATACTTGGTACATTGCTATGAGCAATCACCAGTCTTGGGCTGATATATTTATTTTATTGGCTGCAGGGCATAAAAAAATCCCCCTTTTAAAGTTCTTTATGAAAAAGGAATTGCAATGGATACCAATTATTTACTTAGTTCATAAAACAGTAGATATGCCTTTTCTAAATAGACATTCAAGGGCTCAAATTCAAGCAAATCCAGAATTAAAAAAAGTTGATTTTGAAAATGCAAAAATAGCTGCAAAAAGATTCTCTCGAAATCCCTCTACAGCTTTCAGCTTTGCTGAAGGAACTAGATTTACTCTGCAAAAGCATGCTGCACAAGAATCACCCTACACTGATTTATTAAAACCAAAAGTAGGAGCTCTTGCGATTGCATTGTCAGGAATGCCCCAAGTCAATACTTTAGTTGATTTTACAGTGGTGTATGCAACTGAAAAAAGATCGACATGGGACTTCCTTTGCGGCGACTTGAGCAAAGCAAAGGTTGTGGCAAAAACATATTCGTTGCCCGAAAACCTTAAAAATAGATCCTTCGAAGAAGAAGATCATTACAGAAGGGACTTCCAAAAATTTGTTGATGCGATTTGGTTAGAAAAACAACAAACGATTAAAGATTTAAAGTTCTAGTTTATTTTCAGCGACCAACCAGCCATTTTGATCAATGTAAATCCATTTACCCGATGTCATAACCACACTTCCAAATGAAATTAAAACATCTTCAAAACCATGGTTTTTTTTATTTGTTTTTTGAGCAACAGCCCCTTTAGAAAAGATTCCTATAGGAAGATTCTTCAACTCCTCAACATCCCTAACACAACCATTAACAACAATACCTGCCCAATTATTTTTTACTGCAGATGCTGCAATTTGGTCTCCAATCATGGAGGCATGATTAACGCCAGAGGCATCAATAACCAAAACTTTATTTTTTCCTTCGCGTGAAAGAATGTCTTTCACAACAGAATTATCGTCTGAACAGGAGACTGTATATATCTCTCCTGCGATTGAATGTATGCTCCCATAGGATTGCAATGCAAGTTTACCAATTTGGATTTGCTCAGAATGTTGATCGGATAAATCTGGCAGAGAGATCATAACTTTTATTTTTCTATGGAGTTTAGTTTACCTATTATATCTTTTCTTCTTTCATCTTTTTCCAAGTCTGTCCAAGAAATTGATTGTGAAGCTTTTAATTTAGTGATTTTGCGTGACTGAGAAATTTTTTCTTTCTCTAGAAAATTTATAGTCTCCAAAGCTGCGGATCTATCATTGCAAACCAAAACCATATTACAGCCACTCTCTAATGCTTTGCCCACTTTAGCTTCAATACCTCCAACATAATCTGAGCCCTTCATTGATAGGTCGTCGCTAAAGATTGTTCCAGCAAATTCCATTTTATTTCTTAAAATATCTTGCAGCCAAAATTTTGAAAAGGTTGCTATCTCTTTATCGATATTTGTAAAAGATATATGAGCCGTCATTATCCCGCCAAGTTGAAGCTTTAAAGCATCAAAAGGAAGCAAGTCATGGCTCTCTAGTTCTGATAAAGATCTGGTATCCTGAGAAAAAGTGAGATGGCTATCATCAAAGATGCCGCCATGCCCCGGGAAATGCTTGCCAGTGGCCTGCATTCCCGCTTGATTCATACCTTCAATAAAGGCGCTTGCAATAGCAATAACCTGCTCTGGATTATCGCCTATTGATCTATCACCAATAACAGAACTTCTGGAATCATCTAGATCTAAAACAGGTGCAAAACTTATATCTAATCCAGATGCAATCACCTCTGAGGCCATTAACCAACCTAAATCGGTCGCAAAGGGAAAATTTTTATCGCTATCTAAATTTAAAAATGCAGCTAGTTTTTGCATGGTCGGCAAAATTGTATAGCCTTCTTTTAAACGCTGAACCCTTCCTCCCTCTTGATCTACTGCAATAAGAAGCTTAGGATTTATCTTTCTTATTTCTCCGCATAACTCTTGAACTTGATCTCTTGAAGAGATATTTCTTGCAAATAAAATAATACCCCCTACATGTTGATTAAGTAGTAATTTATTTTCTTCTTGTGTAAGCGAGGTTCCATCCAAATCGAGCATTAACCTCCCAAGAAAAGATTTGCTCATAATTTTTCCTTTAATGCCTGAATTAATGCTTTGGTTACCCCAGGATCCCCCGAGAAAATAGAAGGGGCTATTCTTGAAGCAATAGAACCATATCGATCAAAAATTATGTTTGAAACTTCATCTGGCGTTCCAGTCACAGCAATACTTTCTAAGATTTCATCTGAAATGAGATTTGGAATATCTTGCCACAATCCTTTTTTAGTCAGACTATTTAGTTCTGGTTGAATGCTTTCCCAGCCATGTTGCTCTAAAACTACTTTATAGGCAGGAGTAGAACCATAAAACCCAATTTGTGCCTTGCAAGCATCTCTTGCTTTAGCAATTTCCTCATCGGTTGTTCCCGTTGCAACCATGACACCCAATGAGATATCAAATTCTTTTGCTGTTGATAATTCAAGTCCTTTCCTTACAGAAGGCAAGGTAATATTTTCTAGAAACTTAGTTGTGTGAAAAGGATGCACAATAAACCCATCGCCAGATTCAGCTGCAGCTTGAGTCATTAATGGCCCCACACCTGCAACATATATTTTCGGAAGCCCAAATGGATTTTCTCCGGGATTAAAAATAGGAGTCATAAGTGTATGTTGATAAAATTCGCCTCTAAAATCCAGATCTTTACCTTCATGCCAACACCCCCAAATAGCTTTGATAGCATCAACCATTTCTTTCATCCGTTTTGCAGGTGAAGACCATGGCATAGAGTATCTCTTTTCAATATGAGGTTTTATTTGTGACCCTATGCCGAGTGTAAATCTGCCCTTGGACATCAACTGAAGATCATAGCCAATATTAGCTAAAGTCATAGGATTCCTAGAAAATGCGACTGCTATCGAGGTTAAGAGTTCTAATTTTTCTGTTGCAAGAGCAGCGGCTGCAAGAGGAAGAAATGGTTCATGCGGTCCTTCAAAAGTATAGGCGCCATCGTATCCAAGATCTTCTAACTCCTTGCTTGCTTTTGAAGCTTCTGCTGGATCTCGAGTAATCATCGAACAGTCGATTTTAATTTTTTTCATATTGAATTATTTCCACTTAATCATGAATGATTATGATGGATGTATTCCATTTTGTGTATCCCAAGTGATAATATAAAAATCAATCTATTACCAATAAAGGAAAAATAATGAACTCAAAGATTTGCGAACTTCTTGATATAGAATTCCCTCTTGTTGCATTTACTCACTGTAGAGATGTTGTTGTAGCAGTATCAAAAGCAGGTGGATGCGGCGTACTAGGCGCTGTTGGGATGACTCCTGAACAGCTTGAAGAAGAGCTTAAATGGATAGATGACCATATTGATGGGCTCCCGTACGGGGTAGATGTATTAATACCCAACAAAATGGCTGACAAAGATAAAAAGTTTGATGCTGAAAAATTAACCTCAATGATTCCGCAAGAATATGCAGATTTTAGAGCTGATATTCTTGAGAAACATGATATTGAGGCAGATGAACTGCGAACAATCAAACCAGCAGCAACTTATATGGCTGAAAATACTAAGGCAGATGGCGCTAAAGCTTTACTAGATGTTGCATTCAGCCATCCAATAAAAATCATAGCAAATGCATTGGGTGTTCCGCCTGATTGGATGTTAAAGATGGGCAAAGATAACAATGTTAAGGTTGCTGCACTTCTTGGTACTGCTCAACATGCTATTAACCAAGTAAAAGCTGGAGTTGATATCTTGGTAGTCTCAGGCACTGAAGCAGGTGGTCATTGCGGCAGCGTCCCTACAATGGTTTTAATACCTGAAGTCCATAAAGCCATCCAACCCTACGGAGATGTTCCAATACTTGCTGCCGGGGGAATTGCTACTGGGAGGCAGATGGCTGCAGCTATGAGCATGGGAGCTTCAGGTGCTTGGTGTGGTTCAGTTTGGTTAACGACGGCTGAATCAGAGGTCCCTCCTGTAATAAAAGAAAAAATGGTTGCAGCAACATCAAATCAAACTATTCGATCAAGAAGCAGAACAGGCAAACACTCAAGACAACTTGTTTCAGCTTGGACTGATGCTTGGGAAGCAAAAGATGCGCCTGAACCCCTCCCTCTTCCTCTTCAACCAATGGTTGCTGAACCTGCTATGGCAAAAGTTAATAAACTTGCTGAAAGTGGGCACCAAG
>CABXJR010000017.1 GCA_902512655.1 uncultured SAR86 cluster bacterium
ATCTTATGCTATTAATCAAATATTTAAAGGAATTATAAAATTTCGCAGCGAGTTCTAATACCAGATATTTAGATCCTCGACCTAAAACATCTATTACAAATAACCATGAAAATGAAAAAGTTAATGAGATGGATGCAAGAAAGAAAATTACTATAAAAATTAATGCCCCTACCACTCCAAAAATATTAGAAAGATTGGTAAAGATCAAGGCACCAATTAAACCGCCAGAGGAGGACTGAGGAAAAAGATCACCTGAATAATAAAACTCACTAAGTGATGAAAACGAGCCTAGTAAAAAAATTGCTGAGGTAATTTTAATAATCTTATGAGTTCTATCGGATGGTCTATAAAAAAATAATAACTTCACTGCAAGAAAGGAAATAATTAATAAAAATAAATATGCTCCTATACCAACAATTGAAAATAAAGCATCAGAAAGGTAGGCTCCAAAGGGTCCGCCTAGATTTTCGATAGACTTAGAAAGTGAGCTTACTGAAGAAAGACTGGGGTCAAGTGGAGAATATGAAACAAGCGAAATAAAGATATATAAAACTGAGCCTAAACAAAAAAATGCAAAAACATTTTTCAGAGTGCCAGCTGATAAATTTGATTGCTCGTGTTTCTTAGCGATCATTAACTCCTGTTATGGATATTATATTGAGATATAGCTTATTTAGTTAGAAAAGATAACAATTTCTTTAATCTCTATCTTATAATTCGCTTATGGAATATCAACATCATAAACTTATTATTTTAGGCTCAGGCCCAGCCGGTTATGCTGCAGGTATATATGCAGCGAGAGCAGGACTAAAACCTTTGCTTATTACTGGCGCAGAACAAGGTGGTCAACTTACAACCACTACAGATGTAGAGAATTGGCCTGGTGATTCTGATGGTCTGCAAGGTCCAGAATTAATGGAGAGAATGAAAAAGCATGCTGAGCAGTTTGATGTCCAGATCGTTAATGATCATATAGATGAAACTCAATTATCTGAAAAACCATTCAAATTGATGGGCAGCCAAAAATGGTCATGCGATTCTCTGATCATCTCAACAGGGGCGAGTGCAAAGTATCTAGGATTGCCATCAGAGAAAGAATTTTTAGGCAGAGGCGTTTCTGCATGTGCAACATGCGATGGTTTTTTCTATCGTGATCAAGAAGTTGCTGTGGTCGGAGGTGGTAATACTGCTGCTGAAGAAGCTTTATATCTTTCTCGTATTTGCTCAAAAGTTCACCTAATTCACAGAAGAGATGAGCTAAGGGCTGAAAAAATTCTTCGAGATAGAGTTGCCGAAGCTGTGGATGAAGGAAAAATTGAGATGCATTGGAATTCTCAATTACATGAAGTGCTTGGAGATGAAAAAGGAGTTCACTCAATTGAAATAGTAACTGATGACGAAAAAAAAATACTTGAATTAACTGGGGTATTTATTGCTATTGGCCATCATCCCAACACTGAGATATTTAAGGGTCAGATTGAAATGAAAAATAATTACATCACTATTAAATCAGGGACAGATGGTATGGCTACATCTACCAGTGTGCCTGGAGTATATGCGGCAGGCGATGTTTCAGATCAAATTTATAGACAGGCTATTACCTCAGCCGGATTTGGTTGCATGGCAGCACTTGATGCAGAAAAGTTTTTGTCTAAATAATTACTGACCTGAAACCCAAAAAACCATCCCTACAACAAAAACTGCGATCAGTATTAGCGCAACTCTCGAATCAGACTTGCTGTCTTCGTTAGCTTCTTGTGAGTCAAAATATTCGTCATATTTATCCGGCATCATTATTCTCCATGTTTTAAAACCACTCTACCCTGTTGACCGCCCTCCAGGATAAGATCAATCTCTTGCTGTAAATTTTCTTTCGTCACAACCTTTATCATTGAAGAAAGATCTAATTTCCACTCATCAGCAAATTTGTTCCAAATACTGCTTTTAAATTCGATTGATGATTCTGCAGAATCAATACCAGATAGCGTGATGCCTCTTAAGATAAATGGAAAAACTGTTGTGTTAACTTCTATGCCGGCAACATTCCCGCAACATGCAACCACACCATGAGGTGAAATTTGAGGAAGTATTTTGCTTAATACATTTCCACCAACCGTATCAATGGCAGATGAGAATAATGGTCTCTCCATCGCTTTAGAAGGAGTCTCTAAATATTCATCGCGCATAATTATATTGTCAGCTCCAATTGATTTAAGAAAATCAACCGATGAGGGCTTGCCTGTTAATGCTGACACCTCTTTACCCAACTTAGACATAAGTATTACGCCTATAGAGCCCACTCCTCCGGTTGCCCCTGAAACTAAAACAGGAAGGTCTGATGCTTTCGAAGATTCATATATTTTCAATACACTAGCTGCTGCCGTTAAACCAGCAGTACCTATAGACATAGCCTCTAAACTGTTTAAGTTGGTCGGCTTTTTAACAACCCATACAGCTGGTACATTGACGTACTCCCCAAAACCACCTGGGGTATTCATGCCCATATCATATCCAGTAACTATAACCTCATCTCCTTCTGCAAAATGCGAAGAGTTACCGTCAGATATAATTCCAGCAGCATCAATCCCCGGAACAAATGGATAATTTCTGGTCACCCCTTTATTCCCAGATGCTGATAAAGCATCTTTATAGTTAAGAGAGGAATGAGATACCTTTATTTGAACAAAGCCGTCTTCCGGCTTTTCAAGCTCTAGTTCAGATATTGAAGCGGAAAAAGCACCATCTTTTTCCTCAACATAATATGCTGAGTATTGCATTACCTTGGCTGCATCCTCATGGCTGAATCAAGTCTAATTGTTTCACCATTTAAATATGCATTTTCAACTATATGTGCAGCTAAATTTCCGAATTCAGATGGAATTCCAAATCTATGAGGGAATTGAGTTGATTCTAATAGTGGATCTCTTACCTTATCAGGAGCCATTTTCATTAAAGGAGTGTCGAATATTCCAGGAGCAATGGTATTGACTCTAATCCCATGCCTTGCAAGATCTCTTGCAGCAGTAAGAGTTAAACCAATAACACCAGCTTTGGATGCGCTATAAGCTGATTGTCCAATTTGTCCCTCGTAACCGGCGATAGAAGCAGTATTAATAATCACACCCTTCTCTCCATCTTCTCCAGCTTTATTTTTATCCATAAGCTCAGCAGCCAAACGCATAACATTAAATGTTCCAACAAGATTTAAATCAATAATAAATTTGAAATGATCCAATGGATGAGGTGCATCTTTGCCTATGATTCTTGCACCGTACCCAGTCCCAGCACAGTTAATTACAACATGCAATTTACCAAAAGCGTCTTCAATTTTTAACATAGCATCTTTCACAGGCTGCTCTTCCATGATATTAGTGTTTACATATTTAACATTGTCATCACCTAATTCATCACAAATAGCTTTAGCATTGTCATCATTGATATCGAGAATCATGACTTTTGCACCTTGAGATACAAAGTGTCTAGTCGAAGCTTCACCTAAACCAGATGCTCCACCTGTAATTGCTATAACTTTATCTTTTAGTTCCATTTTCTATCTCCAAATTGAACAAGAATTATACATAGCTATTTATAAAAATGATCGTATTTAAAAGCTTAAAATTAAATTGGCACGATAATTGCATTTATGATTATGTAACTTCATATAAATGATAGGAGAAATTATGAAAAAATTGTTTTTACTAATTGGGATGCTTGCTATTCCCTCTTTTGCTGCAGTAAGTGCAAATGTTTCTTTTGCTTCAGATTATGTCTGGAGAGGAATGACCCAAAGTGACGGTCCTGCAATTCAAGGTGGCTTTGACTTTGAAGCTGAATCTGGTTTCTATGCCGGTATTTGGGGATCAAATGTTAATTTTAATGACGGGGCTGGCAGCGAATTAGACTATTACGCTGGCTATGGCTTTTCACTTGGTGAAGTTGGTATTGATATTGGATATATATCTTTTGATTACCCTGAAAACAAAACTGGTCTAGATTTTGAAGAAATATACTTAGGTCTAAGCTTTGGAGACTTTGGATTAACTGTATCTTCTGGTCAAGATAATGCCCCAGATTACACAGAACTTTCATATGCATTTGGACCTATATCTTTTGCCTATGGGGAATATGATGATTACGGAGATAACATGACTGTTAGCTACGGCTTTACCTGCGGCTCATTTGATTGCGGAATCACTGCATATGACTTCAGTGATGGAGGGTATGGCGCCGATGAAGACGGTATTTTCTTTTCAATTTCTGCAACTCTCTAATAATTGGCATGAAAATTGCATTGTTAATTATATAAATAAATTTTTATAAGGAGGATTTATGAAACTGATAACTGCAATCATTAAGCCTTTTAAGTTAGAAGATGTTCGGCATGCCCTCATAGATTTTGGAGTGGAAGGCTTAACAATTACTGAAGTAAAAGGTTTTGGCCGACAAAAAGGACATACTGAACTCTACCGAGGAGCAGAATACACAATCGATACTTTACCGAAGATAAAAATTGAAATATTAAGCAATGACAATGATGCTACAAACATTATTGATGTTATTGCAAAGTCTGCTAACACAGAGAAGATTGGAGACGGCAAAATCTTTATCACAAACGTAGATGATGTCATAAGAATTAGAACTGGCGAAACTGGAAGTGATGCCATTTAACAGGAGAAAAAAATGAAATTATATAATTATTATCTTATTGCATTTGCAGCCCTAATCTCACCTGCAGTGCTCTCATCTGAAATAAATTCAGGTGATACTGCCTGGATTCTGACTGCCACAGCCTTAGTTTTATTTATGACACTTCCTGGTTTAGCGCTCTTTTATGGGGGTTTAGTTAGAACTCAAAATGTTTTATCTGTGCTTATGCAATGCTTTGCAATTTGTTGCATCGTTTCTATTCTTTGGGTTATCTATGGTTACAGTCTAGCTTTTACAGGCAACGGGCCTATCATTGGTGGAACTGACGCTCTTTTCTTGTCTTCATTAGCAAGGGATTCTGCGTCTGGTACTTTGCCAGAGAGCTTATTTGTTGTATTTCAAATGACATTTGCTGTTATTACGCCTGCATTGGTAGTTGGTGCATTCGCTGAAAGAATGAAATTTAGTGCTATGTGCATTTTTACTGTTCTATGGGTAACTTTAGTTTACTTACCTGCATGCCACATGGTTTGGGGTGGTGGATATCTTGGCAGCATTGGTGTTATTGATTTTGCTGGCGGGTTGGTTGTTCATGCCACTTGTGGAATTGGCGCGTTGGTTGCTGCAATGATGCTAGGACCGAGAAAGGGTTTTCCAGGTGGATCTTTGGTACCCCATAACAGACCCATGGTTGTTATGGGAGCTGCAATGCTCTGGGTTGGATGGTTTGGTTTTAATGGAGGAAGTGCTGTTGCTGCAGATTCAAATGCTGCGATGGCTATTCTTGTTACTCACATCAGTGCTGCTGTAGGAGCTTTAACTTGGATGGTGGTTGAATGGGTTAAAACAGGCAAACCAACAGTAATTGGAATTGCAACTGGAATGGTTGCGGGCTTAGCAACTATTACACCTGCATCCGGAACAGTTGGTCCTCAAGGTGCTTTATTGATTGGTCTAATGGCTGGGTTTATCTGTTTCTATGCTACACAATTAATAAAAGGTTACTTCAAAATTGATGATTCTCTAGATGTCTTTCCGGTTCACGGAGTTGGAGGTATTTTAGGTATTTTAATGGTGGCCTTTGTTGGAAAGCCTAATGGATTTCTTGGGGCTGGAGCAGCTGGATTTGATCCATCTATTTTTGAACAATTTATGATTCAACTTCAGGGTGTTGTAGTGATATGCCTTTGGACTTTGGTGTTTTCTTGGATTGCCCTAAAGGTTACTTCGCTTGTTGCTAATTTAAGAGTTAGCGATGAAAGTGAGTATGAGGGCTTGGATATAACTGAACATAACGAGAGTGGATATTTTACAAGCTAAGTTTGTTTTAATTTTCTGATAACAGGATTGGCGTATTGTTCAAGTAGCTTTGAGCGTGCGCCTTTCTCTAAAGCTTCAAGTCTACCCTCTAGATTCTTTTCAGCCTGCTTAATTTCTTGAAGAGTATATTTTTTTTGATCAGATATAGTTATATCCAATAAATTACAAGCAGCAAAGTTTGTTGCATGCAGTTCATACATTGAAACTATAGAATGTGTTATTTTGTTTGAAATTTCTTGGTAGTCATCTTCATCTTCAAATCTCATAGGTTCGGAAAGATTAATATTTACATTGCCTTTAAATCCAGTAATTCCATTAGCAATACTTCTTAGATCTTCATCCTTCCCTTTTGTGTATACGCTATCTGATTGAGAGGAATAAAGCTCCTTGGCTTTTAATAAATCATTGGGATCAAATTCATAAGAGATTGATACAGGAACAACTTTTAGAGAATTAAAATAACTAGCAATAGATTGAGATTTTCTTTCAGTTAAATGAATCATCTTTAAAAGAGCGGGATCTGTTTCATCAATGCCATCTTTTGCTCTGCCCTGCTTTTGAGCAATCCATACTGAATCATTGTCATTAAAAATACTCTTATAAATAAATTGTGAGGCAAGTAATAAACCAGAATAAATTTCTTTTTTCGTTCCACCTGATCTATGGATAACAAAACTTTTGTTTAATCTAAATAGGTCTGAAGCCCATCTTTCTTCCATAAGATTATTGCCAACAGCAATATTAAATGTCTTAAAACCAGATTGATAAAGATTTAAGGCAAGCAATGCAGCATCCAGAGAAATATCTCTATGATTTGAAATAAATAGATGACTATCATTCTGGTTCAAATTTTCAAGACCATTAACACTAAATTTTGAAATAGATTCTTGAACAACATTCTCCATCAAGCTTTTAAATACATTTTGATAATCATCAATTGTGTGAATGTTTTTGACTTTAGAAATAAGCTTTTGTTTAACAAAAAACTTTATAAAAGGAATCTTTGAGACAATACCAGGAAACTGTAATCCAATTAAAGCATTTACAACTGATGCATTTGAGGTTAGCGACTGAAGAACCTGGTCTACTTCGGAGTCAGTATAGGGTCTAATATCTTTAAATGGGTCCATAGCATTAAGCTAGAAGTTGAATCATCACTCCAGCAGCAACTGCGGAACCAATCACTCCAGCTACATTAGGTCCCATGGCATGCATGAGCAAAAAGTTCTGAGAATCGCTTTCTAAACCTACTTTATTTGCAACCCTTGCAGCCATTGGAACTGCGGAAACGCCGGCTGCGCCTATAAGAGGATTAATTTTATTTGTACTTAAAATATTCATTACCTTTGCCATTAAAATACCTGAAGCTGTACCAATTGAAAAAGCTATTATTCCAAGACCTAGAATTCCAAGAGTTTCAGGGGTTAAGAATTGATCTGCTGCAAGTTTCGACCCAACGGCCAAGCCTAAAAAAATTGTAACTATATTAATTAGAGAATTTTGAACAACTTCACTCAATCTTTCCACAACTAAGGATTCCCTCATTAAATTCCCAAAGCAAAACATACCAATTAAAGGTGCTGCACTGGGAAGCATCATTCCTACAAGAAAAACTAAAATTATTGGAAAAATTATTTTTTCTTTTTGGGAAACATCTCTTAATTGAACCATGCGAATAGTTCTTTCACTATGAGTGGTAAGAAGCCTCATAATTGGAGGTTGAATTAATGGTACAAGCGCCATATAGGAATATGCAGCTACAGCAATTGCTCCTAAAAGTTCTGGAGCTAATATTGAAGAGACATAAATTGCAGTTGGGCCATCAGCTCCACCAATAATGCCAGTTGCTGCTGCTTGTTTGAGAGTAAATGAAACTATTCCGAGTTTATTTAAAAACAAAGCACCTATAACTGTTGCAAAAATACCAAATTGGGCTGCAGCTCCTAATATTAACGTCTTAGGATTAGCCAACATCGGACCAAAATCAGTCATTGCACCTACGCCCATAAAAATTACAAGCGGCGCTACTCCTGAACCAATCGCAACAGAATAAAAAGTATTTAAAATGCCTGATCTATATCCTAACTCTGCTGCATATTCATTAAGCAGCCACAACTGGGAATAAGAGGCAGTTTTTAAAAATGAAGATAAAGATTCAGAATCACCAATTGTAATAAGAGATAGAGCTCCAGCTACTTCTTCAGAATTTGAGTAATAAATTAACTTCTCTATTGGGCTTAGTGCTAGGCCAATTTCCGGAATGTTTGTAAGGATCGCTCCAAAACCAATAGGCAATAGTAATAAAGGTTCAAATTTTTTATTTATAGCTAAATAAAGAATCACGAGCCCCACCACCAGCATAATTGATTGGCCAAAAGTTAAGCTGAAGATCCCTAAATTTGAAAATATCGTTTCAAAATTCATTAGCTTTTAATTTCAAACAAGGGGGCTCCTGGTTTGACGGTGTCTCCAGGTTTAACGAATATTGTCCCAATAACTCCAGGAGAAGGAGCTTTGATTTCTGTTTCCATTTTCATTGCTTCTAGAATTAGAACAGTTGAATCCGCTTCTACAGATTCTCCTTCTGAGGCAATTGTTCTAAAAATATTTCCGCCCAAAGGAGCTTCGATAACTATCCCTGTTCCAGATTGAATAGAGGGAGCAGATGCAACTTCATTAATCAGAGATCCATCGTTTATTGTTACTGAGTAATCTGCTCTTAAAGTTACAGAATATTCATGATCATCTACCACCACTAAATACGAGGAATCAGTTAGCTCAGTTATTTCTAATGGCTCAGATTCAAAATAATCAGGATTATCAATATTTTCTATATAGTTCAGCCCTATTTCTGGAAACATTGCATATATAAGAACATTTTCAATTGATGGTTCAGCTGTGATATTTTTTTCAGCGATCACATTTATAAATTCTGCTTCAATCGATTGAAAGTCATCGCTTAGCAAATCTGCTGGCCTGCATGTAATTACAGCGCTATCTCCGATACCTTCTTGTTGTAAATCTTTATTAACTGATGCTGGAGTTGCGCCATATTCTCCCTTTAACAAAGATTTAACCTCGTTTGTAACTGTTGAATACCTTGAGCCAGATAGTATATTGATCACTGACTGAGTTCCAACAATTTGAGATGTCGGGGTAACTAATGGTATGTACCCTAAATCTTCTCTAACTTTGGGAATCTCATTAATCACCTCATCAAATCTATCAATGGAATCTTGAGCCTTAAGTTGATTCTCAAGATTCGTCAACATTCCACCTGGAACTTGTGAAGCTAAAATGCGAGCATCAACACCTCGAAGCGAACCTTCAAAGTTCTTATATTTTTTTCTTACTTTTTGGAAATGTTCAGCAATGGGGGTCAGTTTTTCTAAATCTAAACCTGTTTCTCTATTAGTACCGCCCAAGATACTGATCAATGTTTCGGTAGGTGTATGTCCATAAGTCATACTCATTGAGGAAATTGAAGTGTCAACATTATCCAGGCCTGCCTCAATTGCTTTAACGCCTGTGGCAACTGACATACCTGTAGTTGCATGACAATGCATGTGAATGGGGATTTCAAGCTCTTCTTTAAGTCTAGAAACCAGCTCAAACGCTACATATGGTTTTAGTAAACCAGCCATATCCTTGATGGCCAATGAGTGAGCGCCCATATCTTGGATATTTTTAGCAAGACCAACCCACAAATCTATTGTGTGTACAGGACTGGTTGTATAAGAAATTGTTCCTTGGGCATGGCCCTCAACAGCAATTACAGATTGTATGGCTTGATGCATATTTCTTGGATCATTCAGCGCATCAAATACTCGAAAAACATCAACACCATTCTCTTTAGAGCATTCAACAAACTTCTTTACAACATCGTCTGAATAATGTTTGTAACCTAACAGATTTTGCCCTCTCAAAAGCATTTGTTGAGGAGTATTAGGCATCATAGACTTAATTTTTTTAATTCTCTCCCATGGATCCTCACCAAGATATCTTATGCATGAATCAAATATTGCACCTCCCCATGATTCAACAGACCAAAAACCAATATCATCAAGATCTTTTAAAGCAGCCTCCATGTCATGATATCTAAATCTGGTTGCTAGCAATGATTGATGAGCATCTCTTAAAACTACCTCTGTAACTCCAATTTTCTTAGACTCAGTCATGATCTAATGCCTCCAAGAACTTCTTTTATAATTTTATGATGAGTATCTTCTTCAACAGAATTAGATGACCCTGCATTATTGGAATTTAAATTATTTTCCTGGATTGATGTTGCAAAGATAATTCTTAATACATTTACTGAAATAATTAGCAAAAGTAAAAAACTAAAGACAACAACCATGCCGTTGTAAAGCAGGCTAATCCCTTCTTGCATTAAGATATCTTGTTCTGTCATATTTTTTAATATATTGATCTAAAATCTTTGAATAGACTTTAGAGATTTTACACCAATCTAAGTACAATATTAAAATGTCTATTCATCCATATTTAAACCAACCAGGTATATCTATTTCAGCTCATAGGGGCGGAAGCATTGAAGCTCCAGAAAATACATTAGAATCATTTAAGTATGCTATAGATTTGGGTTCTGCATACATTGAGACAGATGTTCAGCTATCTGCCGATGGTATACCTTTCATCTTTCACGATGATGGCCTAAGTAGACTTCTTGGAAAAGACATAACCTTTAACTCTCTCCACAGCAATGAAATTAATCAGTTGAGATTATTTGAGTCATATCAAATCCCAACATTGGAAGAAGCATTAAAAAAATTTCCTGGTTCTTATTTTCAAATTGATGTTAAAACAGACGAGGTTGCATTACCGACAATGCAAGTTATACAAGACTTAGGTGCATTTAACAGAGTATGCATTGCTAGCTTCAGCAGCAAAAGATTAAAATTAGTTAAAAAAAATTTTCCTGAAACATGTCTTTCAATGGGACCAATGGAAATATTAAAACTTCTATTATCAAGCTTTGGTCTCTATAACAAAAAGGTTCAGGGCGATTGTTTGCAAATTCCTATCTATCACTACGGTATAAAACTTGTAACCAAAAGGTTTGTAAAATTCGTCCAAAGCTTAGGCTTAAAAATACATGTTTGGACAATCAATGATGAAAATACAATGCAAAAATTAATAAATATTGGTGTGGATGGAATTATTACTGATAGACCAAAACTTTTAAAAGATGTGCTATCTAGAAATTAACTACAGGCTTTTCAGCAACAATTCTCCAATTTAAATCAGCAATCTTAGCTTTTTCAGCATCTGTCCATGACTGACCACCGGTTTGCAACAAGTCCAGGGACTCTTCAACCCATACGGGCATTAATTTAATACGCTGTAAAAATCTTATAACTTTTCGCACTCCCCAAATTAAATTTCTTTTCTGCTCACAAATTGGCCACGCAGGGCTTTTGGAAGGAGCAGACAATAAAATCTTAAAGCCAGCTCTTTCTAGAGCACTGCAAACATCAGCTGGGTACATAGATTGAGTAGCGGCAAGTGTGGGTAGATAGCTTTTATGAAGGCTCGCATGCTCCTCATTCGTCCAATCGAAGTAAGGGGAAAGCAAATACTCTGAGCAAGCATACCTAGAACCTGGTTTCAAAACCCTAAACATTTCTTGAGCGCAACTATCCAATTCTTCTTTTTTGAAAAAAGGCCACACTGCTTGAATTGAAAAACAGCCATCAAAACTTTCTGAATCATAATCTAGGGGTTTATGGTGATCGCCAACCTTAAAATGCAATCGATCGCTCATGCTGGTTTCTTTTGCCCAATCATCAGCGTTTTCTATTTGATTTGGATCGATGTTATAGCCTGATACTTCCCCGCCTGTAAGTGATGCAAAGTAATGAGCAATTCTTCCCCTTCCACAACCCATATCTAACAGATGAGATGATGTTGGGTTACTTAAATTAAGTTCATGTAAAAGAGCCTGTTCACATAGCAGTTGGTTACCATAGAGTCCTTGCGAATCATCAAGCTGCGGAGGTATATATAGTTTTTCTAGATCAAAGACTGAGAGCATGTTATTTAAAACTTTGTAATAAGCTGCAACAGCCTTTGTTTCATCTACTGTTTCAGTTTTTTCTCCATCTTGCATGCGCTGAAAAAATTTATATGCATCAATGCATGCTTGCTTGTCTTCTTTAGATAAAGTAATGAGTCTTTTAATGCCAATAAATGAGGTTTTGATTCTGTACCAACTCATAAAATAAATGATACACCTAAAAAATTAATCACGTATACAAATTAAGGTTTATTGAAAATCGTCAAGATTGATATTTATCTATTTGATTAATTTTGTAAAAATTTTGAAAAGATTTTTCTTGCAAAGATATACATTGGAATAATTACACATGAAGTAACAAGTATCTCAAGCCACGAATCAAATTGAAGAAGGTTTCTTATAAAGCCTGCTAAAAATAAGCTAACTAAACCCAGTAAACTATATAAGATAATTGAGTTACGGTTGAATAGATTCATGATTACTTTTAACTTTTAGAAGAATTATGGCACCCATGATAAACAGTGCTGCTATAGGTATCAAGCCATATCTTGTATCCTGAAAAAAAGTAACGAAAATTGCCACCAAAGCTGGACCCATGAATGCTCCAGCGCGCCCAAACATATTATAAAAACCAAAATATTCACCGGATTCATCTTGAGGAATTAAAGTTGCATAAAAACTTCTTGAGATTGATTGAATACCACCTTGAATAGCTCCAACCATTGAAGCAAGAATATAAAATTCAATAGCATTAGAAAGAAAGGCAGAGTATCCAATCACAATAAGATATAGAGAAATTGTAAATAGCAAAGTATTTTTATCTCCAAACTTATAAGCAAATTTAGACCACAATAAAGTGGTTGGGAAAGCAACGAATTGAACCAATATGAGGGCAATGATTACATCGCTGCTAGGCAAGCCCAAATTAAGAGCAAAATCAGCTGCCATTGCCATAATTGTATGAACGCCATCGATGTATAAAAAGAAAGCTAGTAAAAAAATAAATGCATTTTTCTTTGCTGAGACTGTGCGTAAAGTATTAAAAACTTTTAAATAAGCTAGTTTAAAATGCGATCCAGGTAAGTTAACTCCCCTATCTTGAATTTTTAATAGAATGGGAATTAGAAATAAAGTCCACCAAACAGAAACGCTTAAAAAAGACCATCTAACAGCATCGGACACGCTAGATAGCCCAAAAAACTCTGGTGAGATTGTCATGGCTGCATTGATAAGGAATAGCAAACCTCCACCTAAATAACCAAATGCAAAGCCATAACTAGATATTCGAGCGATATTGCTTTCATTAGAAACTTGTACCAGCATCTTATCGTACAAAGTATTTCCAGCTGCAAAGCAATAGTTAGCAATACCAAAGAATACCAATGCCTGAAGCCACGAACCTGCAGGAATAAAATACAATACAGCAACTGAAATAATCGAGATTGCTCCAAACCCAGTAAATAAAATTTTTGTAGTTCTGGAAACATCTGTAAGTGCGCCAATAAATGGTGACGTAAATAGAAGGACTAAATTAGAGATCGTTAAACCCCAGCCAAGATAAGCAGTTTTGACTTCAGCCTCAAGTCCAGATGCCCAGAAATCATTAAAAAATATTGGGAAAAAAGCAGCAATTACAGTCGTAGCAAATGCAGAATTACCTCCATCGTAAAGAATCCATGCTTTAGCTTCTGCTGAAAGTTTAGCTTTGCTCATACCAATATTGATTATTATCTAAAGATTTTTTAATCAAGCCTCTATAGATCAAACAATTTAAATGGCCTAGCGATTCACCAGTTGCCATAATTAAGTTGGTATCATCTATCTCCCTTTTAAATAGAACATCAAAAACATCAACAGCCCTCTTTGGGGTAGCTAGAACTGCATGAAGTTTTTCCAATGATTGCTCATGATGATTAATAAGTGTGTTGAGTCTTTTATGGGCGCCAATAAATGGTCTTCCATGTGCAGGCAACACCAACACATCTTCAGGTAATTTTTTAATAAGCTTATGACAAGAAGAAATCCAATCTTCCACCGGATTAGCATCCGGTTCTGTAGGAAATGTGCCAACGTGAGAACTAATAGTAGGAAGAAGTTGGTCACCGCTTATAAACGTATTTAATTCTTTAGAAAAGAAACATAGATGCTCCATCGTGTGACCACGACCCTCTATAGCAAGCCAATCGATACCGTTGATGTGAATGACGTCTCCTTCTTGTAATCGATTGTATGATTGAGGTAAGGGGTGAATGATAGAGCCAAAGAAACCAAATCTCTCTGTAAAGGATTTAATCTGCTCTTCTGTCATTCCAGCTTGGGTATAAAAATCTATCGCATCATGTGGAACGTTTTCACCAGTATCAGCTGATAGCATGCGACACTGAAGATAATCGGTTCTGCTCATGCTAAATGTGGTGTTATATTTTTTAACAAACCATCCTGCCATGCCAATATGGTCAGGATGCATATGTGTTACAACAACATCTTTAATACTAAGTTGCTCTTGGTCAATTAAGTTAACCCAAGCATTTTTAGTATCCTCAAGATGCATTCCTGTATCAACTATAGTTAAGTTATCTTGTGTGCCTAAACCCCAAAGATTGATATGGTTTAGAGACATCGGTAAGGGCATCCTTATCCAACGTACATGTTCATTAATCGCATGTAGACTTCCGGATTTTGGGACCACATCAAACGGAAAAGTTAATCTTGTTTCTGAATTCATTGTTGATTATAGAAATGCTAGGTGGTTATACTGAAAGAATGGATGAAGATACACAAACGATAAAAAGCTTAGGACTGTTTGTTTTAGGCATAGGTGGATTGATTTTTATACTAGGCATTGTAGCTTATTTAATTATTTAACCCTTAACTTTCCAGGTTTGGTACCACGACGCAAAGCTTTTAAAAATGAATGAGCCTCAACAGGCTCTACCACATCATTATCACGAATATATTCACTGCTCCAAAACTCTTTCCAAGATGGAAATAGGTCATGAAAAAATCCTTCGTAGTTTTCCTGGCCTGGCCAACGCATCTTCTGATCACCAAGGGGGGGTTTGTTTAAATCAGTGGCATACCAATACATCGGAAGCCTTTTTTTAAAAAGCCATCTTCCATCAACTCGGCTATATGTATCCCAATATAGCATTTGCATGATGACCCAATCAGTCTCAGTTTCATGTTCATTTTTAGAATAAACCAAACCAATGGCTGAATCAGGTGACTCAAAATCTATGATATGGTTTCCAATGTGATGTGAGGTGCCAGTGAATTGATCTCTAAATGTTTTATCGGCCCATTGTTTTAGAGCTTGTCGACCAACCTCTTCTTTTCCAACTCTCACATCAGGAACAAATAAATTTACATGCATATCTAAATCACGCATATCTAGTGTTACGGAGTATTTGGCTGCAAGTTGTCGAATCTCATCAAGAGACTCTAATCGATCTAACCTTTCTTCAATATCCATTTATTTAGCCTGGAGGCCATGAAAGAGGTCTGCCGCTCATGAGATGCAAGTGAAGATGAAAAACACTTTGTCCAGCCTTAGCTCCATTGTTTGTAACAAGTCTAAAGGTTTCATCCAACCCAAGATCTCGCGCTACCTCTCCTGCAACCCACATTAAATGACCAAGCAACTCTTTGTCCTCTTCAGTTGCATCCGAGAGCTTTGGAATAGGTTTTTTTGGAATAATTAATAAATGAGTTGGCGCCTGCGGATTAATGTCTTTGAAGACTAGAGATAAATCGTCCTCAAAGATAATATCTGCTGGAATTTCTTTATTAATAATTTTGGTAAAAAGCGTATCCATGAAGCTATATTAAAAATCTAAATAATCTTAAACCAACATAAAAAACTCCAACAGTCATTCCCAAAGCCAAAACGATAACCAGTAAATCTCTTAGAGATTTTAAAAATTTGCCCTCAGGAGAATTCTTTAATAATTGTTGCACTAAAAATAAAAGCGCGATAATGGATAAGAATAATATTATTAATGTAATCATGATTATTTAAATATAGAGCCTACTGATACCACAAGCAAGGCTAAAGCAAGAGCCCACAAAGAACACGCAATAATATCAGCAACATAAAATCTTTTTAATCTTAAATCGGTAATTCCAAGTAAAAATGGTACAAGAGGTCTAATTGCAGGAATAAATCTTCCAAATAACACGGTATAGGGACCAAAACGATCTAAAAAATCTTGAGTTTTGGTAATTGCGTTTTGGCGTTTTTTAATAAACTTTGAATTGAGTAGGCTTGGGCCTATAGACTTTCCAACCAAAAAACCACAAACATCGCCAACGTGCGAACCAAGAAGAGCAATACCACATATCCATGGAAGGGTTAATGATTCAATGTTGTAAAGGTAGATACACAAGGAAAAAAGAATAGCGCTTGGCATAAAACTTCCTGTGATAATCATTGATTCCATAAAGCCAAAAAGAAAAACAAGCATCCATCCATACTCAGGATTGGTTTCTAAAAAGAGTTGAATTCTTTCAAAAGACATAATTTATTATTTCTTTTTATTAAAAAATTTTTCTACTGCTTTGAGGTTATCTTCAGAACCAAATAGCTTTTTCATAGCTTTGGTTTCCATGGATCTAGCTTGAGCAATATCTGTCTGCATAAAAGATTTTAATATAGCTTTTGTTTCGATAATTGAGCTAAGTGACTGCTCTTTTAAGGCATGAGCATATTTATTCGCCTCGCTTAAAAAATCCTCACCAACATATTTAGCCAAACCTAATTCATAGTATTTATTTCCATCCAAAGAATTTGATTCAAAGAGAAGTTGAGCAGCTTTTTGATATCCCAGTGATTGAAATAATAAATAAGAACTACCAACTTCAGGAGCTAAACCAAGATCAGAAAAGGGATACTTTATCTTTGCGCTTGGAGATATAAAAATAGCATCAAAGTGAAGCAGGATCGTAGCACCACCTCCAACTGCTGCGCCTTCAACAGCACCAATTAATGGTTTTTTAAAATTGACCAATGCATCGATACAAGTTTCAAAAGGTTCCTCATATTCAGAACCTCCTTCTCCTGTCATGCTGCTTAAATCTACGCCTGATGAGAATGTATTTGATGATCCAGTTACTATCACTGAAGAAATATTTGAATCGTCGCTTGCGGTATTTAATGCATCCCTAAATAAACCCCATAACTCTGCATCAAATGCATTTTTAGTTTCAGGGCGATTAAAAACAAGAGTGCGAACACCCTCATTGGTTTCAACTAAAAGCTTGCTCACTTTCCTTTAAATTTTGGTTTTCTTTTCTCAGCAAATGCAGTCAATCCTTCCATCATGTCCTCAGTAGAGAAAATCGGTTGGCCTATTTCAAGTTCTTTTTCTAAAGCCTCAGCTTCTGTAAAACTTTCATCAACCTCTCTTAAAGATTTAACAATGGCTTGAATGGATAACGGAGCATTAGCACTTACAGTTTCAGCAATCTCCATGGCTTTATCTAACGCTTTACCATCATCAACTACATGGCCAATAAGCCCAAATCTTAGAGCCTCATCAGAAGATATTCTTCTTCCTGTAAGAAGTGCTTCGGCTGCTAATGTATATGGAATTTGACGTCTAAGCCGAACCGTAGAGCCTCCTAATGGAAACAACCCTCTTAAGGGCTCAGATAAACCAAAAACTGCGCTTTTACCAGCAACTCTAATGTCAGTTCCCTGTAAAATTTCTGTTCCTCCAGCAAGAGCAAAACCCTCAACGGCAGCAATAATTGGTTTAGACGGTCTATTATGACGGAGTAAAGATTGCCAATGTAGATCAGGAATTTCTTTTAGTTTCTCCATCATTTCAGCGTCTTCATTGCCATCTTTCATAGCACTTAAATCAGCGCCAGAACAAAAAGTTCCACCCGCTCCAGTCAAAACAGCACAGCGTAAATTTAGATCCTCATCAAGCTTTCTCCAAGCTTCATATATGGTCACAAGCATGCCAGGACTTAAGGCATTTCGTTTT
>CABXJR010000018.1 GCA_902512655.1 uncultured SAR86 cluster bacterium
AATCTAGAGAACGCTAATTGCATAAATCAATCATAACCTTTGAAGCCAAATTCCCATCTTTTGCTAACTCAAAAGCCTTTTTATGATCTTGAATCTTGCATTTATGGCTAATAAATTTACTTTGATCGATAATATCTGTTGATAATATCTCTAAAGATTCAAGAAACTCCTTATTTGAATAAGCCATAGAGCATGTTATTTCAAGCTCACGCATCAAGACTGATCTAAAATCTATCAAGGCTTGCTCCTGATGCAAACCAGTAACCACAATCCTTGTATGTTTTTTTGAAAGATTAATAATATTGCTAATCAATTTATGATTTCCAGTGCAATCAATAAAAACATCTGTATTTGATACCGGGATACCAAATACCTCCCCTTCTCCATGAAATTCTTTTAATGCATCACTAAAACTCTCCCAATCAGTATATGCTTTTACTGCATCCAAGCCGTTTGCATTTAAAACTCTTAGGCTATAAAGGTCTACTGCAATTACGTTTTTATATCCAAAATGACTTAATAATGTGACCACAGAAAATCCAATGCAGCCCAACCCACAAACAGCTATTTTGGAATCTAGATCTAAATTTGAGCGATTAATTGCTCTTAAGGCAACTGCAAAAGGCTCTACCAATGCACCTATTTCAAAAGACATATCATCTGGTAATTTAAAAATACTTTCATTCAAAACAGCATTTTTAACTAATAGGAAATTTGTCATGCCCCCTTCCGATCCACCATTTCCTATACTGTTATTATTTCCCATAGGATTAATGGCTACCCTATCATTAACATTAATATCTTTTATATCAGACCCAATTTCAATAACGATTCCTGACATTTCATGCCCAAGTGGCATTGGCTCTTTTTGGGGGCCCATCAGCCCGCCCGATGACAAGTAACTTAAGTCAGTTCCACAAATCCCACAGTACTTAATAGCAACAATTAAGTCATCTGACCCCAAAGAGGGATAATCAACTAAATCAAGAGATAATGTATCAGGGCCCTGAATATTAAGTTGACGGGTTTTCTTGTTCATTTAATTTATTTTTTGTTTCTTCTATTTCAAACTCTAACCACTTAACTATCCACCGATTTAAATTTTTTTGAGCTTCATTTAATAAAATTTCATGGATGTTTAAATACATTTTTAATGCTTCTTCATTATCATCTGACGCAATAATAATTTCTGATATATGAATTGCTTTTAAATATTCATTCTTATCAATAAGATCTTTTATCTTTTTTAGCGCTATTTTTTGATCAATTAAATCATTTAAATCAGGAAAAATATTTTGGGGAGAATAAGAATATAATTCTGTCGTTGAATTATGTCTAAACCAGCCCGTATATCCCTCATAAATAGAACGAATGGCCCATTCAACGGTCCCATATCCCTCTCCAACTGACAATTCTCTTGGCAAAACTATCTTTTGCATTAATTCAAACATATCTTTTCCAGCATTAATGCCTTCTACTGTTTTGGTGTGTATATATTCAACTGCATCATGAAGATTTTTTACTTCTTTATGTATTAATTCTTGTCCCTCAATTGGTTTAAAGTGACCTGTAATTAATATCTCTGGGTTCAGTTCTAAAACCTTTTTGCACATATCCAGATATGGAATTGCAAATCTAATTCTATCTCCACGTATGGTACAAAAATTTGGAATATGTGGGAATAAAGGTCCAAATGCATTTCCAGAAAAAAGAATTTTATGTTGGGGTAGATAGATTAAAAGAGCGTCTAAGGTTTCTCCTCCCGGAATAGAATATAATTCTAAATCAAGCCCTCCTAAAGAAAATTTATATTCATCTTTAAATAATATATCGGGCTCAGCGATTGATTGAATATCCTTAAAGCCCATCTTCTCTGCTGAAGCTATAGCATCATTCATAAGATCAATCATTTCACCAAAAAACTTATAGGCATTTAATACTCTTCCACCTTGAGTTAATGAATCAAAGGATTGGTGCTCAATAATATTCTCTTGCGCGATTAAAGTTGCTTCAGGATTATATTCTTTAAAGAAACCTGACCCTCCAACATGATCTACATGACCTTGAGTATAAATAATATATTTAATCTTTTTTATCATTTACTTGATCAAAACAATTTTTATGGATTGGGGCTTCTACACCCAATCCTGTATTTATTAAAATATTTCCTTCAGACGTCTCTATCAAGTAACTATTGCTAGCCCCCTCAGATAAAAAAATAAAATCATTTATTTGAAAGGGTCGCGACTGACTTGCCGGTTTGATATCTAAAGAGCCAGGTCTTTTATTGATAAGTAAAGATCCCATATACACATGTTATTATATTTATTCATGAGCAACATCTCTTTTGATTATTCTAATGTGAATATCCTTGTTACAGGTGGAACCAGTGGTATTGGTAAAGCTATTTCAGAGGCTTATTTAGCTTCAGGAGCAAATGTAACAATTACGGGAACAAAATCCTCTATAGAAGATTATGAAGATATTTCAAAAGAGTTTTCTTACCTTAAATTAAATCTAGAAGATAAAACAAATATTGATGAAATTAAAAAATCTATAAAAAAATTAGATATTCTTATTAATAATGGTGGCCTAAGTTTTCCAGACGGAAAAAGTGAAGATGATCCAGATATCTTTGATAGAGCTGTATATATTCACCTAAATAGCTTTTATAGATTATCTAGTTTACTTCAACCCATCCTAATGAAATCTTCTTTTCAAGGAGGTTCATCTATTATAGGTATTGCTTCAATGACATCTTTTTTTGGCATGCCAATTGTTCCAGGTTATGGGGCTGGTAAAGCTGGTTTAGTTCAACTTATAAAGACTTTATCAATGAAATGGGCTAATCAATCAATTCGAGTTAATGCTGTAGCTGCAGGATATATTAAAACGCGAATGACTGAACCCATAATAAATTCAGAAGAATTTTCAAAAAATATTTTAAATAGAATTCCATTGAAGGAATTTGGAGACCCTACTGATATAGCTAATGCTGTATTATTCTTAACATCCCCTTCTGCTAAATACATCACTGGTGAAACTATAAGGGTTGATGGAGGGTATTCAATTTCCGGCTAAAGATGTCAAAAAAAATTAAAATCGAGGATTTGGCAAATCCGATGCTAACGGAATTTCAAAAAGTTGCAAAAGATTACGGTGAGACGATTAAATTAGAGCTAAGTCCTGAGGCTGCAATCAATGAAGCATGCAAGAATTCAGGCCTTCAAGACTTCGGAAATGAGGGTTTTATTTCCAGGTTAGATGTTTTGATGCGGTCAGTTTCAAATGATGAAGGATTAGCAGGGATAGGAAAACTCGGTATATTTAATGATCAAGTTAGATATCTAGAGAATAGACTAAAATTTGAAAAATTTAAGAAAGATTTTCCTGAATATCAAGAAGAAATTATCTCTAAACCCATTATTATTATAGGTCTACCGAGGTCTGGTACTACACACCTTCTAAACCTTATAGCATCAGATTCAAGATTAAAATCCCTGCCATATTGGCAAAGTCTAAGACCATTTAAAGAAAAATTACTAGATCAAGAAAATGATCAAGACTCGAGACAAGAAGAAGCTTTTAAAGAGTATGAAAGTTTTCTACAAACTATGCCTTTACTTAAATCAATGCATGATATGCATCCGAATCATATTCATGAAGAGATTGAGCTTCAAGCTATTGATTTTTCAACTTATCTTCCTGAATGGCTGGCATATGTTCCTGAGTGGAGGGATTATTACCTAACACACGATCAAATTAATCATTATCAATATCTAAGGGATGTCTTGCAGGCCATGCAATTCATTCAAGGACCTAAAAAATGGGTGCTAAAATCACCTCAACATCTTGAACAAATACCCTCTCTACTTAAAACTTTTCCAGATGCAACTTTTGCAATTACTTATAGAGATCCATTATCAGTAGTGCTATCAACAGCAACAATGCTTTCATATGGAGATAGGGTTAGGAGATATAAAGTAGAACCAGAAAATAATTTTAATTATTGGCATAATCGAATTAAAACTCTCTTAGAGAGATTTACAAAAGACTATCAATTAATTCCTGCAGATCAAAAATGTGATATCTTTTTTCAAGACCTAATAAAAGATAATCTTAATAGCGTTAAGAACATCTATTCAAAAAATTCTTTTAAGTTCGATAAGCTCGCAAACGATGAAATTAAGGAATATATGAATTCAAATCAAAGAGGTAAACACGGACAAGTTATATATAACTTGGAAGATTTTAGCGTGGATAAATCAGAGTTCTATGAATCTTTTAAATTTTATTTTGATGAATTTGATGTATTAAAAGAAATTTAAGTGATCCACATTGACAACGTTTCTGCAATATAGGCTGGTTTTTCAACACCCTCTATCTCCATTGTTACAGAAGCTTTTACAAGATATTGTCCCGGATTTTTTTCTATAATATCCAAAATTGTCGTGTTAAGCCTAACCCTTGAGTCAACAGCCACCGGGCTTAAAAAGCGGACTTTATCTAGTCCATAATTTAAACCCATTTTTGCTCCCTCAACCACTAATGCTGTATCTTTACCAAGGCCAGCAACTAGTGAAAGTGAAAGAAAACCATGTGCAATTGTTGAACCGAAAATAGGCGTAGCTTGTTCTGAGTCAACATGAATAAATTGATGATCTTCTGTAGCATCTGCAAATTTGTTAATTCTGTCCTGATCAACTTTAAACCATTCAGTGGTTCCTAAGTCCTTTCCAACATAATCTTTTAAATCTTCAGGTTTCACTATTGTTATTGCCATTTTATTTCTCCATTAAATGATCTTTATATTCTTCTCTTAATTCAACTTTTAATAATTTTCCTGTTGCTCCGTGAGGAAGTTCTTTTACAAAAAGAATATCATCGGGCAACCACCACTTAACAACCTTTTCTAATAAGAAATCATTGATTTCCTGCTTATCAATATCATTTCCATCTTTAGTAATTAAGAATAGCAAAGGTCTCTCATCCCACTTAGGATGTGGAACTCCCACAACACATGCTTCAAGAACATTTTCGTGAGTTAGTACAGCATTTTCTAAATCAATTGAACTAATCCACTCTCCGCCAGTCTTAATAACATCTTTTGCTCTATCAACAATCTGCATACACCCATCTGGATGGATAGTTGCGACATCTCCAGTATCAAACCAACCCTCCTCATCTACAGCAGGACCGTCTGCCTTATAATATGTATGCATTATCCATGGCCCTTTCACCTTTAGAGCACCACTAGCCTCTCCGTCTCTTGGAAGTTCATTATTTTCATCATCAACGGTCTTAATCTCTACGCCAAACATCGGATAGCCTTGTTTGGTTTGAAGCTGATATCTTTCTTCTTTAGGAAGACTCATAGCTTTCTTGGTTGGAGCATTTAAAGTTCCAAGAGGACTCATTTCTGTCATTCCCCATCCATGAGTTAAAAATGCATCGTGTTGTTCATCAAATGCCTTAATCATTGCATATGGTGCTGCAGAACCTCCAACCAAAACTTGATCGACTGTGTCAAGTTTTAAGCCTTTTTCTTCAAGATACTGCAATAGTCCAAGCCATACAGTTGGAACACCCAACATAGAGTCAACTGATTCTTGGTTTACTAACTCATATAAGGACTCTCCATCCAGAGCATGGCAAGGCAATACCAAAGTTATTCCGAGGATTAATGCGCAATAAGGCACACCCCAAGCATTAACATGAAACATAGGAACAACTGGTAAGACTGAGCTAGAAGAATCGAAACCCATAGCTCCAGATACAGAAATTGCATGCAAAATAGTTGACCTATGAGAATATAATACTCCCTTAGGATTGCCAGTAGTTCCTGAGGTATAACACAAAGCAACTGCATCATCTTCACTTAATTCAGGCCAAACGTATTCATCTGATTCATCTTGAATTAATTCATCATAACTTAATGCGTTTTTTAAATTATTTTCTGGAATAGCATCTTTTGATGAGGCAATAATTATCGATTTAACTGTATCTAATTTATCTTGAACGCTCTCTACAAGTGGAATAAAAGTAGGATCGACAATTAAAACCTCGTCCTCTGCATGATTAAGTATGTAAATTAACTGATCAGGAGAATATCTTGGATTTAAGGTATGTAGGATAGCTCCCATACCAGAAACAGCAAAATAAGTTTCAAAATGTCTGCTGTTATTCCAGGCTATAGTTGCGACGCGATCATGAGCATTTACTCCAAGTTTTGTAAGAGCGTTTGCAAGTTTCTTAGATCGTTTAATTGACTCTCCATATGTAGTCGAATTTATTGAACCATCTAGTTCTCGTGAAACTAATTTGCCATCAAAATTATATTTTTCTGCATGTAAAATTGCCTGAGGGATAGTTAAATCCCAATTCATCATATTGCCTTTCATTAAAATAACCCCTTTATTTATTACTAATCTTTTAGGTTTTATTGGCAGGATTGTATCCTGCATTAACTTTAAAGAATAAATCTTATCATATGAAAATAATATTATTTATTTGCATATGTATATCTATCTAATCCCTGAAGATCTTGCATGGAGATAATATTTTTAAAGCCGGCCTCTTTTAAAATATTTGTAACCTCCTCAGCTTGGGAGCAACCATGTTCAAATATAATTTTTCCCCCTGACTTTAAAGAATATATTCCCTGTGTGGCGATTTCATAAAAACTTTGAGATCCATTATCAGAGGTCAGTGCAATGAGTGGCTCATGTTTCAAATCGGCAAGATGCGCATCGTTTGATTTTAAATATGGTGGATTGGAAATAATTAACTCAAGAGAATTTTCAGCGGCACAAGACATCCAATTAGACTGAACAATAGTTACATTGTCAGCATGATGCTTTTCTCTATTGAGGACAGCTACCTCTAATGCTTCATCTGAAATATCTGTAGCAAGGATTTTAGGGTTCTCATTTTTTAAACAAATTGATATAGCGATACATCCAGAACCTGTTCCAACCTCACAAATTGTTGAATTTTTATTTAGCGATAAATCCAAAACCCACTCAACAATTAATTCTGTTTCTGGTCGAGGAATTAATACTCTTGAGTCAACATAAAATTTATATCCCATGAATTCTGACTCATTTAAAATGTAATCAAGAGGAATGCCGGAAAAGTAAGATGAAAAAAAAGTGTCGAGTTTTGAGGCTTCCTCGGCTGATAAATCATACTCATCTTCTAGGGCAAGGGTGGCGTCGCTTATTCCAAGAGACCTCAAGAAATATTTTAGGTCTTGTAAAATATTTTGATGCTGAGATTCTTTTGATCTAGCGAGAGTAAAATAATATTTAAGGCTGTGATTCAATTATGAAGTTTCTTCAAGGTTAGATAGCTGAGCTAATTGATTTTCAGTAACTAACGCTTGGCAAATAGAAATCATGTCGCCATCCATTACCTGGTCCAGATTGTGCTGAGTTAGTTTAATTCTATGATCAGTGATTCTTCCTTGAGGAAAATTATAAGTTCTAATCTTTTCACTTCTGTCTCCAGTGCCCACAAGAATTTTTCTTTCACTAGCAATTGTATTTTGCTGTTCATCAATTTCATTTTGCTTCAATTTCGCAACTAATAAGGCCATGGCTTTAGCCTTGTTCTTGTGCTGCGATCGGTCATCCTGACACTCAACTACTACTCCTGTAGGAATATGAGTCAATCGAACAGCTGAGTCAGTTTTATTAACATGCTGTCCACCAGCTCCTGATGCTCTGTAAGTATCAACCCTTAATTCACTTTTATCTATCTCAACATCTTGAACTTCATCAACTTCTGGTAAAATCGCAACTGTAACAGTCGAAGTATGAATCCTGCCCTGAGATTCGGTCTCAGGAACTCTTTGAACACGATGAACTCCTGATTCAAATTTAAGAAATTTAAAAACTCCTTGGCCATTAATTTTAACAACAGCCTCTTTTAAGCCACTTGGCTCTGATGGTTTAGTATTAACTACTTCTACCTTCCAGCCTTGACGCTCAGATAGCCTAAAATACATTCTGAATAAATCTGCTGCGAATATTGCAGCTTCATCACCACCTGCTCCAGCTCTTATTTCAAGATATGCAGCTCCATCATCTGCTTCATCTTTTGGC
The DNA here is from genome assembly GCA_902512655.1 of uncultured SAR86 cluster bacterium. Classification (GTDB taxonomy): domain Bacteria; phylum Pseudomonadota; class Gammaproteobacteria; order Magnimaribacterales; family D2472; genus D2472. The sequence continues at coordinate 8,106 of CABXJR010000018.1, forward strand.
AAAAGCATAAATTTAAGACTTTTCTCAAGTTCAGCAATCTTTTCTTGATTAGTGCTAACTTCAATCTTTGCAAGCTCTATCAACTCCGGATCGCCTGAATCTAAAAGCTCCTTTGCGCCATTTAACTCAGTCTCTGTATCCTCTAATGATTTGAATAAATCAACAATAGGGGTAATTTCGGAATACTCTTTATTTAATTGAGTAAAGTGCGCCATATCATCTGTTGCGCCCTCTTTTGCAAGAGCCTGGTGAATCTCAGCAGATCGCAACCTTAAACTCTCTAATCTTGCGATAATGGATTCTTCAAGCACTTCTGATTTCCTTCAATATAGAGAAAATGGCGTGAGAATTTAAAGCTAAAATCTGATTTAATTGCACATTAGAGACAAGATCTATTTCTTGCAAGAGCTTATGTGGATCATCTGAGCTCAATAATTCTAAATAATCTCGCTCATTAAGAGATGAAGAAATTATCTTAAGAGCTTCATAGGCATCATTACGATATTGTTTTTTAATTCGATCACGACCAAAAACTTTAATTCGATCTTTAATTAACTGCTTTGCTTTTAAAGCCTCAACAGATCGTTCATCTAAATTTTCTTGAGTAACAAGCTCTATATCTTCTATTGTAAAAAGGTATGCATATTCTAAATCCCGAACTTGATCCTCAACGTTTCTTGGGACACCTAAATCAATTAGTAGCATTGGTTTATTTGCCCTCACTCTCATAGCATCTTCAATGAGCCCTTTTCCAATAATGGGCAATAGTGAATTTACAGATGTAACTAGGATATCTGTTGTTTGAATGAGTGTAGCCAACTTTGATAAGTTATTCGTTACAAGACTAAATGAGTCATTGATTTGTATAAACTTTTTAGATCTATTTACTGCGTGAATATTCTTAATTCCATTGTCATAAAAATTTTCAATGACGCTCATTGCCATCTGACCAGCGCCAACTATTGTAAGGTTTTGATGCGTTGGATCTTCAAAGATCTCTTGAACAATTTTTAATGACAGGCCTGAAACAGACAAAGGGTTAAAACCAATCTTTGTGTCTGTTCTTACTGCCTTTGCAATTGATAAAATTTCTTTACTAAAATCCTGAAGTTGGCCATGCAACACTCCAAGCGTTGTATATGTTTGAAGTGATTTCTTGAATTGACCTAAAATTTCCTGCTCTCCCAATACTTGAGAATCTAGCCCACTGGCAACGCAACACATGTGGTCAATGGCTGCTTCACCATCGAGAAAATATAAACCCTGCCTTATAGAATCATTCCAACCTAAAAATTTAAGAGTTTTATAAGCGATAGTAATAGCTGTTCCAGGATCTCCATAATAGTAAACTTCAGTTCTATTACATGTTGAAAGGGCATAAAAAGATTCTATAAAATCTCCAAATTCTCCCTTAAAAAAATTTATAAAGTCATCTTGATTAGAGTCATTTATAATAAATAATTCTCTCTCTGATAACTTAGAATTCTTATGATTTATGCCAAATAGCTGTAATTCCATAACAAAAATTATCTTTGTGTGTTGCGTGGTATTTCTAACTGCATGTTCATCACTATCTCAATCAACTATTTCAGAAAAAAGATACATAGGTAAATTTATCTTTACAGAAAATAACCAAGCATCTAGGTTCATTGTTAGAATAAATGTATTTCCTAAAGAAATTATTATACAGGTTAGCAAGCCAATATTAGGCAATCTAATAAAGATAAAATTCAATCAAAAAGATGGCATGGCCTTTGATAAAGAAATTGATGGAATGTATTTATCAATATTTAACAGTCTTAATACAAAAGAATACTTTTATTTCTTTAATTCCTGCTTTCATCACTTAAATGCTGATAAAAATGTATATAAGATAAGCAGAAATAATTTTGAATTAAAATGTCATTATCAAGGGCTAAATACCTTTTCACTGCATTTCGTAACAGAAGAAGGTTTATTGCTAAATGGGGCTTTGGAGCGTGAATAAAATAAAGTTAAGTTGTCCAGCAAAGTTAAACTTAAATCTATCGGTTTTAAGTAAAAAAATTAATGGAATGCATGAAATAAATACTCAATTTCAACTTATTGATTTGTTTGATGAGATGATAATTGAAAAAACAACATCAAAATATATAAATGTGCAGACAGACATTGGTCCCTCAATAGATGGGAAGAAAAATATAGTTTATAAAGCTATTAAAGAGCTATCAGATTATATTGGAGAAGAGATACATTGTGATATTAGTATTAAAAAAAATATTCCTTTGGGTGGCGGTCTTGGAGGAGGTAGCTCAAATGCCGCAGGAGCATTAATTGGAATTAATTTTTTATTTGAACTTGGTCTTTCATCTGGAGATTTAAAAAAAATTGGGAAAAAACTAGGCGCAGATGTTCCATTCTTTATTTTTGGAAAGAATGCTCATGCCTCAGGTGAAGGTGAGGTTTTGATTGAAGATCAAAATTCATCTAAAAAGAGGTATCTATTATTATTTCCTCAGATTCATTCTTCTACTAAAAAATTGTTTTCACAATGGGATGAATTAGATCAAGGTTCTCAAGAGAGAATTCTGGAAAGTGAAGAAAACTCATTCTTGCCTTTATTTCTTCAAAATAATAAAGATGTAAAAAAAAATTTTAATGAATTATCTAAGCTCTCCTCTCTAAGACTATCTGGCACTGGTTCTACTATGTTTTATGCATACGAAGATAGATGCGAAATTGAAAAAACTTTAAAAAAAATTCCGAGTAAATGGAGACACTCTTTTTGTGAACCTTTACAATGTTCACCATTATTAACGTACTTAAAATAATGGGGTGTAGCCAAGCGGTAAGGCAACGGGTTTTGATCCCGTCATGCGCTGGTTCGAATCCAGCCACCCCAGCCAATGGTAAAGAAAATGATTAATAAACAAACAGTAGGAATTTTTTCTGGCTCAGCATCAACAACTCTTTCTATAGAAGTTGCTAAAATACTTGGGCTAAAACTAGGTGATATTGATCTTGGTAAGTTTTCTGACGGTGAAATTAAAGTAGAGATTCTTGAAAATGTCCGAGGCCATGAGGCATATATCATTCAATCTACATGCGCTCCAACAAACTCAAATTTAATGGAATTAATGTTAATCACTGATGCTTTAAAGCGCTCTTCTGCATCAAGGATAACAGCAATACTCCCGTATTATGGTTATGCTCGTCAAGATAGAAGAGTAAGATCATCCAGGGTTCCTATCAGTGCAAAAGTTATAGCAGATATGATGAATTCTGTTGGTGTTGACAGAGTGCTAACCGTAGATCTTCACTCTGAGTCTATTCAAGGTTTTTTTGACATGCCTGCAGATAATGTATACGCAACCAAGATCATGCATGACGATATCAAAGCACGATCTTCAAAAGATGAAGAAATTTTAGTTGTGTCTCCAGATGTGGGTGGAGTTGTAAGAGCACGGGCGCTTGCAAAGTTTTTAGACGAATCTGATCTTGCCATTATTGATAAAAGAAGGGCTAGTGCAAACGAATCTGAAGTGATGAATATAATTGGAGATGTTAAAGGGAAAAGTTGTATTGTTCCCGATGATATTATTGATACAGCTGGGACATTATGCAACGCAGCGCAAGCATTGAAAGATGCTGGAGCATCAAAGGTAAAAGCGTATATTACCCATCCAGTACTATCTGGTCCTGCAATTGAAAGAATTTCCAGTTCTTCAATAGATGAATTAGTTGTAACCAATTCCATATCTTTATCCCCAGAAGCAGAAAAATGCAGTAAAATACGCGTCATTTCTCTTGCCTCTACTATTGCAGAGTGCATCAGAAGATTAAACAATGAAGAGTCGCTAAGCGCTCTATTTTTGCAAAAATTAAGTTAGAAGGTACGACATATGTCAAACGAAATTATTTTAAATGCGGATCTAAGAGTTAGAACTGGAACAAATAAAACTCGAGAAATTAGACGCGAAGATTCAATGGTTCCAGCAATTATCTATGGAAACGAAGAAGAATCAAAAAATATAAAACTAAAGCTTAATGAACTAACAAAAGCTTCTGAAAACGAGCTTTTTTACACTCAAGTTCTTAAAATTTTACTAGAAGGAAATGAAGAAAAAGTAGTTCTTAAAGAGCTCCAAAGAGAGCCAGTCAAGGGTAAGTTCCTACATGCTGATTTCCAGAGAGTTTCTAGAAAAACAAAACTTAAGGTTGTCGTTCCTTTTAGATTTAATGGTGAAGAGGAATGTGAAGGCGTTAAAACGGATGGCGGTGTCCTTGCTAAGGCAATCTCAGAGATAGAAATTGCTTGTTTAGCCGGAGATATTCCAGAGGCAATTGAGGTTGACATTACAAACTTAAATCTTAATGAAGCAATTAGATTATCAGACATCGCATTACCTGAAGGAGCTGAAATCCCAGGATTTGATGAGGAGAATGATCAAATGATTGTTTCAGTCAATCCTCCTAGAGCAGAAGAGGAAGAGCCAGAAATTATACCTGAAGGTGAAGAAGGAGAAGTTGCTGAAGGAGAAGAAACATCTGAAGAACAAGATGCTTCTGGTGATGAGGCTAGTGAAGAAGCAGAATCAAGTGATTAAGGTTCACATTATCTGTGCCTAATATCTGCATTATTGGCCTAGGCAATCCTGGCACAAAATATGATGGAACCCGGCATAATGTTGGCAAAGATTGGGTAAAAAGTATTGCAGCTGAATACCATCTAGAACTTCAATCAAAGAAAAAAATTGAATCTACTGTTGCTACATCTTCTGATGAAAAAATTCTTTGGGGATACCCTAATCAATATGTTAATGAATCAGGTCATTCAATTAACAAAATTTTAAAAAAAGATAATTTCAAGCTCGAACAAGTAATAGTTATTCATGATGACTTAGACCTTCCAATTGGCAGTCTCAAGTTAAAAATAGGAGGAGGTCATGGCGGTCATAATGGACTGAGAAGTATTATCTCGCATACTGGAAAATCATTCATTAGACTGAGAGTCGGGATTGGGCATCCAGGAAATAAAGTAGATGTAACAAACTGGGTTTTAGGTAAATTTAAACCAGTTGAAAAAGATTCAATACTACAAAGCTTTTATAAATTTAATAATATTATTGAGCTATTAAGCAACAATGATATGCGGAATGCTCAACTAAAACTTCATACCGAATAAAGATGGGATTTAAATGTGGTATTTTGGGATTGCCTAACGTAGGAAAATCAACCTTATTCAACGCGATCACAAAATCCTCTATTCCAGCTGAAAATTTTCCATTTTGCACAATTGAGCCAAACCTTGGAATAGTAAATTCTGAAAAAGTAATTCCTACAACAATGAGCTTTGTAGATATCGCTGGGCTTGTAAAAGGAGCTTCCAAAGGCGAAGGCTTAGGAAACGCATTTCTATCTAATATTAGAGAAATGAATGCCCTACTTCATGTAATTAGGTGCTTTGATGATGAGAGTGTTGTGCATGTAGATGGTGCAATTAACCCACTAAAAGATGTTGAGACCATTAATCTTGAATTAATTTTTGCCGATCTTGAAGTTCTAGAAAAAAGAGAGCAAAAGTTGGAGAAACTTATTAGGTCAGGAGATGGAGATGCAAAGAAACATAAAGCAATTATTCAGTCTTTAAAAATGCTGATGGAAAATGGAAATCTACCAAAACTTAATAATTTTGATATTGAAGAAATAAAATTTATTGAGAGTATGAACTTACTATCAACTAAACCAATGGTCTTGGTCGCAAATTTATCTGATGACGATTCAAAAAATAGTCTCGATGACATAAAGGCTTATGCAAAAAGCAATGGAATGAATATAATTCCAGCTATTATTAAGGTTGAGCATGAACTAGCCGCCCTAGAGGAAGAAGAGCAATCAGAATATCTAGAGTTACTTGGAATGGATGAGCCTGTACTAAATAAAATTATCCTTGCGGGCTACAAGCTACTTAATCTTGAAACATTTTTCACGTCTGGACCAAAAGAATCTAGGGCTTGGACAATTTGCAAGAACTCCTTAGCACCTCAAGCAGCAGGTGTTATTCACACTGATTTTGAGAGAGGCTTTATCAAAGCTGAAGTCATTTCATATGAAGACTTTATTGTCTGTAAGGGAGAGTCTGGCGCCAAGCGAGATGGCAAATTAAGACTTGAAGGAAAGGATTATTTGGTCATGGATGGGGATGTAATTCACTTTAAATTTAATGTTTGACTTCTAAATCAAGTTCTTTATCATTTCACCACTTGGCTATGTAGCTCAGATGGTTAGAGCACAGCACTCATAACGCTGGGGTCGGTGGTTCAATTCCACCCATAGCCACCATCAGCAATTAATATTAAGAAAAATAAGAAATAGTCAGATACTTTAATTTATCTGGGAATTGATGCTCTACTTTACTATTCTTTATTAAAAAATATCAAAATTATTATTAAAGATACCAATACCAACAATGCATCTTCACCAAGCATGTTTAAGATATCTGCAACATTTTTGTAAACATCTCCAACGAATGGAGTAGTAGGACCAAAAATAATACCCAGCAATAGCGAGACTGCTACTAAGGGCAACAATAATTTTAATAACTTATTAAAAAAAGAAGTGAGTTTGATAAGAGAGTTATTAAGATTCATTTTTATAAAAAGGTTAGAAAGGGCCTAATGACCCTTTCTAACGTAGATTAAGCAATGCTTATCTGTTAACTAAGCTGTATAGAACTGCTAGTACAAGTAGTCCTACAACACCGCCAGAAGCTAAGGATTCAACTAAAGAAGTAATGTTTCCAATTACGTCTAGTCCCATCATATCACCAAAAGCAAGGCTTCCAACGATACCAAGTCCTAAGATACCAACGATTACACTAGTTAGATTACTAACTAGGTCGCTTAACATTCTAAATGCATTATCCATAATTTCCCCCTATGGTTTGCATGGTTAGTTATGCCTATCAGAACATAAAAATAAATAGTGAACAAGAAAAACGTAAGAAAAAACACTCTAAATTTGACATTTGGTTGATTTACCTATCTTCAATATAAATATTAGTACTTATATAATATAAATATTGTTTATTTTGTAGTTGTTACTGCTCTAAAACTTTTTTAGATAATTTCATTTTTCCGCGATCAAATCCAATT
>CABXJR010000019.1 GCA_902512655.1 uncultured SAR86 cluster bacterium
TGTCTTTGACCATATCAGAGAGCTCAATTCCATTAGCCAATCTTTTAAAGGAATGCGGGATGACAAGCAGCACATCTGAAGCAATAAGAATGATTAAGCAAGGAGCTGTAAAAATTGATGAAGAAAAAATTATAGATACACAACATATTATTTCTTCTGGTTCTTCGGCTATTTACCAGGTAGGTAAAAGAAAATTTAAAAAAATAACTCTTTAGATTTAATAATATAATTCATAATTAAATATACAAACATGCAACAGTTTTTTTCATCTATTAATTTTTGCCTCAGCAACATTGGGTACCTATTTGTCTTGTGCCTACCTGTTATGACCCTTGAAATTGCTTTGGGCGGCCTAATAGCTTCTTTAGATATCCAATCAAGCTCAGAAACAGCTGCTCTCGAAGCAATTGGTGAAATATCTGCTCAAGTATTTCTTTTAGTGCTTGCATCTCTTATTCTCTCGGTTGCTTTAAGTGGTGGTTGCATGGTCGCATTTCGTTCTATTTCTAGTAAGGGGCAGGTTAGCCCATATCAAGCCCTTTTTGCAGGTTTAAAGAAGTTTTTCCCACTCCTTTGGACCAATATTTTGCATTCCATTGCTTATGGGTTGGGATTTCTGATGTTAATTCTACCTGGCTTTTATTTGTATGGTCGCCTTGGATTATTTCCATTATTTATTATGTTTGAAGATAAGGGTGTAATGGACTCTTTTGGAGAGTCCTGGAATCTAACAGAAGAAGTAGCAACAAAACTATTCGCACTTACTGCAATTTTTATGAGTATTCAACTTAGTTTTGGATTTCTTGGGGGAATTATTGGGGCTGATGGAATGTTGTGGTTTTTAATTGCAGCAACCACTATGAAATATGCAACATTAATGCCTTTGTTTTATTTATTTTTTAGTCTATATGAGTCTGTAAAAAATAAATCAGAATTGGGAAGTTAGAAAAATGAAAATATTAGTAATGGGATTGCCTGGCAGCGGCAAGACTTATCTAACTCAGAGATTGGTGCCGTTGTTAAATGCTGCATGGTATAACGCTGATCAAGTAAGAAAGATGTCTAATGATTGGGATTTTTCAGATGAAGGTAGAAAAAGACAGTCCATGAGGATGAAGGCTTTTGCAGATTTTGAAAAATCACACGGTAGATACGTTGTTTGTGATTTTGTATGTCCTACGAAAGAAACGCGAGAAAATTTTGATGCTGATCTTGTGATTTGGATGGATACGATCAAAGAAGGAAGATACGAAGATACTAATAAGCTTTTTCAAGACCCCGAAAAGGTTGATTTCCATGTTACAGAGTGGAATGAGCACAATCATGATGATGTGGCCAAGGAGATTCTAAAAAATGTTTGATTGGAAAAAACCAACAGTGCAGATGTTGGGAAGATGGCAACCTTGGCATGATGGTCACCAAGCCTTGTTTAAAAGATGCATTGCAAAAACTGGTCAGGTGGCAATACAGGTTAGAGATGTTCAGGGAGCATCTGGTGGAGATGGACAAAATGATAACCCTTTTGATTGGGATCAAGTTTGTAAAAATATCGAAGCAGGGCTCTTAAAAGATGGCTTTGAAAGAGGGCAAGAGTACGAAATTATGCTGGTGCCAAATATTGTTAATATTACTTATGGTCGAGGAGTTGGATATACATTTGAAGAAGAAGTATTTGATAGCTCAGTAACTGAAATAAGTGCCACAAAAATTCGTCAAAAACTAAGAGATGAAGGCAAACTGGATTAATTCATTAGTTAGTTTCCCCAGATCATTGTTTGGTTTATAATCGCTTTTCCCAATTTATTGGGTCTGTAGCTCAGCTTGGTTAGAGCGCACCCCTGATAAGGGTGAGGTCGGTGGTTCGAGTCCACCCAGACCCACCATTAAACCCTTTAAAATCAATACTTTCAGAGGGTTTACTGTTTCCGACCAGTAAATCAATTCTATACACACATATACACACATGATTTGTGAGCATAATTGTGATTAATTCTCAAAATATTATTTTGTTCATTTGAACAAATCGGTTTCAAAAAGTTATATAAGAACGGATGTATTAGAAAAAGTATTCGTATAAGCAACAAAGATAATAAGTAAGAACACATAATACATTTATATATTTTTTATAACCGTTTAGAATATAAATAAGACAAAGAGAAAGTAATATTGACAAAATTTAATGAAGATTCAAGGGTAAAGATACCCTCCATCCTTCATCTGATGCGCCTAGGGTATGATTATTTATCCTTGAAAGATCCTAGTACTCAATGGGATGAATCTACCAATATTTTCTCTAATATTTTTAAAACCAGCATAGCTAAAATTAATAAAGGTATTTCTGACTTTGACATCGAAAAGTGCTACGACGAAGTGTCTCTATGCCTTGAAAATGAGGATTTGGGAAAAGCCTTCTTTGAGAAGCTAATAAATAGATCAGGCATCAAGCTTATTGACTTTGATGATTTCAATAACAACACCTTTAACGTTGTCACCGAGTTAACTTATAAAAAAGGTGAGGATGAATTTAGGCCTGATATTATTCTCCTTATCAATGGCATGCCTTTGGTCTTCATCGAAGTTAAAAAGCCAAACAATAGAGACGGAATCATAGCTGAGCATGATCGGATTCAATCGCGATTTCAGAACAAAAACTTTAGACATTTTGTGAATATGACTCAGTTAATGGTTTTCTCAAATAACATGGAATATGACGATAGCTCACCTGAAAAAATTGAAGGTGCATTCTATGCTACAGCATCCTATAAAGAACCCATATTTAATTACTTTCGAGAAGAGGAAAGTTTTAATTTAGAAGAGCTTTTGCGTGAGATCCCAGAGGAATTAGAAACAACCGTTCTAAAGGACAATAATTTGCTAAGCATTAAAGACTCTCCAGTCTTTATTACTAATAAAAACCCCGACACACCTACAAACAGAATGTCTAACTCATTGTTTTCGCATGATCGATTGGCATTTGTTATAGAGTTTGGTTTGACCTATGTGAAGACAGAAGCAGGTTTAGAAAAACATATCATGCGCTACCCTCAGATGTTTGCAACCAAAGCGATTGAGAGAACAATTGAGAATGGTGTCAAGAAAGGTATTATTTGGCATACCCAAGGAAGTGGTAAGACAGCCTTAGCTTATTACAACGTTAAATACCTATCGCATTATTTCCAGAAAAAAAATGTTATCCCAAAGTTCTATTTTATTGTTGATAGGCTAGATTTATTGACACAAGCAAGTATTGAATTCAGATCTCGTGGCTTGGTCGTGCACAACATTGACTCAAGAGATGATTTTGCACGTGATATAAAACAAACCAATGCTATTAACAATGATTCTGGTAAACCAGAAATTACAGTAGTTAATATTCAAAAGTTTGCGGATGATCCTTCTGTGATTAAAAATACAGATTACCAACTCAATGTTCAGCGAGTGTTCTTTTTGGATGAGGTACATCGCAGTTATAACCCCAAAGGAAGTTTTCTAGCAAACTTGGAGCAGTCTGATAGAGAGTCGATTAAAATCGGACTCACAGGCACGCCTCTGCTTGGTGCCGACTATAATTCTAAGTCACTCTTTGGTACTTACATTCACAAGTATTATTACAATGCGTCAATTAAAGATGGCTATACACTGCGTCTAATACGTGAAGAAATAGAATCCAGTTATAAGCTGACGTTGCAGAAAGCTTTGGAAGAAATTGAAGTCCTCAAAGGTAATGCGAGTAAAAATGTAGTTTATGCACATCCCAAATTTGTTGAACCAATGCTTGATTACATTGTTAAGGATTTAGAGAAAGCGCGCATATCAATGAACAATAACGGAATTGGAGGTATGGTTGTTTGCGACTCTGCAGATCAAGCCAAAATGATGTATGAAATTTTTCAAAAGAGTTATGCAAACAGAGATGTATCACTAAATAATTCCGTTATCGAAGGAGAGGAAAGCTATAACGCTAAACGGAAAAAAGAAAGCGAGGTAAATACATCAGCGCTTATCTTGCATGATATTGGGACAAAAAAAGATCGTAAAAAAATGGTTAAAGCCTTTAAAAAGGAAGAAATCGATTTATTGTTTGTTTACAACATGCTCCTAACAGGATTTGATGCGCCTCGTCTTAAGAAGCTCTATATCGGACGAGTTATAAGAGCACATAATTTGTTGCAGGCGCTTACAAGAGTTAACCGAACTTATAAAACATCTGGTTATGGCTACGTTGTTGATTTTGCAAATATTGAAAAAGAGTTTGAAAAGACAAACGCGGACTATTTTAAGGAACTGCAATCTGAGTTAGGAGATGAAATAGACAGCTATAGCAATCTGTTTAAGTCTAGGGAAGAAATTAATGCAGAAATCAGCGAGATCAAGGATGTGTTATTCCATTTTGATACTGAGAATGCTGAAATATTTTCTAGGCAGATCACTGAGATCGATTCTCGCCCTGAAATATTAAAGATTACTCAAGCCCTCAATAATGCGAAAAGTCTTTATAACCTTATTAGGCTAAGCGGCGACTATGAAATGATTGAAAAGTTAGATTTTCAGAAACTTACCGTCTTATCTAGAGAAGCCAACAACAGACTTGCGCTAATTAACCTCAAGGAGACTTTAGAAAATAATGTAGATGGTACAAATTTACTCAATACTGCCTTAGAAGATGTCATCTTTGCCTTTACAAAAGTTGGAGAAGAAGAGATGTTGCTAGCTGATGAACTTAAAGATACTTTGCAGAAGACTCGGGAAAGGCTTGGTGGTAACTTCGACCCCCAAGATCCTAAATTTATATCCTTAAAAGAGGAACTAGAGCGGCTATTTAACAAGAAGAATTTGAGCGAGGTTTCTCAGCAAGAAATGGAAAATAATATTGAGGCTCTCAATAATATTAAAGCCAAAGCGACAGAGCTTGAGCGTAAGAATAAACTACTTAAAGCTAAATATGATAACGATGAAAAGTATGCTCGTTTACATAAACGCTTAATGGAAAAAGATCCACTTACAGAAAGTGAGAGTAAGCTGTTCGATGCGCTAAGTGGATTAAAGTTAAGTCTAGATGACCAGATACAGAAAAATTCTAAAATGCTGGACAATGAAGAATTTGTAGCGAGGATGATTGAACGTTTAGTCATTTCTGAATTTAAAGAGAAACAGAATATACCAATGACAGCGCCTTTAGTAAGAAGGGTTAATGGATATTTAGTGAAAGAATACATGAACGAATATAGCGGTATAGCCGCATAAATTTAATTTTTAGGAAATAGAATGACGCAAGTCCAAGAATTTCAACAACAAACTAAAGCTCTCATCGACGATTTAAAAGCCGTAAGTGCAAACTATGGCTTAGGTAATGATGGAAACGAGTTTAAAATTATTACGCAGGTTTTTCTTTATAAATTCCTCAATGATAAATTCATCTATGAAGTAAAGAAGTTAGATGCTGAAATTGCTGGCGCTGACAACGTGGATGAAGCTTTACGAGCCTACAGCGCTGATGACTACGAAATGCTGATGATGCAACTAGGGGAAAGCACAGCACAGATTGCTCCTGACCAATTTATCTCATCACTATTCACCCAACAAAATGAACCAAATTTTGCTGACCTTTTTGACAAAACACTGATTGATATCGCTAGAGATAATAGTGGAATTTTCTCTGCCGTAACCAATGAGGGAGAAAAAATAGCTCTCTTTGAGGATATAAGTAATTATGTGCGTAAAGATCGTGATGGATTTTGTAAGGCTATTATCAATAAGCTTGTCGGATTTAGTTTTGAAAATATATTTGATGAAAAATTTGATTTCTATGCAGGCATCTTTGAGTACCTAATTAAAGACTACAATATCGATAGTGGAGGTATGTATGCTGAGTATTTTACACCACATGCGGTTGCTAAAGTTATGGCGCGCTGTTTGGTTAGCAGAGCGGTTGATAATGCTACCTGCTATGATCCATCAGCTGGTTCAGGTACTCTTTTAATGAATCTAGCTCACGAAATTGGCGAAGATAAGTGCACTATTTATTCCCAGGATATCTCTCAAAAATCCTCCTCTCTCCTTAGATTAAATTTAATTCTCAATGATCTTGTTCATTCAATACCTAATGTTGTTCAAGGTAATACTATTCTTGAGCCGTACCACAAAACAGAAAACGGTAACTTTCATAAGTTTGATTACATCGTTGCAAATCCTCCATTTAAATTAGACTTTTCTGATTATCGTGATCAGTTAGAAGACTCAAATCGATTCTTTGCAGGAGTTCCCAAAATTCCAGCCAAAAAAAAGGAGTCGATGGCAATTTATCTGCTATTTATGCAACACATTATTCATTCCTTAAGTAAGATCGGAAAAGCCGCTATTGTCGTACCGACCGGATTTATTACTGCCAAAAGTGGAATAGATAAAAAGATAAGACAAAAGCTAGTGGACGAGAAAATATTGTCGGGCGTTGTAAGTATGCCTTCCAATATATTTGCCACTACCCCTACCAGTGTCTCTATCATATTTATAGATAAAGAAAATAACGGAGATGTTGTATTAATCGATGCTTCAACTCTCGGAAAAAAAGTCAAGGATGGGAAAAATCAGAAAACTCTATTGAGCGATGCTGATGAGCAAAAAATCACCGATACTTTCATTGCTAAAGAAGCCTTGGACGATTTTTCTGTAGTTGTTAGTTACGAGGACATAGCCGCCAAAAATTACTCGTTGAATGCTGGACGGTATTTTGATGTGAATATAAGATATATAGATATTTCTGAAAAAGAGTTTGAAGTTAAAATGGAATCTCATATAAAGACTGTAATGAATTTTTTTGATGAGTCTAAAAAGCTTGAATCCGAAATTATTAAAAAACTTTCACAGATCAAATATGAATAATATTCTAGGTAATGTTGCTTTTTATTCTAGGGAGACAATACCAACTATCGAGCTTAATCTGTCCTCATATATTACAACTGACAGCATGCTACCTAACAAACAAGGCAAGTGTAACTCTATAAATCTTCCCCCAAATAGCGGAACATGCACTAGGTTTAAAAAAGGGGATATCTTAGTAGGCAATATTAGACCGTATCTAAAAAAAATATGGTTTTCAGATATTGACGGAGGCTGCTCTGCTGATGTCTTGGTTTTTAAAACCAATGAAGGATATTTACCTAATTTTATTTACTACGCTCTTTTAAGAGATGATTTCTTTGTTCATGCAATAAAGGGATCTACTGGTACAAAAATGCCAAGGGGAGACAAGGATCACCTACTAGAATTCTTAATCCCTGATTTTGATTACGCACAACAAGAAAAAATATCTCAAACCCTTTCAGTTTTAGATGCAAAGATTGATTTAAACAAAAAGATTAATTTTGAGCTAGAAGCCATGGCTAATCTAATTTATGACTATTGGTTTATGCAGTTCGACTTCCCTGATGAGAATGGCAATCCCTATAAATCCTCAGGCGGCAAGATGGTTTATAACGAAGAGCTAAAGCGTGGCATCCCTGAGGGGTGGGATGTCATTAAGATAATAGACCAGATTAAGTTAGATAAAACTGGGGATTGGGGTAAGGAGATTGAAGAGGGTGACTATTCTTTGCAGGTCGACTGTATAAGAGGAGCAGATCTAAATGGACTAAATGGAAGAGGAAAAGTAAAATTACCTAATAGGTTTATTTTGGAGAAAAACCAAGACAAATTGTTATCTGTCTTTGACATTATCATTGAAATTTCGGGTGGTAGCCCAACGCAATCAACTGGAAGAATGGCATTTTTAACAGATGAATCCTTTCAGAGATTTAAAAATCCACTAATTTGTTCCAATTTCTGTAAAGCGATATCGCTTAAAAATAATAACTACTTTTATAATTTTGTATATCTATGGAATAATCTATATAGCAATGGTGTGTTCTTTGGTTGGGAGGGTAAAACTAGCGGTATTAAAAACTTACTTTTTGATATATTTGTCAATTCATATCAGATTCCTGAGGTTCCTGAGACTTTAGCAAAAGAATTCAGTGTATTTGTTGAACCACTGCATAAAAAAAAGCAGAAACTATTGCTAGAAAACTCTGAGCTTGAATCTCTGCGCGAGTGGCTTCTCCCTATGCTGATGAATGGGCAAGTTAAGATTAAGTAAAACTGATATTTATTATTTCGTAATCAGGTAATCAGCACTTAGAGTTAAATAGAGTGAAGACAGTCAGAAAGCTTTTAAATAAGAGTAATGCATTAGAAAAAAGTGTTCATTTGAACACCAAAGGTAAAAAATGCCTGAAAATCTGTGGGTTAAGGGAGAGGCAAAATAGATATTTTATTGAGAGAAAATATACACACTCATATACACACACTAGTCATTAAACCCTATACCTATAGGGTTTATTAAAACGAACGAATGACTGATAAGGGTGAGGTCGGTGGTTCGAGTCCACCCAGACCCACCATTTATAGATAAAACTTTTACTTTCATCAGCATTTGTAATACTTTGTTTGAATGAAAAATAAAGATAATTCAGAATCAAACATGCAAAAGGTCGCCTTGACCGCATTAGCTGGAACCAGCATAGAGTGGTATGATTTTTTTCTATATGGAGCAGCAGCAGCCCTAATATTTCCTACTGCTTTTTTTGGCGAAGCAACTCCTTCAACTGCCTTAATTTTATCTCTATTAACTTTTGCAGCAGGCTTCATTGCCAGGCCAATTGGCGGAATTATTTTTGGTCACTATGGTGATAGAGTTGGCCGAAAAAAAACTTTAGTCTTAGCATTAATTTTGATGGGCGTCTCCTCTACATTAATTGGGCTTTTGCCAACCTATGCAATGATTGGAATAACCGCACCAATTTTGCTGACCTCCCTGAGATTTGCTCAAGGACTTGCAATTGGCGGTCAGTGGGGGGGAGCCATGTTATTGGTTACTGAGAGCGCCCCACCAAATCAAAGAGGGTATTACGGAGCTTTTGCCCAAGCAGGCGCACCAGTAGGTGTTATTTTAGCCAATCTTGCATTCATCATTACAAGCTCGCTCGTTTCTGAAGAATCATTTTATTTCTGGGGATGGCGAATTCCATTTATTGCAAGCGCCATTTTGATCGGTATTAGTATGTATATTCAATTAAATCTAGAGGATACAAAAGCCTTTAAAGAGCTTCAAGCTATGAAAAGGGATGATGAAGGTAACAATAAATCAATCAGACGTTCGCCTATAATAGAAGCCATTAAAAAATATCCAAGTCGAATATCCTTAGCAGCCGGAGCTTTTCTTTCAATTCAAGTTACCTTTTATATACTGATAGCTTTTTTACTGGCGTATGGTGTTTCAAGTGCAGAAATCTCTAGAGATGATATGTTGGCCGCAGTATTAATTGCTTCAGCAATTATGGTTCCGTGTCAGTTTATCTTTTCTTCGTACTCTGATAGAAATGGGAGAAAGGGTATATTTATGGCCGGAGCTATACTCACCGGCTTATGGGCTTTTGTAATATTCCCGCTTGTCGATACTGGTAATTTTTGGTTGATAGTTTTAGCTATCACCATGGGATTAATATTCGTGGGTATGATGTATGGACCCCAAGCTGCATTTTTTACAGAATTGTTTACCACAGAAGTTAGGTATTCAGGAGCAACTTTGGGTTATCAGTTTGGAGCAATTTTAGGTGGGGCATTTGCACCAACGATCGCAGCTTTTTTATGGAACAACTATGGAATATTTTGGGTATCTGTATATATAGCATTCGCGTCACTATTAACATTATTTTCCGTGATGGGATTAACAGAGACTTTTAAAACTGATCTAAATCAGAAATAATTTTAGATGATGGGCTGATGATCAATTATTCATGTTTGCCCATGAAAAAAATTCGCTATTATTAAAATCTTTTCCCCTTAGCTGAATATTAATATTCATCAATTTTCCATCAAAGGCCATTGAGTTATTCAGGTCTACCAAATCTTGTTTTGTTGAGTTAGCTATATATTTTTTGACTTGTTCTCGGGTATCAAATAAGTAATTGCCTTGTTGCCAATCATAAACATAGCCACCAGACTCAACATAAATATTTTCTGGCTTTTGATTCATATCATCTAAAATTGCCTTTTTTGTACCTTCAATAGTTTTCTCACTTACTTTTTCAAGAGCAATAGCAAACCCATACTGAAAATTAATAATTTTTTCTTTAAGACTTTGTAAATCTGTGTTGTCACTGATAATCATCATTGATATTGCTGGATAGTCTCTTATTCTGCTTTCAAAACTGTTGACCACATATCCAACTTGTTGGTCAGTACGCAAGCTGTTAAAAAAAGTAGGAGCTAGTAGCTTATTAATAATTCTAAATTGGCTAAATACTTTTAAAGATTTTTCGGGATAAATACTTATGTCTACCATTCCAATGCCATCTCTCGGAATGCTAACTTTTTTCATCTTAGAGGTGCCTATCTTTACCTTGAAATTATCATCAAGATGCCATGGATCAGTTGCAGTGGTTCCGCCTAAAATATTTCTTGATTCTGAAGCGAAGAGGCTAAATTCTTTTGGTGAAAAAAGACCATGGCCATATATATCAAGAAAAATAGACTTATTGAGAGCCTTCTGGAATTTTTCAATGTCGGCAAGATTAAGTTTTTGTAACGCATCGAGAATTTGTTTTTTTGAATATATATTTGGAGGTCGCCTGATTGTATTATCTGTGTACCAATCTAATTGGTCAGAAATATCCTGCTCATCAAAGCCTTCATAATAATCTCGCACAATTTTAGTTGCATTTTTAAACGTTCTTTCATCTGGAACAAACTCCGAATATTTTTGTATTAGCTGTTTCGCAAACTGAATCTGTCTGCTGCTTCTGCCATAAAATCTAAATATCATATTACCCTGATCATCTGGAGAGGGATCCAAAGATATGCCACGTCTAAAGGCCCTTTGATAAAATCTTCTATTTTTTTGGATAAACATGAAAGTCAATAAACCAGAAGCCATATAGTTTTCTAGATTTATGATAGGTAATTCAGAGATTAGACCAATTTGCAACATGCTTTCTTTGCCGCTGAAGTTTTGAGTATGAGATAAATAAGCTTGAACACCTTCTGATGAAAATACTTTTTGAGGAGTCTCAAACCCAGCAAGCATTTCATTAGAAGTAGTATCATCATCTTCAATTAACTCAGCATCAGGTATAGCAAGAGCATATTGAGATTTTTCCCAATTTATAAAATCTAACTCATTGATATCCTCTACTCTATATCCCCCATCTGCAAATTGAAGCTGCTGATTAATTTCTTCATTTGGGCCAACATGATAGATTCTGACGTTTTCTGGTTTCATTTGGCTCAAAACACTGAGGATGAGATCTGCATCAAAATCCTCAGTTACATATTCATATTCAATTAAATGAACTGGTTCTAATTCAAAAATACGATCAGTTAAGGTCAATGCAGCTTGCAACGGAGGCAGGCTTGTATAATTTTCATATGCTATGTTGTTAGTTGCTTTAAGTTCATTGAAATGAGCAGTTGTTACTCCGTTTTCACTAATTACATTTAAGTAATTAAAAATCATAGAAATAATGTCATCCTTATTTTTTTCACCAAACTCGGTAAGGTTTAGATCAATAAACATAGAGCCATCGAAACCCCAGGCATCTGGTAAAAATGATGCCTGACCACCCTGAATATAGCCCTCATCATCTAACTTCCCCATTAAAGAATTTTTTTCTTGAGCATTTAAAATTTTTGCTAGATATTGATTAGGTTTTTTCTTCCAATCACCTAGATTATTTTTTATTGGAAATTCAATTCCTATACCGGACGATTTTTCCTTGCTTTTTATGTATATATTTTTCTTAAGATTAGTGGGTAAATATGCTGGGATATTAATTTTCTGCCTATCAATTTTTTTATTCTTGATACTGGCAAAATATTTTTTTGCAAGGCGTTTTAGCTTCTGTGGAGATTCATTCCCAACAAGAACTAATTTCATAATATTTGAAGAATAGTATTTATTATAAAAATCTTTTAATTCTTTTAATAAAGTATCTCTTTTTGCTGATAGCGTTTCTTTATTCCCAACACCCAACAGAATACGAGGGTGATTGAGGTTGCCTGTCATTGCAGCTGCCCTTGATCTTATGAATGGTTCAGATTGCCTTCTGAGTAGCCACTCAGAGTTAACCGCATTAATTTCTTTTTCGACCATGTCCCCATTAAATAAGGGCGCCTTAATTGCTGAGCTTAATCTATCAAGAGCATCAGGAAATTTATCGCTGTTGATAGAGAAAAGGTAAGTTGTCTGTTGCGCAGCTGTATAGGCATTTGTTTGCCCGCCATTTTCACTTATAAATTGCATATATTCATTAGGCGATTTATATTTTTCAGAGCCCATAAAAATCATATGCTCAAGAAAATGGGCTATCCCTTGTGCATTTTTTGGGTCCTGAAATTGACCAACCCCTACGCTAAGCGTTGCTGCAGAAGTAGCAAGGCTGGGATCGCTAACCGTGATAACTTCTATTCCATTTTTTAAGGTAAAAGTTTCATATTCTCTTGGATCAGCAGGGCTCTTATTAACAGTTCCAGCGTGTGCCAGCAGAGGTATAAGAAAACAAAATATGCCTATTTTCTTTAATTTATTATTCATAATTTTTTAGCTATTTAGGAGTTAATCGAGATCTTTTTAGCGCGTTACCTAATAATACAAGCCATTAAAATTTCCTTTATAGTTTTATAAAAACACATTTTTTCAAGAAATTATAGGGCTATAGATTTTAAATAAATAACTCTATATCATTTTCTATATTGCAAAGGGGTGGCTTTGGTGCCTGAGATCAATATTGGAACCCTTTGAACCTGATCCATACAATAATGGCGGAGGAATTGCATGCATATCAAAAAAAATATTTTTTTACCTTTTTTCTTTATCCTAATAAGCTCAGGTTTGTTTTCTAAGGATATCGAAGAGATAATTGTTAAGGGTAATTGGCGTGATTCCAAGGTGCTTGAAGAAAGCTCAAGCATCGTCATTCTCAACACAAAATTACTCAAGTCTCAGCCCATAAAGCATTTTGAAAATATCTCATACTTGGTTCCAAATCTTAATTTTGCTGCAAGCGATTCTAGGGCGAGACATTTTCAAATCAGAGGTATTGGCGAGAGATCTGGGTATGAGAGAACACAAAATTCCGCAGTAGGATTTTTAATCGACGATATTGATTATTCTGGCCAGGGAGGTATCGCAACAACTTTTGATATAGAGCAAATTGAAGTTCATAGAGGCCCTCAAGGATCAAGAATAGGTTCGAATGCTTTAGCTGGCTTAATTTATATAAAAACAAAAGAACCAACTAAACAATTTGAGGGAATCAGTGAGGTGACCACAGGCACTTTCGGGACATTTAATGCTGGGCTTGCATTTGGAGGCCCAGTTGCATTCAGCGAAAACCTTTCATATAGGCTGACCTTAAGAAATGATAATTCAGATGGATTTAGGAAAAATTTATATTCAGGCAAATCTGATACTTCAAAAAAAGATGAAAGCACTTATCGGCTAAAAATAGATTGGAAGATCTTTGAAAAAACATCACTCAAATTACTTATTTCACAGATAGACTTAAATGATCCAGCGGATATATGGACAATTGATGGGAGTTTAAATACTCTTTCAGATAGGCCGGGGATGGACTCTCAAAGAACAAATACTTATGGAGTTAAAGTATTTCACCAATTTGATGCATTTGAGTTTCAAAGTTTAAGCAGCATTACTGATACAGATGTTGAGATTAGCTATGATTCAGATTGGGGTAATCCAGAGTCCCATGCTCCTTATATTTATGATTATTTTTCAGAAACTATTAGAGATAGAAAGACTTTGAGCCAAGAGTTTAGATTGGTTTCTGATATAGCCAATCTAAATTCTCAACACAAAACCAAGTGGGTTATTGGTATTAACTATTTTAATGTTACGGAGCAAAATATAAAAAATGATGACGGAGCATATGGAGATCCATCGGATCCCTTTGGCCCTTACTTCAGTCAATCCTCTTATTCAAGCAAATTTTCTTCGGACAATTTATCGCTTTTTGGGAATATAGATTATTTTTTAGATGAGTCTTTAAAACTTTCCCTTGGAGCAAGATGGGAAAATTATGAATCACAATATGCTGATTCATTTGGAGAGTCTTTCAATCCTTCGGATCGTATGTCGGGAGGAAAGGTATCTCTCAATAAAACTTTAAGCAATAGCTCTAATATATTTTTCAGTGTTGCTAGGGGTTTTAATCAAGGTGGATTTAATCTTAATCTTGGGCTAGCACCAGATTCAAAAAATAGTAATTTATATTATGACCCAGAATTTTTAACTAGCTATGAAATTGGATTTAACTCACAATTATTTAATGAGATGATGAATATTGCAGCTGTAATTTTTTATTCTGATAGAGAGGATCAGCAGGTACTCATTTCAACTCAAGTGGATCCAACCGATCCAAACACTTTTTCTTTTTTAACTCAAAATGCTGCCGAGGGCACCAACAAGGGACTAGAGCTAAATATTGATTTGAAGCTTACAGAGTCTCTAGATTTCTTTTCAAAACTTGGTTTATTAAAAACTGAGATAAATAATTGGAAATCTAGACCTGATCTTGAGGGCAGGGCTCAAGCGCATGCTCCTAAGAGAAGTTATGCGCTTGGATTAAGTTGGTCCATGACAGATAGGGCATCTTTATCGTTAGATTTAGTTGGTAAAAGCAGCTTTTATTATTCTGATTCTCACGACAATCAATCTAAGTCATATGCACTAACAAACTTAAGCTATAACTATTCAATTGGAAGTTGGACTTATTCAATTTGGGCTAGAAATATTTTTGATGAATATTATTCAGTCCGGGGATTTTATTTTGGCAATGAGGCTCCTGATTTTAAAGAAACATTATATGAGCGACATGGTGATCCAAGACACATGG
>CABXJR010000020.1 GCA_902512655.1 uncultured SAR86 cluster bacterium
CGCTGAAGGGAAAAAGGAGAGGTGGTATTTATAAGCTTGGACAAAAAATTAAAGTTAAAATTGCCGCTATCTTTCCTCTTGAAAGAAAGATAAATTTAGTAATTTCAAATGGAAAATAAAAATTCTGCAAATCTTCGTGTGGGTTTTCACAGCATTGAAATGCTCTTAAAGCTTTCACCCGAAAATATAAAAAAAATCTTTATACCAGCTAATCGCAGCGATGATAGAGTTCAAAATTTAATTACTATGGCTGAAAACCTTTCAGTCTCAATAGAAAGGAAGAAAAGTTTAGCTCAACACCCCGAAGCTATTCTTAAAAATGAGGCAAACCTCGGTCTAAGTGATCTTAAAAAGTATGAAGAAAGTATTCAGCATGATAATCCTACATTTTTAGTTATCGATAATGTCATTGATCCCCGCAACCTTGGGGCATGTATTAGATCTGCAGCTGCTAGCAATGTTGCTGGCGTCATCATCAACAAACATCATTGCTCCCCAATCACCCCACTAGTAAGGCAAGTTTCAGCTGGTGGAACAGAGGCAATTCAAATCTTTACAGTCACCAACTTAATTAATAGTTTGAAGCACTTTGAAAAGCTTGGCTATCTCATCCTAGGAACGAGTGAACACGCAGGCTCAATACATACTGAATTAGATCTAAACAAACCTATGTTAGTAATCATGGGTTCTGAAGAAGACGGTGTACGCGAAAAAACATTAGATAAATGTTCACAAATTTGCACTTTATCAAAGAACAAAACAATTAACAGTTTAAATGTTTCGGTTGCTACTGGGGTAATACTTTTTGAAATTGCGAGGCAGAAGTTAGCATAAAATTCATTTACAATGGCTTAATTAAATATAATCTTTAAACGAATTGAATGCTTAACCAAAGGACCATAAAAAACCCCATCAAAGCTGTAGGAGTTGGTCTGCACAGTGGGAAAGATATGACATTGGAGCTTTTACCAGCCCCAATAGATGCAGGCATTACTTTTATTAGGACAGACCTAGATCCTGAAATAAGTATTCCAGCAATATTTGAAAATGTTGGAGATACGACCCTTTCAACCGCTCTTTTTAAAGAGGGTTATAAAATTGGAACCATAGAGCATCTGCTATCTGCAATTGCAGGTCTTGGAATTGATAACTGCATTATCAAAGTTGATGGTCCAGAAATTCCTATTATGGATGGCAGCGCAAGTCCATTTGTATTTTTAATTCAATCAGCTGGATTAGAGGTACAAGAAAAATTAAAAAAATTTATTAAAGTTAAAAAAGAAGTTCGTGTTGAGCGTGGAGACACATACGCAGCTATCAAGCCGTTTGATGGTTTTAAGGTTTCATTTGAAATTGACTTTGAAGATCCAACCATTCAAAAACATGCTCAAAAATCATCAATTGATTTTTCTTCTACCTCTTTTGTAAAAGAAGTTTGCAGGGCAAGAACTTTTGGCTCAGTAAAAGACAAAGATACTCTTCAATCTCAAGGATTGGCTCTAGGTGCGAGTGCTCATAATGCAATTGTTCTTGGAGAAGATGGAATTCTTAATGAAGAAGGTCTTAGATTTGATGATGAATTTGTAAAGCATAAAATGCTTGATGCCATAGGAGATTTATACCTACTTGGACATAATCTTATTGGTCAATTTTCAGGCTATAAGTCAGGTCACTCTCTTAACAATGAATTATTAAGAAAGATATTGGCGTCTGAGGATGCTTGGGAGGTAGTCACATTTGAAGATTCTTCAATTGCCCCCATATCATATGCTAGAGCACCTTTTGGGGATGTTATATAGCTCTGAGTAGAACAACATAATTATTAACAATTAAATTCATGTCATTTTTAACCAAAATATTTGGAAGCAGTAATCAGCGAGCATTAAAGCGCATGCAAGTATCTGTAGATCAAATTAATGAGCTGGAATCAGATTATCAGCAGCTAAGTGATGATGAATTAGCTGGTCTAAGAAATAAATTAAAGGGAACATCAAAAGATGCCAGGTTTGATTTATTAGCCCATGCTTTTGCAGCAACTCGCGAAGCAAGTGTCAGGACAATAGGTCTAAGACATTTTGATGCTCAGATGCTCGGAGGTATAGCTCTTTCAGAGGGAAATATTGCTGAAATGAAAACCGGAGAAGGGAAAACTTTGGTTGCCACCCTACCGGCCTACCTGAATGCAGTCAAAGGTAATAAAGTGGTATTAGTTACTGTGAATGATTATCTAGCCAAGAGGGATGCTGATTGGATGAGACCAATATATGAATGCCTGGGGCTGACAGTTGGAGTTGTTTATTCAAACCAATCATTTGAAGAGAAAAAATCTGCTTACCAATGCGATGTTATCTATGCCACTAATGGCGAACTAGGTTTTGATTATTTAAGAGACAATATGGCTCTTCGTGCAGAAGATAAACTCCAATGCTCACTAGATTTTGCAATTGTGGATGAGGTGGATTCGATTCTTATTGATGAAGCTCGAACACCCTTGATTATTTCTGGCCCCTCAAATGAAAGTGCGGATTACTATGTTCAAATTAAAAAAATTATCCCAAATCTAAAACAACAATTAAGAGAAGGAACCGAGGATGAGCCGCTCACCGAAGATGAGAGAGGTCACTATATTATTGATGAAAAAAATAGATCAATAGAACTCACCGATGATGGGTATATGGTTGTTGAGAGGCATCTTGAAGAGCTGGGGTTACTTCAATCTGAAGATAGCCTATATTCCATAAGTAATTTAAAAATCATGCGTTATGTAAACGCAACTTTAAAAGCTGCATTTTTATTTAAGAGGAATGTTCACTACTTGGTCAGGGGTCAAGAAGTTCTTCTGATTGATGAGCACACTGGCAGAACAATGCCGGGACGAAGAATGAGCGAAGGGATCCATCAAGCTCTTGAATGCAAAGAAAACACACCCATCCAGAGAGAGTCTCAAACCCTTGCATCTACAACTTACCAAAACTTCTTTCGACTCTTTAATCAACTATCTGGGATGACAGGTACCGCTGATACTGAGGCAGCTGAATTTGCTGAAATATACGGACTAAATGTTTCGATTATCCCAACGAACAAGCCGATGGCTAGAGAGGATAATGACGATTTGGTTTTTCTTACTCAAGATGCAAAATTTAAAGCTTTGATTGAAGAAATAGAGCTATTGCGCAAAAAAGATGCGCCAATATTAGTTGGCACAGCATCTGTGGAATCATCAGAAATAGTTTCTTCCCTATTGAATAAAAAAAATATTTCTCATCAAGTGCTCAATGCAAAACAACATGAAAAAGAAGCTGAGGTTATTGCAAATGCTGGGCGTCCAGGCGTAGTAACTATAGCGACAAATATGGCTGGAAGAGGGACCGATATTGTATTGGGAGGCAAGGAAAATATTGGTGATGGTGAGTGGGAAAAAAGACATAAAGTGGTTCTTGATGCTGGGGGTCTGCATATCCTTGGAACTGAGAGACATGAGTCGCGAAGGATTGATAACCAGTTAAGAGGCCGAGCAGGAAGACAAGGAGATCCAGGCTATTCAAAGTTTTTCTTATCCCTAGAAGACGACTTATTAAGGTTATTTATATCTGATAGCCGAAGAGGTCTATTTGAAAGAATTGGAATGGGTGATGATCACATTGAACATAAGATGCTTTCTCGCGGCATAGAAAATGCACAAAAAAGAATAGAGAGTAGAAATTTCGATATAAGAAAAAACCTATTGGAATATGATGACGTTGCAAATGATCAGCGACAAGCAATCTATTCATTAAGAAATCAACTGCTTAACGAGGACAATATTTCCGAAGCAGTAAATGATTTGATTAATAAGGAGATGCTTGCAGTTTCTAATGATTTCGTTCCTTTGGATTCTGTCGAGAGTCAGTGGAGATTGGGGGAATTAGACAAATATCTGTTTGATCACTTCTTCATCCAGGACAATATAGCGGCAAAAGTGAGGAATGACCAAAAGTTGACTCCAGATACGATTGCAAATCTTATTTCTAACAGCGCAGCAAAGAAATACAAAGAAAAATACCTTAAGATTGGAGACAATCTCGCTCAGCTCGAAAAGCAAGTAATGCTTCAAATCCTAGATGTTCATTGGAAAGATCATTTGGCTGAAATGGACCACTTAAGACAAAGTGTCGGTTTAAGAGCTTACGCTCAAAAAAATCCAAAAAATGAATATAAACGTGAAGCATTTGAAATGTTTGAAGTAATGTTAAATGAGATAAATAGCGAAGCTATTAAAGTCCTATTTAGAATAGAGCTTGCCAGCGAAGAAGAGATTCAGGAGTTAGAAGCAAGATCTCGTGAAGCCCAGCAAAATAAAGAAATGAAACTCCAACAGGAACAAATTAAACCGGTTATAGGAAATAATCTGAACCCTGAACCAGAACAATTAGCAAAGGTAGAAACAATTAAAACAGATGAACCAAAGTTACAAAGAAATGAAATTGTAAAAATTACTAATGGCAAAGAGACAAAAGAATTAAAGTATAAAAAAGCTAAATCTTTAATAGAAACTGGGGAATGGAAAATAATTTAATCTGAACTTAATCTTGATAAAAATCTTCTGATTCAATAGGCCTGCTAATTAGCTTTTCTTCGTTGGTCCAAGTTCCAAAATCAATCAATTTACATTTTTCAGAGCAAAATGGACGATAAATATTAGTTGGGCTTAGATCAGTCTCTTTGCTGCATTGTGGACAATCCTTTTTCATTCTTATAAAAGACCTAAATAAAATTTATGCATTGCTATGGTTCTAGTTTCTAAATTTTTTATGGAATCATTATTAGGAATAATATCATTAGCGATACTTATTCTTTCTTCTCTAGAGCATTGAGAATCTATAATTTTTTGAATCTGCTCTTTGGAGTTGTTATCTCGTAAGATTGCTCTTTCAAGCTGAAGTCTTGGATCGCAATCAATAACCAAAATTCTATTATAGTTACTCATGCTGTTGGTCTCAAAAATTAGTGGCACCATGATAATTGAATACGGAGAATTTGAGGCTGTTATTTTTTTAGCCATCAAATCTCTTACTAATGGGTGAATAATAGATTCTAGAACCTTTTTTTTCTCTTCATCATCAAAAACTTCTTTTCTTAAATGCGCTCTATTAATTAAGCCATCAGAATCAACAATTTTAGATCCAAAATAATTTACTATACTTTCAAAACCAGGGGCATTTGTTTCAATTGCCTCTCTAGCTAAATCATCTGCATCTATAACAGTGATGCCTTCATTTTGAAAAAAATTTGCTGCGGCTGATTTACCACACCCTATGCCGCCAGTAAGACCAATTATCATTTTTGAGGCTTGGTGTTAATGGAGCTTGGAACATTATGAGCCCAGGAACTCTCTTCGACTCTTGAGGCAATAAACCATTTGTCATTTATTTTCTCATAAGTATCTTGATACCACATTCCAAGAAAGAAGACTTGTTCATCTTCTGTTTGCATTGGATTAAAGCACATGACTTTTCCAGTAGCCGAATTCCCATTTAAGGTAAGAGAGATATTTGAAATTAAATGTTGATAATTTGGAAAATGATCTAATGCTGTTTCTAAGTACTTTATAATTTCTTGAAGGTTGCCAGCTATCCCGCCCACTGCTGTGTAGTCAATATGAGCATCTTTTGTAAATAAATTATTAAACTCTTGAAAATTTTTAGTATCCACAGCAGTTGCATAGTCAGTAACAAGTTTTTCAAGCTCCATACGGTCTGAAATTTCAGTGATATCCATTTACTTATTTTAATACAAAAAAAAGGCTCCCAGATAAATCTGAGAGCCTTTCAAAGAAAAAAGCCTGACGATTACCTACTCTCACACAAGGAGACCTTGCACTACCATTGGCGTTAGTTCGTTTCACTTCTGAGTTCGAGATGGGATCAGGTGGTACCAAACTGCTATTGTCATCAGGCAAACTGGTATGTAATTCTTTTTCACTACAAATATGTTATTCCTGAACAATGGAACCTTTCTTAAGGTTACATGATCAAGCCTCACGAGTTATTAGTACAAGTTAGCTCAACGCCTCACAACGCTTACACACCTTGCCTATCAACGTCATAGTCTATGACGACTCTTTAGTAGACCGAAGTCTATGGGAGATCTAATCTTGGGAGAGGCTTCCCGCTTAGATGCTTTCAGCGGTTATCCCTTCCGAACATAGCTACCCGGCAATGCCACTGGCGTGACAACCGGAACACCAGAGGTTCGTCCAATCCGGTCCTCTCGTACTAGGATTAGCTTCCCTCAAATCTCCAACGCCCACAGCAGATAGGGACCGAACTGTCTCACGACGTTCTAAACCCAGCTCGCGTACCACTTTAAATGGCGAACAGCCATACCCTTGGGACCTGCTCCAGCCCCAGGATGTGATGAGCCGACATCGAGGTGCCAAACACCCCCGTCGATGTGAACTCTTGGGGGGTATCAGCCTGTTATCCCCGGCGTACCTTTTATCCGTTGAGCGATGGCCCTTCCATTCAGAACCACCGGATCACTAAGACCTAGTTTCCTACCTGCTCGACCCGTCGGTCTCGCAGTCAAGCATCCTTATGCCTTTATACAATCTGCATGATGTCCGACCATGCTTAGGATACCTTCGTACTCCTCCGTTACTCTTTGGGAGGAGACCGCCCCAGTCAAACTACCCAGCACACACTGTCCTCGATCCGGATTACGGACCTAAGTTAGAGCCTCAACTTTACAAGGGTGGTATTTCAAGGACGACTCCACCAAGACTAGCGTCTCGGCTTCAAAGTCTCCCACCTATCCTACACAAATAAAGTCAAAGTCCAGTGTGAACCTATAGTAAAGGTGCACGGGGTCTTTCCGTCTAGCTGCGGGTACACTGCATCTTAACAGCGATTTCAATTTCACTGAGTCTATGGTGGAGACAGTGTGGCCATCGTTACGCCATTCGTGCAGGTCGGAACTTACCCGACAAGGAATTTCGCTACCTTAGGACCGTTATAGTTACGGCCGCCGTTTACCGGGGCTTCGATCAGGAGCTTCGCCGAAGCTAACCCCATCAATTAACCTTCCGGCACCGGGCAGGCGTCACACCCTATACGTCATCTTACGATTTTGCAGAGTGCTATGTTTTTAATAAACAGTCGCAGCCACCTAGTTTCTTCGACCACCATCAGCTTAAAGAGCAAGTCTTATCACTAATGGTGGCGTACCTTCTCCCGAAGTTACGGTACCATTTTGCCTAGTTCCTTCACCATAGTTCTCTCAAACACCTTAGTCTTCTCGACTTATCCACCTGTGTCGGTTTCGGGTACGGTTCCTTATAATCTGAAGCTTAGAGGTTTTTCCTGGAAGCATGGTATCAACTACTTCCCACTCAAAGAGTGGTCGTTATCAGCTCTCGACCTTAAAAGATCCCGGATTTACCTAAGATCTAAGTCTACAGCCTTGAACACGGACAACCATCGCCGTGCTAGCCTAACCTTCTCCGTCACCCCATCGCAATTATAAGAAGTACAGGAATATTAACCTGTTTTCCATCGACTACGGCTTTCGCCCTCGCCTTAGGAGCCGACTCACCCTGCCTCGATTAGCGTTGGACAGGAAACCTTGGATTTTCGGCGAAGAGGTTTTTCACCTCTTTGATCGTTACTCATGTCAACATTCGCACTTCTGATACGTCCAGCACGCCTTACAGCACGCCTTCGACCGCTTACAGAACGCTCTTCTACCATCTTAAATAAATTTAAGATCCGTAGCTTCGGTTTATGATTTAGCCCCGTTATATCTTCCACGCAGGCCGACTCGACTAGTGAGCTATTACGCTTTCTTTAAAGGATGGCTGCTTCTAAGCCAACCTCCTAGCTGTTTGTGCCTTCCCACATTGTTTCCCACTTAATCATAATTTGGGACCTTAGCTGACGGTCTGGGTTGTTTCCCTCTCGACTACGGACGTTAGCACCCGCAGTCTGTCTCCCATGCTCATACTCATTGGTATTCGGAGTTTGCATCGGTTTGGTAAGTCGGGATGACCCCCTAGCCGAAACAGTGCTCTACCCCCAATGGTAATACATGAGGCACTACCTAAATAGTTTTCGAAGAGAACCAGCTATCTCCGGGTTTGATTAGCCTTTCACTCCTATCCACAGCTCATCCCCTCATTTTTCAACATAAGTGGGTTCGGGCCTCCAGTCAGTGTTACCTAACCTTCACCCTGGCCATGGATAGATCACCCGGTTTCGGGTCTAATTCCAGCAACTGAGCGCCCTATTAAGACTCGGTTTCCCTACGCCTCCCCTAAACGGTTAAGCTTGCTACTGAAATTAAGTCGTTGACCCATTATACAAAAGGTACGCCGTCACAGAACAAGTCTGCTCCGACTGCTTGTAAGCACAAGGTTTCAGGTTCTATTTCACTCCCCTCGCCGGGGTTCTTTTCGCCTTTCCCTCACGGTACTGGTTCACTATCGGTCAGCTGAGAGTATTTAGCCTTGGAGGATGGTCCCCCCATGTTCAGTCAAGATTTCACGTGTCCCGACCTACTCGATTTCACTTTTAAAAAATTTTCGCATACAGGGCTATCACCTACTATGGCCATACTTTCCAGTATGTTTTGCTAATTTTAAAAAAGCTTAAGGGCTGGTCCGGTTTCGCTCGCCGCTACTACCGGAATCTCTTTTGATTTCTTTTCCTCTAGGTACTTAGATGTTTCAGTTCCCTAGGTTTGCCTCATATACCTATGTATTCAGTATAAGATAATGTGCTTATGCACACTGGGTTCTCCCATTCGGAAATCTCCGGATCAAAGGTTGTTTACCACCTCCTCGAAGCTTATCGCAAGTTACTACGTCCTTCATCGCCTTCAGCTGCCAAGGCATCCACCTTGTGCTCTTAATTACTTGATCATATAACCCTAAAAAAGGGTCATATACTTAGCTCTCCTTTGTAAGCGAGCTAAGTTTTTTTGTTATTGTTTGAGAATAACTTAATAAAATTTTCTTCTATTAAATGCAGTGATCTACGTGTACATATCTAAAAGATATGACACTGGTGTATATATCATATAGATATAAACACTAGAAAATTACATACCAAATCTTATAAAGAACTTCTTTAAACATTTTTGATTACTCGTGTGGGCACTCTAGTACGAAAGTATCGTTAAGGAGGTGATCCAGCCACAGGTTCCCCTACGGCTACCTTGTTACGACTTTACCCCAGTCATGAAGCACACCGTGGTAAACGCCCTCCCGAAGGTTAGACTATCTACTTCTGGTGCAATCCACTTCCATGGTATGACGGGCGGTGTGTACAAGACCCGAGAACGTATTCACCGCGACATGCTGATTCGCGATTACTAGCGATTCCGACTTCATGGAGTCGAGTTGCAGACTCCAATCCGGACTACGAAGAATTTTCTAGGATTAGCACCACCTCGCGGCTTAGCGTCCGTCTGTATTCCCCATTGTAGCACGTGTGTAGCCCTATACGTAAGGGCCATGATGACTTGACGTCGTCCTCACCTTCCTCCGGTTTATCACCGGCAGTCCCCTTATAGTTCCCGACCGAATCGCTGGCAAATAAGGGTAAGGGTTGCGCTCGTTATCCGACTTAACGGAACATCTCACGACACGAGCTGACGACAGCCATGCAGCACCTGTATCTTAGCTCCCGAAGGCACTGCTTCATTACAAAGCATTCCAAGTATGTCAAGTATAGGTAAGGTTTTTCGCGTTGCATCGAATTAAACCACATGCTCCACCGCTTGTGCGGGTCCCCGTCAATTCATTTGAGTTTTAGCCTTGCGGCCGTACTCCCCAGGCGGTCAACTTACTACGTTAGCTGCGCCACTGAAGAACATAGTTCTCCAACAGCTAGTTGACATCGTTTACGGCGTGGACTACCAGGGTATCTAATCCTGTTCGCTACCCACGCTTTCGCACCTCAGTGTCAGTACAGATCCAGGAGGCTGCCTTCGCCATTGGTATTCTTCACAATATCTACGCATTCCACCGCTACACTGTGAATTCTACCTCCCTCTATCGTACTCTAGTGAATCAGTTTTGGATGCAGTTCCCAGGTTGAGCCCGGGGATTTCACATCCAACTTAATAAACCACCTACGCGCGCTTTACGCCCAGTAATTCCGATTAACGCTTGGACCTTCCGTATTACCGCGGCTGCTGGCACGGAATTAGCCGGTCCTTATTCTGATGGTAATGTCACGGTTATTGGGTATTAACCAATAACTTTTCTTCCCAACTTAAAGTGCTTTACAACCCTAGGGCCTTCTTCACACACGCGGTATGGCTGGATCAGGCTTGCGCCCATTGTCCAATATTCCCCACTGCTGCCTCCCGTAGGAGTCTGGGCCGTGTCTCAGTCCCAATGTGGCGGATCGTCCTCTCAGACCCGCTAAAGATCGTCGCCTTGGTGAGCCTTTACCTCACCAACAAGCTAATCTTACGCAGGCTCATCTAATAGCGAAAGCTTCAAAGAGAGGCCTTCTTTCTCCCGAAGGAGGTATACGGTATTAATCCGAGTTTCCCCGGGCTATCCCCTTCTACTAGGTAGATTCCTACGCGTTACTCACCCGTCCGCCGCTCTACTCATATCCGAAGATACTTTCTCGCACGACTTGCATGTGTTAAGCCTACCGCCAGCGTTCAATCTGAGCCATGATCAAACTCTTCAATTAAAATCATGTTGTGTTACTTTTATAAAATATTAAAAATAACTAAAAATATATATCTCGTATTTTGAACACCCACACGAGTAACCAAAAATGTTTAAAGAACTTGCCAGCTCAAGGCCGGAACCGAGAATTGTATACCCTTAGTTGTAAATATCAACCAGTTTTATAACTAATTTTTATCTTTATTTACTAGGCGTTCTGAATGAAGAAACTGCATCTTTGATCTAAGTTCTGCTCCAACCTGCTCAATAGAATGAGAAGCAGTGTTTTTACGCTTTTCTTTCATGATTGGACCACCAGATCCATCGTTGCTTTGTCGACAATCATTTAAAAATTGATCTGCAAATTCTCCAGTTTGAATTCTTTTTAAAATTCCTCTCATAGCTTCTTTTGTATCATCTGTAATGATCTCTGGGCCACTGACGTAGTCTCCAAATTCAGCAGTATTAGAAATTGAATAATGCATGTTTGCTATTCCGCCCTCATGAATTAAATCTACAATTAATTTCGTCTCATGCAGGCATTCAAAATAAGCCATTTCTGGGCTGTATCCAGCCTCAACTAAAGTCTCATAGCCTGCTTTAATTAATGCTGTCATGCCGCCACATAAAACAGCCTGCTCGCCAAATAAATCAGTCTCAGTTTCTTCTTTAAAAGTAGTCTCAAGAAC
The DNA here is from genome assembly GCA_902512655.1 of uncultured SAR86 cluster bacterium. Classification (GTDB taxonomy): domain Bacteria; phylum Pseudomonadota; class Gammaproteobacteria; order Magnimaribacterales; family D2472; genus D2472. The sequence goes on from CABXJR010000020.1 coordinate 11,356, forward strand.
GCCAGCTCTTGTTCCTCCATTAGCCTTAGCATATGAAAGAGCAATCTCTCTTGCGCTATGGTTATTTGGATTGCTGCCATCTTGATAAATTGCAATTAAAGATGGAACTCCTCCGCCATTTAAATAGGTGCTCCTTACAGTATGGCCAGGTCCTTTGGGAGCAATCATAATTACTGAAGTATCATCACTTGGAATGATTTTTTTAAAATGTATATTAAATCCATGTGCAAATGCTAAAACTGCATTCGGTTTTAAATTTGATTTAATTTCTGATTCATACAA
>CABXJR010000021.1 GCA_902512655.1 uncultured SAR86 cluster bacterium
AGTTTGCGTTACATTTTAGTGAGGAGAAGAAAATGGGTCTTGAATTAATAATACCAGTATTAGGAATAATGACAGGAATAATAGTGCCTGTATCTGTCTTTGTTTGGTTATATTTTGAGAGCAAGGATAAAAATAGAACAATATTAGAGATATCGAAAAATATTGAGGATCCTTCAAAAATCGAAGACTTAATAGGCATGCTTGATGAAAGAAAAAAAGAGCCAATTGATTATAGAAGAACTGGGGTTGTTACATTGTTTACTGGGGTGGGTCTGTTTCTATTTGGCGTATTTTTTCTAGGTTCAGTGCTCAAGGGTGTTGGGGCACTAGTTGCTGCTATTGGTTTAGGACAAATAATTGCTGGTTATCTTTACCCAAACACAAGTGAAGAATTAACAAATGCAGTTGAAAAATTTGAGAAATAAGCAAGGAAAAGATTATGTGGAAAGAAAATAAAAAGGGAGGATGGATAGGAATTGGCGCAGGAGTGGGCACAGCATTAGCTGTGGCGACTGAAGAACCAGCCTGGATAGCAGCTGGTATTGCAATGGGATCCTTAGCAATACTGATATTTGGATATTTGTATCCAAATACAGGTGAAGAATTAACAGACGCGGTTGAAGACTTCGAAAAGAAATAATTTTGGGCAAAGATCATAAAAAGCTTCTAAACAATCTTGAGGAACTTCGTAAGAATGCAGGATTAACGCAACAGGGGTTATCTGAGAGTGCTGATGTTTCTAGAAAAAGCATCAATGCAATTGAGAATGGAATATATGTCCCTTCTACTGTTCTTGCTTTAAAAATTTCTAAAACTCTTGGATGTAAAGTAGAGGATTTATTTAGATTGCCAAATAATTAATTCGGCAAACGAAACTACTCCAAGGTCACTGAGTGTTTCTAAACAGTGATTTAATTTCATTCTTTATTTTGGATGTGCAGAGTGCCTGGCAGAATTGCTATAAGCATTATTAATGTTCCCCAATAATCGCCATCTAATGATTTACCGGCAAGGTAGTCATTGATTCCGTATCCAATCAATATAAACAAACAACCTAAATGAAGGTATAACAAAAATTTTTTAAGGTTTAACTTTTTAATCACTGTTCCAAACTACTCCACCGTTGCAGAATAAGTGCGAGTAGTGATTTGCACTCATAGTTCAGTTATTTTTTTTCATAAATTTTTTCATTGAAAGAGAAATAATTGCTATTAAGAAAAATACCGTTCCAATATCATGCAGACCATCAATACCAAATATGTTTTCTGATAAATACATTGCTATGGCAAAAATTATTAAAATCCAAAATTCATATTTTTTTATAAACTTAATCACTGTTTAAAATTACTCCACCGTAACGGAGTATTTTGGAACAGTGAATAACTTTTTCACGGTGACAAAGTTTTTTTACTCCAGTAAGAGATGATTGGCGTAATCACCACCGTCGGTAATACCCACCATATCCATATAGGTTCAATATTAACATTGACGACTAAAACAGCAGTAATAACAGCTATGGTTCCAGCCATCATATTGGTTAGATGCTTTGCAATTCTCTCTTTTCCTGTTGCTGCTTTATTCTTGTGGCTTCTATAGTCTCCGTATCCGAGCGTTAGTGCAATAAATCCAAAAACGAGAAGTGTTATGTATTGAGAATTGTTATTTATGAAGTAAGTTATAGCCAATGCCCACATCCCCAATCCCGATAAAATCATTAAACTAACCGCGATCCAATCAATTGTCGTCGCTATGCCTTTTCTATTTTTAGCAAAACGCATGCCTGCAAAAGCTAAATAGAAAGAAAAAATTGCTATTAGAAATAAAAAGGTATTGCTGTTAATAATTGACATTGGAATAGCTGTTAAGAAAATACCAACCATGCACCAGAAATATGTTCTACCTGAAAGAACATGGAATTTTTTTCCTTTCTCAGATGAAACTGCCAGGGCAGCACAAAGAAGAGCAATTGTTCCGGCTAATATATGAATTGATAACAATATACCCATGTTAATTCACTGTTCTGAATTACTCCACGGTGGTGGATTTATTTTGTTTGTAACTGTTTTTTTATTTTTCATTTTAATTCTCTTCGAGAATTCCTTTTTCTTTTAATGTCTTTGTAAGTTTTTTTGTTTGAACAAATGATATTAGTCCAAATACAAACCCAACTGTTCCTAATGACATTCCCATCACTCCAAATGACATCCCCATCACTCCAAATACTTCCATAATTAACTCCTGTTAAATAACAGTTCGAAACTACAATTATTCTTTAAAAGAATTGTTACATACAAAATCATTCAACTGTGACTGACTTGGCTAAGTTCCTTGGTTGATCAAGGTCAGTACCTCTTTGACATGCAACTTGATAGGCAAGGATTTGTAATGGGATTGTGTAGATAATCGGGGCTAATAATTCACTGCATTCTGGCATTTCGATATAGGCGCCTCTTTCTAATTTAATTTTAGAATTAGGCCCGCCGAACACATAAAGGGTTCCACCTCTGGCTTTAACTTCCTCTAGATTAGAGACAAGCTTTTCAGTTAAGGTGTTTTCTGGAGATAGGGCAACCACAGGAATTTGATCATCAACCAACGCAAGTGGGCCATGTTTTAATTCTCCAGCAGGATAAGCCTCTGCATGAATATAAGAAATCTCTTTAAGTTTTAGAGCGCCCTCCTGTACGATAGGAAAAAACATTCCTCTTCCTAAAAATAATGCGTTATGTTTATCAGCAATATTGGGGACAATTTTTGAAATATCTTCCGAAAGCTTTAATGTCTCGCTAATTACTCCAGGCAAAGACCTTAATTCGCTGGCAAGATTTTTTCTTAAGTCTTTGTCTCCGTCTAAACTTTTTGCTATCGACATGGCAAGCAACATAAGCCCTGCAAGTTGAGTAGTAAATGCTTTGGTTGAAGCAACGCCTATCTCTGGACCGGCATTGGTAAATAGCACGTGTTCGGATTCTCTAGCCAATGAGCTGGTTGGCACATTACAAATTGATAATGTGCTTAGATAATCTTTTTCTTGTGCGTATCGTAATGCAGCCAGTGTGTCTGCCGTTTCACCTGATTGCGAGATGGTCACAAATAAGGTGCCCTCTTCTACAAGTGGGTCTCGGTATCTATACTCACTAGCAAAATCTACGTAGCATGGTATTTTTGCAATTTGCTCAAACCAAAATCTGCCGACTTTACCTGCATGGAGACTGGTTCCACAAGCAACAAATTGAATCCTTCTAATTTTACCAAAGACCTCTGATGAACCTAAGCCAAATATGTTGTCTAGGACATCATCCTCACCAAGCTTTCCATTAATTGTGTTTGCAACGGCATCTGGTTGTTCATATATTTCTTTTTCCATGAAATGAGAATATTTACCTTTGGTAACAGCATTAACCGCTATATCAATTTCTGTAACCTCTCTTGTAACAGGAGAATTCTTGCCATTAAACACCTGATAGCTTTCCTTGGTGATCTCAGCAACATCGCCATCTTCTAGAAAAACAAACTCATTGGTTAGCTGGGAAAGGGCTAGCGGATCAGATGCTGCAAAATTTTCTTCCAAGCCAACCCCAATTAAAAGTGGGCTTTTGTTTCTTGCAACAATTAGTCTGTTCTTATCGTTAATATGGATAGCTGCGATGGCATAGGCTCCATCTAACTCCTTTATTGCTTCATGCATTGCCTCAAGCAAATCGCCGGAGGATTGTAAGTGTTGATGAAGTAAATGGGCTATAACTTCTGAATCTGTTTCTGATTTAAAGGTATAGCCATCCTTGGTTAGTTTTTCAGTAAGCTCTAAATAGTTTTCAATTATTCCATTGTGAACAATATGCACTTCTCCGCTAGATGAATGCGGGTGAGCGTTTTCTTCCGAGGGCTGACCATGTGTTGCCCAACGAGTATGGGCGATGCCAAGTTTGCTTTTGGGGCGCTTTTCAATCATCCCATCTTCAAGCAAGCTTACTTTGCCCAATGTCCTTAAATTAAATATGCTGTCTTTTTGATGGAGAGCGATTCCGGCAGAATCATAACCTCGATACTCCATCTTGTGCAGGCCCTGAACCAACAACTTACCAACGTTGCGAGATGATGCCGCTCCTATAATTCCACACATATTATTTTTTGTTTTTTGCCCAGCCTTCTTTAATGACTTGTTTGCCTCTGCCTACCGCCAAAGCTTCATCAGGCACGTTCTTGGTGATCACAGAACCAGCGCCTACATATGCGCCTTTGCCTATCTCTACTGGCGCTACCAATGAAGAATTTGTTCCAATAAAACTCTCTTCGCCGATGATTGTTTGATGTTTGTTGGTGCCGTCGTAATTGCAGGTAATGGTTCCAGCGCCAATGTTTGTTTTATCACCAATATCAGCGTCGCCCAAATAGGCTAGATGGTTGGCTTTAGCACCATCCCTAAGTTTGGTTTTTTTAGTCTCAACAAAATTACCAACTTTAACATTGTTTCCGATTTCCGAGCCCTCTCTAAGACGAGCATAAGGACCTATGTTGCAATTAGAGCCTACTGTTGCAGATGATAAGTGGCTGAAAGAATCAATAATAGAATTATCTCCGATAGAAACATCTTGCAAGACAACATTTGATTTAATGGTAACGTTATCTCCCAAAGTGACTTTGCCTTCAAAAATTACATTAACGTCTACAGAGCAATCTTTGCCAGCCTCAACTTCACCCCGAACATCAATGCGAGCTGCATCTAGGAGAGTGATCCCTTGTTCTAATAATTTTTCAGCGCTCATTTTTCTTAAAATTGACTCTAACTCATGTAATTCGTGCTTGTTGTTTGCCCCTACAACTTCAGCGGGGTTAGCTTGAATACAATTTATTTTAACTCCTTTTGCAGAAAGTATCTCTACCAAGTCAGTAAGATAGTACTCATTGGCAGCATTTTGGTTATTAATTTCGTCTAAGGCGGGTTTTAAAAGGCTGGCATCAATTAATAAAATGCCCGTAAAAACCTCTTGAATTTTTTGTTCCTCTGAAGACGCATCTTTTTGCTCAATAATTCTTAGGGCTAAGTTTTCTTCATTGGTAATTATTCTGCCATAGCCAGTTGGGTCATTTAACATCATGGATAGAAGTGTGCACTCTTGCCCAGAACTGATAAGTGCCTCTATGGTCGCATTGCTGATTAAGGGAACATCTCCATATAAAACTAAAACCTTTTCATTATCTTTTATCAAATGGGCGGCGGTTTTAACCGCATGTGCAGTTCCGAGTTGTTCATTTTGATCTACTGTTTGAATGTTTGGATCGATGCTGGCTATGTGTTCTCTTAGTAGTTCTTTTTGGTGCCCCACAACGACAGTTACATCTTTGCTATTTGTTTTAGCAGTTTTAATAACGTGAAAGATTAAGGTATGGCCGCCAAGCGGCTGCATCACCTTTGGCAAATTAGTGTTCATTCGAGTTCCTTTGCCTGCTGCAAGGATAATAGTATGAATATTCAACGTAATAACGAATTAAGCTTGATACAAGTACCTTACTTGTTTTTTCTTAATTTTTGAATGGTTTTAATTCGTGCGGCTGCTTCAGCAAGTTGCGCTGCTGCTTTGGTGTAATCTAGCTCTGACTCTTTGTCATGCATATTTTTTTCTGCAAGTTCTTGAGCCTTGATGGCTTCAGCCTCATCCATTGATTCTGCGCGTTCAGCTCTGTCAGACAAAAAGGTGACCAAATCAGGTTGGATTTCAATGAACCCGCCTGAGCAAAAAAAGGTTTTTTCATCATCGCCGTTTTGAACTCGCACTGGCCCCGGGGCAAGGCCGGTTAAAAGAGGGGTATGCCCAGGAGCAATACCTATTTCACCAAGAGATCCGGTAGCAAAAACCATAGTACCTTCGCCAGAATAAATTTCCTCACTTGATGAAACTATGCTGACTTTAATGGTAGCCATAAATTATAAAGTTTTTGCTTTTTCTACAGCTTCTTCGATTGTTCCAACCATGTAAAAAGCTTGCTCTGGAAGCTCATCATAATCTCCAGCTAGGATACCTTTAAATGATTTGATGGTATCTTCGAGTTTTACATATTTACCTGGGGAACCAGTGAAAACCTCTGCAACAGTGAAAGGTTGAGAAAGGAATCTTTCAACTTTTCTGGCTCTTGCTACTGCCAACTTATCTTCTTCAGACAATTCATCCATGCCCAAAATAGCAATAATGTCTTTAAGCTCTTTATATTTTTGTAAAACGCCCTGAACGCCTTGAGCAACGTTGTAATGCTCCTCTCCAACCACAAGTGGATCCAGCTGCCTACTGGTTGAGTCAAGCGGGTCTACTGCTGGGTAGATTCCAAGCTCAGCAATTTGTCTTGAAAGTACAACTGTTGCATCTAAGTGAGCAAACGTGGTTGCCGGCGAAGGGTCTGTTAAATCATCAGCCGGAACATACACGGCTTGAATTGAAGTAATAGAGCCGTCTTTTGTTGAAGTAATTCTTTCTTGTAAAGCGCCCATTTCCTCAGCCAATGTTGGTTGGTATCCAACGGCTGATGGCATTCTTCCCAACAGAGCAGAAACCTCAACTCCAGCAAGGGTGTATCGATAAATGTTGTCAATAAACAATAGAACGTCTCTTCCCTCATCCCTGAATTTTTCAGCCATCGTTAAACCTGTTAAGGCAACTCTGAGTCTGTTTCCAGGAGGCTCGTTCATTTGTCCGTAAACCATGGCAACCTTAGATTCGCTTGGTTTCTCAACATTAACAACTCCTGATTCTTGCATTTCATAATAGAAGTCGTTTCCTTCCCGGGTTCTTTCACCTACCCCTGCAAAAACTGAAAGTCCAGAGTGTTCGGTTGCAATGTTATTGATAAGCTCCATCATGTTCACAGTCTTGCCAACGCCTGCTCCTCCAAATAGACCAATTTTTCCACCCTTTGCAAAAGGGCATATCAAATCAATAACCTTAATACCTGTCTCAAGAAGATCATCTGATAAAGATTGATCCATGTAGCTTGGCGGCTTTCTGTGAATGGGCATTTGCTCTTCTGCACCAATAGGGCCGCACTCATCAATAGGGTTTCCTAATACATCCATAATTCGGCCAAGTGTCTTTTCACCCACTGGGACAGAGATAGGAGCATTGGTTCGCTCTGCGGTTAGGCCTCTTTTTAGCCCCTCAGTTGTACCCATAGCAATTGCTCTAACAATTCCATCTCCAAGCTGCTGTTGAACTTCAAGCACTGTGCCCGTGTCTGTTATTTTGATAGCTTCGTATACCTGAGGAATGTTGTTTTTTTCAAACTCAACATCGATAACCGCTCCGATAATTTGTGTTACTAAACCATTGCTCATTTCTTTCTCCTTAAACCGCAGCCGCTCCACCAACTATCTCAGATAATTCCTGAGTTATGGCTGCTTGTCTTACGTTGTTGTATAACAATTCCAATTCTTTTATTAAATCCCCAGCATTTTCAGTGGCGTTTTTCATTGCCAGCATTTTTGCTGCTTGTTCACATGCGCTATTTTCAATAACAGCATGATAAATTAGCGACTCAATATATCTTGTCATCAAGCCCTCTAATAGCTCTTGAGCTTCTGGCTCATAAATATAATCCCAATGTGTTGCCGTAAGCTCATCTGTATCTTCGGCTGGCAAAGGAATCAGTTGCTCAACTTTGGGTTGTTGTGTCATGGTGTTCACAAAACCATTGCCGCATAGGTAGACTTGATCTACCTCACCGTTTCTGTGAAGGTCTAGAACTGTTTTGGTTAGTCCAATTAATGCATCTGGGTCAGGTTTATCTCCCAGCTTTTGAACATTAGCAACCACATCACCGCCAACAGATTTAAAGAAACTAGCAGCCTTTAAACCAATTAATGCAAAGTTTGATTCAATGCCTTGTGCGTTTAATTCTGCTGATTTACTTATAACTTGTTTGAACAGGTTAATATTCAAACCACCGCACAATCCTTTATCAGAGCTCACAACTAAAAAACATGCTTTTTTGGTTTCTCTGTTTTCGTAGAATGGGTGTGAGTATTCTGAGCTGGAATTTGCAATATGGGAAATCACTTCCTTAATTTTCTCTGAGTAAGGTCTGCCAAGCTGCATTTCATTTTGTGTTTTTTTAATCTTACTAGCCGCAACCATTTCCATAGCCGAAGTAATTTTTTGCGTGCTTTTAATGCTCGCAATCTGTTTTCTTACTTCTTTGGTATTAGCCATTACTTATAAATTAAAATGTTTGTGTTTTTTTAAATTGTTCAACAACTTCAGTGAACTGCTTTTCAATATCATTATTCCAGTCCCCTGTGTCATTGATGCTCTTTTCAAGGTCAGCTTTTTCTGATGTAAAATAGCCATGCAATGCTTCTTCAAAGCTACCGATTTTTTCAACCTCAACGTCATCCATATAACCTCTATCTGCTGCAAAAATACTCAGAGATTGTTGAGCAACGCTCATGGGGGCATATTGTTTCTGTTTTATGAGTTCGGTAATCCTAATTCCTCTGGCGAGCTGAGCTTTTGTGGCATCGTCTAGATCTGATGCAAATTGAGAGAAAGCAGCAAGCTCTCTGTATTGAGCTAGTGCAGTTCTAACCCCACCACTCAGTTTTTTCATAATCTTGGTTTGGGCTGCACCACCTACTCTAGACACAGAAATGCCTGGGTTAATAGCGGGCCTTATACCTGAATTAAACAGATCGGTTTCTAAGAAAATTTGCCCGTCAGTAATTGAGATAACGTTAGTAGGAACAAAAGCTGAAACGTCTCCTGCTTGTGTCTCGATAATTGGGAGAGCGGTCAAAGATCCTGTTTTGCCCTTAACCTTTCCATTTGTAGCTTTTTCTACATAGTCTGCATTTACCCTAGCCGCTCTTTCTAACAGTCTTGAGTGAAGATAAAAAACATCTCCAGGGTAAGCCTCTCTTCCTGGAGGTCTTTTTAAAAGCAAGGATACTTGTCTATATGCAACTGCTTGTTTAGAAAGGTCATCATAAACAATCAATGCATCTTCTCCCCTATCTCTAAAATACTCGCCCATTGAGCACCCTGAATATGCAGAAAGATACTGCATTGGCGCTGGATCAGATGCTGATGCTGAAACAATAATCGTGTGCTCTAACGCTCCATGTTCTTCTAGCTTCTTCACGACATTAACAACCGTTGATTGTTTTTGTCCAATAGCAACATAAATACATTTAATACCGGTTCCCTTTTGGTTAATGATTGCATCAACCGCAACAGCGGTCTTGCCTGTTTGCCTGTCACCAATAATTAACTCTCTTTGGCCCCTACCTATCGGAACCATTGCATCCACAGCCTTTAGGCCGATTTGAACTGGTTGATCAACTGACTGTCTTGCAATAACACCAGGTGCTACAACCTCAACAGGAGCGGTCGTTTCTGTTTTAATCTCGCCCTTACCATCAATAGGATTGCCCAAAGCATCTACAACTCTTCCCAGTAATTCTTCCCCGACTGGAACCTCTAAGATTCTTCCTGTACAAACAGCTTTTTGACCCTCAATCAAACCTAGATAATCACCCAAAACTACTGCACCTACAGAGTCTTGCTCAAGATTTAGGGCTAAACCCAAAACACCGCTTTCAAATTCTATAAGCTCCCCATACATAACATCGCCCATGCCATGAATACGAACAATCCCGTCTGATACGCTTACAATAATGCCTTCATTTTTTCTTTCAGCAGAAAGATCAAGGCCTGAAATTTTTTCCTTTAATACGCTGGAAATTTCTGATGGATTTAATTGGCTCATTTTTTCACCTTAAAAATTTAATTGATTTACTAATTTTTTGACCTTTCCTTTAATGGATAGATCCAGAGTTTCGTCTCCGACTTTGATAGATAGACCACCCATAATTGAGGGATCTTCCGAAAATTCTATGTTTGAACCCTCTCCATGCTCTGCAAGAAGTTTTTCGATAATAGCTTTTTTGTTATCTTCAGAGGGTTGGTCCGCAACATTAACAATAATGGAGCTAGTGTTGTTGTGTTGCTCTAATAATTCTTGATAGCTTGTGTTAATTGTTTCAATAAGATTAAGTCTTTTGTTATCCGCAAGAAGTTCTAACGTCTTATTTGCTAAGCTGCTCACTTCGCCGTCTGCTAAACTTATAATGGTTTGGGCAATTTTTTCTTTTGAAAGCTCTGGATCTTCAATCAAGCCAGAAACCTCTTTGGTTTGAGACACTGCAGACAACAGGGCTAGGTCCTTTGCAACCATCTCGTGATTGCCAGCGTCCAAAGCTGCTGAAAAAATAGCTTTGGCATATGGTCTAGCAAGTGGAGACAGCTCGATCATTTTTTATAACTCTGCTGCTGCTTTTTTTAGCAACTTTTGATGTTTCTCAGGACTAATCTCATCGCCCAATATTTTTTCAGAAGTATCGATAATAAGCTCTGACATTTTTTGTCTTAGCTCTTCTTTGGCTTTGTTAACATCATTTTCAATGGTTTTAGACGCTGAAGATAAAATCTTTTCAGCCTCAACCTCGGCTTTTTCTGTTGCATCATTAACAATTTGAGAGGCTCTAGAGTTGGCTTTCTCTAATATTTCAGCGGCCTCTGCTTTTGCTTTGTTTATCTCCTGATCAAAGGCAAGTTGTGCCTCTTCTAAAGAGTCGTCTGCTTTTTTTGCCGCCTCTAAACCATCTGCTATACGCTTCTCTCTTTCTTCCATAATCGCAATAATTGGAGGCCATACATACTTCCAGCAAATTGCTACAAAAATAACAAATGCTAAAGTTTGGCCTAAGAGTGTTGCGTTAATATTCATTATTTATTTAAGCAGCAAACATTAAGTAAAGACCCAAACCAACTCCGATCATTGGGACAGCGTCAACAAGACCCATAACAATAAAAAGTTGAGTTCTTAGCATTGGGATAAGTTCTGGTTGGCGAGCCGCGCCTTCTAAAAACTTACCACCCAATACTCCCACGCCGATAGCTGCGCCAACAGCGCCCAGACCAATCATAAGACCTGATGCTATATATATAAGTGATTGTTCCATTCTTTTCTCCTAAAAATTAAAGACCTAGTGGTCTTCTGTTTCATGCGCCATTGCCAAGTAAACAATAGTTAGCACCATAAAAATAAAAGCCTGTAAGGCTAAAATCAAAATATGAAAAAGGGCCCATATTAAATGGAGGCCCACGCCAAGTAAACCTATTGATATAGAACTAAAGGTTAACATTAGGGCTATTAAAATAAATATCATTTCACCGGCATACAGATTGCCGAATAATCGTAAGCCGAGTGATATGGGTTTGGCAATTAGGTTGACTCCCTCTAAA
>CABXJR010000022.1 GCA_902512655.1 uncultured SAR86 cluster bacterium
TTAATACTGCTTTGTATTTTCTATCAACAAATCTAATTATATTTTTTGAACTCGCTTCAACCTTTTTTGCATCAAATATTTCTTATGCAGCCTGTATTATGATTTCTTTTCTTGGACATTCAAATTTTACATTTAAAGTAAAAAATATAGAGATGATTCAACTGAAAAGATTTCTAGCATTATCTTGCTTAGGTTTGTTAATTAGCAATTTAATTATTTTTTTTAATGCTAATTATTTACTATTTTCTTCTTATTTGGTAGTTTCAGTAATCACCATTACCATCCCTATAATTAATTTCTTTTTTTTAAAATATTGGGTATTTCGAGCGTAACTTGATAAAGTTGCATTAACCCATAAACCTTGAATGATGGTTAAGTAATAATTTTTTAAATGCACCTAACTAATAATTATTGTGAAGCTAATTGAATCATGAATATTGCATATAAATACCCTTTCTTATTTAGATTAATTTCTTATGCTTGTATTTGGTATTTTTATCTTTATTTTATGGATACTTATGCCCCACTTGGAATAAGCTGGCTAAGCTGGCATGAGCAAAGAATTATAAATTTTTCTGAATTTCTTAAAGTGAACGGTTATTTATCATTTAATGGGTTTAGTATCTGGTCAGAGTGTGAAAATTGTGAATTATCTCAAGGTATTTGGCTAGATAAAATCTATATGACGCATCACTCCATCTCATATTTACCATATCTGATATTTAATCATTTTTTTGGCAAAGAAGCTTTGATGTTCGTTGGGCCATTGCTTGATAAATTTGTAATATTTATTTCTGGGATTGCTATATCCGAAATTGGAACAGGCCTAATTAAGGAAAAGTCAAAACTTCCTTCATTCATAGTATCTATGATTTGTTTTATTTTTTTTGCAGCCAACCCATGGACATATAAGATGCTTTTAGCAGCATGGACTGAAATTTACTTTTTAATGTTTTTCTTGCTAGGTCTTATCTCATTTAATAAAAAGTATAATTACTTGGGATTATTTTTATTTTTCTGCAGCGCATTATCACAATGGCAGTGGGCTTTTTTAATCGGTGCATTCTATATCTGCGTTCTTTGGTTGCAATATATTGGGAGCCATAGATTTAAATTGAAAGGCTTCTTTGCAAGATCTAATTTCAAATTGAATACACAGATAGTTTGTAGCCTAATTTTTCCTACAGGTGTATTAATTTTAATTAGAATAATTACTCAATCAACTTTAGAGAATACGGCTGGTTCTGGTATCTTGTTTAGAATGGGGATATCAGGAGTTGATATTCACAATGGTGGTTTGCTGGGAGCACTGCAGTTCCTTGGTGGGAATAGGATTACTCGTTGTTTAGAGGGAGTTGATTTGTCCCTTCTTTCATCTAATCTTGAAATGAAAATAACGATCTTTAATTGCATCTTATCAATAGGTACTATGCTCATCATCTCAATCATCTCGATCATTGGAATATTCAAGCTTAACAGAGAAATCTTCTCCTCTAGGACGGTCATTTTTCCATTGTCATTTGCTTTAATTTCAATGATTTTTATCTTTCAACAATCTTTATCAGTTCACCTTATGGGCTATTCATATATATTTTCGGCACTATTTGCTCTTGGGCTAACCTCTCTCTTTGCGCTATCTTTCAATTCAGTGCAATCAAGCGGACTTAAGATAATCTTTCTTTTTCCAATTACTATTGGAATATTGATTACATGCATAAGAGTGAGCATGTTAACTGGTACAAATGGTTAAGTTAAATAAAGTCAAACGGCAATTCAAAAAATAAAAATATGGAGCTTTTCACTAAAAATTGTAGATATATCGATCTTCAACAGATATATGATAAGGGGGATGGAATTATAAATATTGCAGAAGAAAGTAATCAAATTCCATTTAATATTAAGCGAGTGTACTCTATTACAGGGCTAAAAAAAAATAGTGATTCTAGGGGTCATCATGCTCACAAGGAGCTTCAACAAGTAATATTTTGCATTAATGGTTCATTTAAATTGATTGTGAATGATGGGCTGAATGAGGAAGAAGTAATTCTGAATACCCCTCAAAAAGGAGTATATCTTGGGGAAGAGCTTTGGCACGCTATGTCAGATTTTTCAGCTAATTGTATAATATTGGTTTTAGCTTCTGATTTATATAAGGAGGCCGATTATATAAGAGACTTTAATGAGTTTAAGACATACATAAAAAAAATTGATTGAATTTAATAATTTTTCTCGAGAATATTCCTTTTTGAAAGATGAAATTGATTTGGCAATCAATAGAGTTCTTGATAGTGGGCGCTATGTATTAAGTAAAGAGGTATCTAATTTTGAAAATAATTTCTCGAACTATCTAGGTGCTAAATATTGCGTATCAGTTGCCTCTGGAACAGACGCATTAACAATTTCTCTCATGGCTCTTGGAATTGAATCGGGAGATGAAGTCATCACAACTAGCATGACCGCCTATCCAACTATCATAGGCATTTTAAACGCAGGAGCTAAGCCAGTTTTAGTTGATATTAATCCTGATGATATGTTGATAAGCCCTGACGCTATAGAGGCTGCTATTAATAAAAAAACTAAAGCGATCATCCCAGTGCATCTCTACGGCCAGTGCTGTAATATGGAAAGGATTTCAAAGATAGCAAGCAAATTTAATATCCATGTTGTAGAGGACTGCGCTCAATCTACAGGATCTTCATATAAAAATAAAAATGCGGGTACCATTGGCGCGTGTGGAGCTTTTTCATTTTACCCAACCAAAAACCTTGGATGCTATGGAGATGGCGGTGCAATAGTTACCGATCAAGATGACATATACGTCAAGTTAAAACTTTTAAGAAATTATGGGCAGGAGCTAAATTATAATCATAATATTAATGGTCTCAACAGCAGGTTGGATGAAATTCAAGCAGCCATTCTTTCTGTCAAGCTTCCTTACTTGGATGCATGGAATAAAATAAGAAATGAAATAGCTCAAAAATACCTTGAGAATCTGCAAGGCTTGAGGTTTCTCACTAAAAGCTCTCATATTACTCACTCCTATCATTTATTTGTGGCTCGGATCAGCGAAAGAGAAAGAGAAAGATTTTCACAATATTTAAAAGGAAATGGTGTGCAATCACTAATTCATTACCCCATTCCTGCCCATGAACAAGCAGCTTTTGAAGGATGCATTTTTGATAAATGCAAACAAGCATCCTCTTCTTCAAAAGAGATTATCAGCCTACCAATTAATCCCTGGTTAAAAAATGAAGAGACAGACTTTATAATAGAGTGTATAAATAATTTTAAATGAGACACAAAACATCAATAATTATTCCTGTTTATAATTCTGAGCAAACCATTGAATCTCTTGTAGAGAAATTAGTTTGTGAAATTTTGAAAGATGATTTGCTGGAAATTATTCTTGTAAATGATTGCTCAATCGATCAATCTGAAAATAAGTGTAATGATCTTCATAACAAGTATCCTGAAATTATAATAGTGCTTAATCTAGCAAAAAATGTTGGAGAACATAACGCTGTGATGGCTGGCTTAAATGTGATGAATGGTGACTATGCTCTAATCATGGATGATGATTTCCAGAACCCTGTGAGTGAAGCTATTAAATTAATCAGCTATGCAAAAAATAACAATTATGATGTTGTCTATACATTTTATGATAAAAAAGAACACTCATTTTTTAGAAATCTAGGCAGCGGTTTCAATAATTTTGTAGCGTCAATAATGCTCAAAAAACCAAAAAAATTATATTTATCAAGCTTTAAAATCTTGAATAGGTTTATAGCTGAAGAAATTATTAAATATGATTTGCCATATTCATATATTGATGGGTTGATTCTTAGAACAACTGATAATATTGGCACGCTGAAAGTAACCCATCTGGCAAGAGAAGACTCAGAGTCGGGGTATACTTTAAAAAAATTAGTATCCTTGTGGCTTAATATGTTTACTAATTTCTCAATACTCCCCCTAAGAGTTGCAATAATTGCCGGATTTATTTTCTCTTTATTTGGTTTATTTTTTGGGGCCCAGGCTATATTAGAAAAATATAGCAACCCCGATCTGCCTGCGGGTTATGCTTCAATGATTACTATGTTTGCCTTATTCTCAGGAATTCAATTAATAGCAATTGGAATGGTCGGAGAGTATCTGGGTAGAATGTTTTTATCGCAGAATAAAAAACCTCAGTTTACAATCAGGTCGCAGCTTAACAATAATAAAAAATAAAATTTTTATACAGTGTCCAGCATTGCATTAAGCCTTCATTTAGTAATAATACTTGATCTTTTAATCATTAGTTTTAATTGAAGGTTATCTATTCTGAATTATCGTTAAGAGATATTTTCCATATTCAGTATTTGCTAATTTATTGCCCTGCATCTCTAATTCAGAATCACTAATCCATCCATTCTTCCAGGCAATTTCCTCTACAGCACTTATCATCAAGCCCTGTCTTTTCTGAAGGGTGCGAACAAATTGACTGGCTTCAAGCAAGGCTTCATGCGTTCCTGTATCAAACCATGCCATGCCTCGGCCAAAAGATTGAGCATTTAAGAGGCCTTGAGAAAGATAAATTTGATTGATGGAGGTAATTTCTAATTGCCCCCTTTCAGATGGAGTAATTGATTTTGCTATGTCGATCACTGAATTCTCATAAAAATATAAACCTGTGATGGCAAAATTAGATTTTGGCTTGCTGGGTTTTTCTTCAATTGAAACCGCAAAATTGGAAGAATCAAATTCTATGACTCCATACCTCTCAGGATCATTCACAGGGTAGGTAAAAACTGTTGCTCCTTTAATTTTTGATACTGAATTTCTTAGGATTTGCTGAAGTTCATTACCAAAGAACAAATTATCGCCTAAAATTAATGCGCATGGATCTTTGCCTATAAATGCCTCACCAACTAGGAAAGCTTGAGCCAAGCCTTCTGGCTCTGGCTGAATTGCATAATTAATACTGATCCCCAAATGCGAGCCATCACCCAAAAGTGCTTCAAAACTTGAAATGTCTTGTGGTGCAGAAATTAATAAGATTTCTCTAATACCTGCAAGCATTAAAGTGCTCAACGAGTAGTAAATCATTGGTTTGTCATAGACTGGTATTAACTGCTTAGATGTTGCCAGCGTGATTGGATGCAGGCGGGTACCCAGGCCCCCAGCTAAAATAATTCCCTTCATATTAGATTTGATAAAAAATAAAATTTTTCATAATTTTTGAGTTTCTCTATTAACATTTTCTAACCAAAATGTATTATCAATATACCATTTTATTGTTTTCTCTAATCCAGATTTAAATGTTTCTCTGGGCTTCCAACCTAGGCTATCGTAGATTTTACTAGTATCAATTGCATATCTAAAATCATGACCTGGTCTGTCTTTCGTAAAAGTTATTAAATCATGGTAACTAGATTGAAGATTTATATCTCTGGGTAAAATAGTTTCTAGAATATTACATACCTCCTTGACGACCTCTAAATTTGTTTTTTGACTATTTCCACCAATGCAATAAGAGCTTCCTATGTCACACTTTGTAAGAACTGCATACATAGCCTCAACATGATCTTCAACAAAAATCCAGTCTCTAACATTCTTTCCATCCCCATAGATTGTTATCGGCTTACCCTCCATAGCATTCATAATCGTTAGTGGAATTAGCTTTTCTGGAAACTGATACGGTCCATAATTATTTGAACAATTTGAAATCAAGATAGGCAAGCCATATGTTTTATACCAAGACCTAACTAGGTGATCTGATCCAGCTTTAGATGCTGAGTATGGGGAGCTTGGATTATAAGGGCTTTCCTCATTAAACAAGCCTTTTGAGGAAAGACTACCAAAAACTTCATCTGTCGAGATATGATGAAATTTAAATTTCAATTTCTCTTTTGAGCCCAATGATAACCAATATTTTCTAGAAATTTCTAATAAGTTATATGTACCAATAATGTTTGTTTCAATAAAATTTCTAGAATTCTGAATTGACCGATCCACATGAGACTCTGCTGCCAAATGCACTACATAGTCGGGATGAAATTCTTTGAATAATTCTCCAAGCAGCTTTTCATCTAAAATATCTCCTTGCACAAAATGATAGCGAGGATTTTTTTCTACCATCTCTAGAGAATCGAGATTGCTGGCATATGTTAGTTTATCTATATTTATAACTTGATGGTCTGTCGAGCTTATAAGAAATCTAATATAAGCAGATCCTATGAAACCAGACCCACCTGTGACAAAAAAACAGCTCATGCTAAACGCACCAAATACTACTTGATTTAAGGGGCAATATATTTCTTAGAGACAGCTCTTTTGAATGCATCTCTTTCAAAAAGCATGTCACTCCAACGTTTAATATTAGGTTTGAATGCCTCATCTATTCCAAGTGTTTTTGCTAAGTATATTGCATAACTAACGCATATGTCAGCAATGGTAAATCTATCTGAACACAGATACTCTCTTGACTCCAAAGTTTTTTCCAGCAACTTTAATCTAGCAACAAACCATCTTCGATACCCTTCTGCTGCTTTATCAGCAACGCCAATCTCTTGAAGGGTGTATCTTAAAACTACAGTTTGAGGAAAGGTTAGAGTTGCATCTGAGTGAGCAAGCCAATTTAAATAATGATGATAGTCAGCCTCATCACTGTTAACACATAAGTCTGTAGGGCCATATTTATCAACTAGATACTGGCACATGGCCACTGATTCTGTCATTTCTACCTCACCATCAATAAGGTATGGGATGGTACCAAGGATATTTACATCCATGTATTCCTTATGTAAAAACCTAGGCGGAAAGGGCATCATCTCAGATTCATAACCCACTCCCATCTCCTCTGCAGTCCACATAGGTCTAAGACCTCTTGAATCATTGCAACTATAAATTTTGATGCTCATTATTTTTTCCTTAAAAAGAAAAGTACCATTTTTTTAAAATTAATTTCAAAATGGTAATTATTTGTATATTATATTACCACTCAATTTTATTAAATAGAAATGCTCAGGAAAAATATAGCTCCCAAAATAAAAACAAATATTGATATCAATTCTGATGAATTTATTCATAACAAAAATGTGATGTTAAAGAAAATAAATTTTCTTGATGAGCTTTTAGACAAAGCTGAATTAGGAGGGGGAGCTTATCATCACGAACGATTAGCAAAACGAGGCAAAATGCCTGTAAGGGAAAGAGTCTTTAATTTACTAGATCCTGATACCCCCTTCCTTGAAATTGCTCCATTTGCTGCTTATGGAACAGACTTTACTGTGGGTGGCGGATGTGTTGCTGGGATTGGAATTGTTGCTGGTACTGAGTGTGTAATCTTTGCTAATGATCCTTCAGTTCTTGCTGGTGCCATGACAGTTTATGTTGGAGAAAAATGGAACAGAGCGATGGAAATTGCTCGAGATAATCGACTGCCCTATATTAATTTTGTTGAATCTGCAGGTGGAGATCTTCGAATGGGTACAGGAAAAAAAGGAGATCAACCACCAATCGCACCAACTATAGGTCATACCCATTTCGCTGCGACAGGAAGATATTTTTACGATCTAACAGAGCTTTCTAAGATGCGCATACCAGTCATATCAATTGTTTTCGGGTCATCAACTGCAGGTGGCGCTTATCAACCGGGTATGTCAGATTATAATATCTTTATTAAGGATCAAGCTAAGGTTTTTCTTGCAGGGCCTCCTCTTGTCAAAATGGCAACTGGAGAAGTGTCAGATGATGAGACCTTGGGTGGTGCAAAAATGCATTCCGAAATTTCAGGCCTGTCAGATTACTTGGCTGAGGATGAAATGGATGCCTTAAGGTTATGCAGGAATGTAGTCTCACATTTGCACTGGGTTAAGGAGGGTCCTTCTCCCCTTCCTGAGGCTGATAGCCCTACTTTATCTCAAGATGAATTATTAGGTCTTATAGATGAAGAGCTTAAGAGCCCGCTTGATATTAGAGAAGTAATTGGTCGCATTGTTGATGGTTCAAGGTTTGAGGAGTTCAAGCCGCTTTATGGAAAGACAATGATTTGCGGATGGTCAATGCTTCATGGATATCCTGTAGGTATATTAGGAAATAATGGCCCCATCTACCCCGAAAGTGCTGAAAAAGCCGCAACCTTTATCCAACTATGCAATAAACGAAACATACCATTAATTTTTCTTCAAAATGTCACAGGTTTTTTGGTAGGAAAGGATTTCGAGAGACAGGCTATTATTAAAAAAGGCTCTCAGCTTATTAATGCAGTGTCTAACTCTAACGTACCTCATATCACAATTATTATTGGGGCTTCATTTGGTGCAGGTACATACGCTATGTCAGGGAGAGCGTATAACAATAGATTTACCTTTCTCTGGCCCACAGCAAAAATTGCTGTTATGGGTTCGAAGCAGATTGCTGGAGTAATGTCGATTGTTCGAAGAGGTCAGGCTGCAAGAAAAGGTGAAAAATTTGATGAGAAACTTGATGCTCAAATCGTAGAGACAGTTGAGCAACTGTCAGACCAGATGTCAGAGGGACTTGTTGCAAGCAGCATGGTTACAGATGATGGCATCATTGATCCAAGAGACACTAGAAGCGTCATTGGATTTTGCCTATCAATAGTTTCTAACTCTTCAATTGACGGTACTAAAGAATATGGGGTATTTAGATTATGAGATTTAATTCAATTCTTGTTGCTAATCGTGGAGAGATTGCCTGTCGAATCATGCAAACCGCTCAATTTATGGGTATTAAATGTATAGCTGTATTTGTTGATGCTGATAAAGATGCTCCATTTGTAAAGATGGCTGATGAAGCCATCAAATTAACTTCTGGCTACATGGATGGCTCTGCCATCATTGATGCAGCTATAAAATCTGGAGCAGAAGCAATCCATCCAGGATATGGATTTTTATCTGAAAATGCTGCCTTTGCAAGAAAAGTTAAAAGCAATAAATTAATTTGGATTGGCCCATCACCTCATGTAATTAAAGTCATGGGAGATAAATTACAAGCTAAAGAACTAGCAGAAAAATCTGGTCTTCCTACTTTGCCAATGACTTCAAATACTAAAGATGTAAAAAGCATTGGGTACCCAATTTTAATTAAAGCTGCTGCTGGAGGTGGCGGCAAGGGAATGCGAATTGTTAAAAAAGAGAGTGAATTAAAAGATTCAATCGTAAGCTCAAAAAGAGAGGCTCTTTCTGGTTTTGGTGATGACAGAATTTTTATAGAAAGATATGTAGAGAAATCACGCCATATTGAGATACAAATCTTGGGTGATGAACAGGGTAATGTAGTTCATTTAGGGGAACGTGAATGCTCTATACAGAGACGACACCAAAAAATTATTGAGGAATCCCCTTCCCCAAGAATTGATCCATTTTTACGAGAAGAGATGGGTCAAGCTGCAGTTAAATTAGCTAAAAAAATTAAATACTGCTCTGCAGGAACTGTTGAATTTTTATTTGATGATAAAACAGATGAATTTTGGTTTTTAGAAGTTAACACTAGACTGCAAGTTGAGCATCCAGTCACAGAAGAAGTTACAGGAATAGATTTAGTTGCTGAGCAAATCAAGATAGCTAGAGGAGATGAGCTTGAATTTGCTCAAGATGATATTGATTGGTATGGACATGCAATTGAAGCAAGATTGTATGCTGAAGATCCTGGAAATAACTTTCTACCTGAAATAGGAACTTTGCATGCATATAACACCACTCTAGCCTCAGACGTGAGATGGGATTCAGGTGTAGAAGAAGGCAGCGTCATTGGCACAGATTTTGATCCCATGTTGTCTAAAGTTATTTCTTGGGCACCCAATAGAATTGATGCTGCCAATAAGCTAGCACGCGGACTTGAAAAGGCTCACATGGGAGGCGTGGTAACAAATCGTCAATTTTTAATTTCTTGCTTAAGAAATGAAAGTTTTTTAAACGGAAATACAACAACAGATTTTATTGAACGTGAACCTTTGGAGGCTAAAAAGAATCTTTCTGTAAATGAGCTTCATCAAACATCAACAGCAGTTGCTTTATGGCTAGCGCAACAAAATAGAGTCTCTGACCCTGTTACAGGTTTTATGCCTGCAAACTGGACCAATGGAAGAATGCCACTTCAAAGAGTTAAGTTGCTTTTTATGCAAAATGAGATCGAAATAAAGTACAAGTTAAATAAAGATAATTTATATGCTGTTATGGGCTCCATTTGCGAAATTCACCATTGCGACAGTTCTGGTATTGATATAGAAATAGATTCTCACAGATTTTATGCTCACGTTACTGAGGCAGACAGCATGATTTTAATAAACATGCCGTTTGGAGACGTTGATGCATCTGTACTTCCTAGGTTCATAGATCCAGGCAACGATGTCCCGGAGGGGGGCTTGGTAGCTCCAATGCCTGGAAAAGTTATAGATGTGAAGGTTAAAAAAGGCAGTAAAGTAAAAGCTGGTGATACTTTAGTAATCATTGAAGCAATGAAAATGGAGCATTCAATTAAAGCAACTGAGGCCGGTAAGATAGCAAAGGTATTGGTTCGACTTGATGATCAAGTCAATAATGGTGCTATTCTTCTGGTGCTACAGAAATAGTATGAAATCTCAAGCGGCCCTTTCAAAAAATTCACTTCAGCTTGGAAAGAGGCATCTTGAGGTGATGGATGAGCTTGAAAGCATGCTTGATCAAGGGCTGTCCTTTTCAACAATGTCTGATCTTGCAAAGCAATTAAAAATTTCTTTAAGAACTTTATATGAAATTGCACCAAGTAAAGAAGAGTTAATAGTCACAACCGTTGATAGAGTTTTAAAAAAGCACGGTAAGATTGCGATGGATGCAATGAATGCTCAGTCATCTCCAATTAGAAAATTAGAAAGTTTTTTAGCTGTTGCTAACCAAGCGGTTGGGCCGAGACTTGAAAGATTCACCCAGCCTCTTAACAACTTAAATTCATCTAAACAAATGGTGGATTATCATGAGCAATATATAACTACAGTAATTAAAAACCTTCTAGACGAAGCCAGAACTAATAAAGAAATCAGAGACATTGATACTCAAGCAACGGCTCTGCTCTTAGGAGGCCTTGGTAGATATTTTCTATCTAAGAAACATTTAAAGGATTTAAAACAAACACCTGAAGAAACAAGTAATTTTTTAACAGAAATCATCATTGATGGCATCAAAATGGAGAAATCTTGAACGAAGAAATCATCAGAATCGCAAATTGTAGTGGTTACTATGGAGATAAATTATCTGCTGCTCAAGATATGGTTGATGGTGGTCCTATAGATGTT
>CABXJR010000023.1 GCA_902512655.1 uncultured SAR86 cluster bacterium
ATAGATTTTGATAAGAAGTTTCCATTGGATGAGAACATTTTTGATTTCGCTTTGTTATTTAATGTTCTTGAGCATGTATGGGATACTAGAAATTTGCTTTCTGAATCTTTTAGAATTTTGAATCCAGGAGGTAAAATCTATGGCTTAGTTCCCTTTCTATTTAGATATCACAAAGATCCTTCAGACTACTGGAGATTTACAGATGAATCCCTCAAAAAATTACTTCATGAAGCGGGTTATAGTGAGATTGAAGTATATTCGCATGGTGTTGGTTGCTTCACGGTAAGCGTAAATACATTCTCAAATTTATTTAGATTTAAAATTATTATCGCTTTTGTATGGTTAGTCGCAATTTTTCTTGACATGCTTTTGAGTAAAATTTGGAAACAAAACAAAACGTATTATCTTGGCTTATTTTTTATTGCAAGGAAACCATGATTTTAAGATGGAGGCTGAAGCCGGAATCGAACCGGCGTAAACGGCTTTGCAGGCCGCTGCATAACCACTCTGCCATCCAGCCTTGGTCTGCGAGGTATTGTATACGATCTATCGTTCAGTTTTATTAAATTTTTTCTTGAAAGAATTTAATTGTTCTCTCTAAACCATCTTCAAGAGAAACCTCAGGTTTCCACTTAAGAAGTTTTTTAGCTAGCGATATGTCAGGTTTTCTTTGTTTAGGGTCATCTTCAGGAAGTATTTTGAATTGTGTGGAAATTTTTTGATCTCCAAGTTTATCAATAATTTTTTCTGCTAATTCATTCATAGTGAATTCATCTGGATTTCCGATATTAATTGGGCCTTTAATGCTTTCATTACAATGCATTAGTTTATACATGCCATCAATTAGATCATCTACGTAGCAAAAACTTCTAGTTTGAGTTCCATCACCATAAATTGTTACAGGTTTGCCACTCAGGGCTTGATTGATAAAATTACTTACCACTCTTCCATCATCAGCCTGCATTCTTGGCCCATACGTATTGAATATTCTCATAACTTTAATTTTTATATTTTCTTGCCTGTGATAATCAAAAAATAATGTCTCAGCACACCTTTTCCCTTCGTCATAGCAACTCCTTGGACCTATAGGATTAACATTTCCCCAGTATGTTTCTGCTTGCGGATGAACCTCGGGATCCCCATACACTTCTGATGTAGATGCTTGTAAAATCGTTGCATTATTTTTCTTTGCTAATTCAAGTAGATTTATTGATCCAATCACATTTGTTTTAATTGTTTGAATTCTATCTAGCTGATAGTTTGTTGGGGATGCAGGACTCGCAAGGTTATATATTTGATCAAGAGAATTCCCAATCTTTAATTCTTCAACTATATCATGTTCGATGAATTTAAAATTGGTATTATTGTTTAGGTGTGAAATATTTTTTTTTCTTCCAGTGGAAAGATTATCAATGCACAAAACATTATCCCCATTTTTTAATACTCTATCGCATAAATGTGATCCTAGGAATCCAGCCCCTCCCGCTATAAGAACATTTTTTTTCATATTCCAGTAGCTAAAAAACCAGTTAACAATTTAGTTATTACCATATAAATCTCTTGTAAAAACTTTTGATTGATATTTAGAAATATCTTTATCAAGTCTATTAGTTATAATCAGTTCAGCTTCATCATTGAGGCATTCAATTGAGTCTACAAAGTTGAATTGACAATTCATATCATTATTAGACATAAAAGGTTCATAGACAATAATATCAATATTAGATTCAATCAATATATCAATTAGGTATAAAAGAGAGGACTCTCTCCAATTATCTGAACCAGCCTTCATAAGCAACCTATATACTCCGACTGTTTTTGGCTTTAATGAAATAATTTTCTGGGCCAAATAATTTATGCGTGTTTCATTAGAGTCAACCACAGCTTTAATAATATTTTGTGGAATATTTTTAAAGTTAGATAAAAGTTGTTTTGTATCTTTTGGTAAACAGTATCCACCGTATCCAAATGAAGGGTTATTATAGAAGTTACCTATCCTTGGATCAGTTGATATCCCATCAATAATATTTTTTGTCTCAAGATCATTCTCAAGTGCATAGCTATCTAATTCATTAAAGAAAGCAACTCTCATGGCCAGATATGTATTTGAAAATAGTTTAATTGATTCTGCTTCAGTATTGCTTGTGTATAAGATCTGTACATCCTGTTTTAATGACCCCTCTTTTAACAAAGATGCAAATTCTTGAGCCTTTTTTGACGTTTGACCAAGAATTATTCTAGTGGGGTAAAGGTTATCTTCAAGAGATTGTCCTTCTCTGAGAAACTCAGGCGAAAATATTATTTTTTCAGTCTCATGTGTATTAGATATTTTATCTGTATAACCCAAAGGAACAGTAGATTTTATGATAATAGTTGCATTTGGATTTAATGATCGAGCATCAGCTATTACCGAATCAACGATAGATGTATCAAACTTATTAATTTTTGGATCAAAGTTTGTTGGGGTTGCAACTACTATAAAATCTTTTCCCTTTAATGCTTCCTCTTTATCAGTTGTTGCAATTAAGTCTAAACTCTTTTCTTTAAGATACGAAGCTACCAATTCTTCTTGAATTGGAGATTTTTTTGTATTAATTAAATCAACTTTATGTTTATCAATATCAAGCAATGTTACAGAATTTTTTTGGCTCAGCAATATTGCATTTGATAATCCAACATATCCTATGCCAACAATAGTAATATTCATAAAGTTTAAGAATTTAAAATATATGCTAGTTTATATTATTTTAATGATTTATTTATCCTTAAAGGATCTTTTATTATTGATTAAATAAGAATTTTGTTTGATCCTAAATTTATGAATTTGATAAGATGATATTAATCAAAACTATCTCAACTTTATGGAAGTATCAAAAGCAGTATCAGAAAGAAAATCTATAAGATCTTTTTTAGATAAAAAAGTTTCTAATGAATTGATCAAAGAACTATTGCACAAATCAGCAAGAAGTCCCTCTGGAGGCAATCTTCAACCATGGAAGATATATGTAATAAATAATGAAAGCATGAAAAAATTTTTACACTTTCAGGAGAAGTGGACTAAACCTGAGACACCTGCATATGATATCTATCCTCCAAAATTGAAAGAGCCATATCGAACCTCTAGATTTGAGTTAGGTGAGAAAATGTATGAACTGTTAGAAATTCCAAGAGAGGACAAAGATGGTCGAATTGCTCAGGTGATGAAGAATTTTAGATTCTTTGATGCTCCATGTGCATTTTTCTGTTTTGTAGATCGTCAAATGGGGCCGCCACAATGGTCAGATTTAGGAATGTTTTTGCAGACGTTTATGTTGCTTGCTAAAGAAGCGGGTTTAGATACTTGCGCTCAAGAGGCATGGTCCATGAAGCACGATAGTGTGTCTGAGTTCGTGCAAGCTGATCAGGAGGATATTTTATTTTGTGGCATGTGTATTGGCTATCAAGATGAAACACAAAAAGTTAACTCTCTAAACTCAGACAGAAGACCTCTTCAAGACTGGGCGAAATTTTTATAACATTCACAATCTCTCAAGGGCAGTAATGTATTTAGATGATTATATGAAACTTGCTATGAAAATGGCTGAAATTGCATTTATGCAAGACGAAGTCCCAGTAGGTGCTATTGTAGTAAAAAATGGAGAAGTGATCGGAAAAGGTTTTAATAAAGTAATACAAAATAATTCTGTTTCTTCCCATGCTGAGATTCTTGCAATCAATCATGCAAGTAAGAAGATCAAAAACTATAGACTTACAAACTGTGAAATGTATGTCACATTAGAGCCTTGTCATATGTGTGTAAAAGCAATTGTTGATGCAAGAATAGATAATCTATATTTTGGAGCTATAGAACCAAAAACTGGAGCAATTCAGTCAGTAGATCGTTTTTTGGAAAGATTAGATCTTAACCATAGAGTAAGATATAGCGGGGGGCACATGGAAGAAGACTCTTCTAATTTACTTAGAAAATTTTTTAATTCCAAGAGAAGAAAGAACTCTTTTTGATTGCTTTTATTCCAATTCGAGCCATACAGGGCAATGATCTGATGGTTTTTCCATAGACCTGGCCTCATAGTCTATGCCGGTATGTTTCATATGCGGGAGTAAACATTCTCCGATCATTATATGATCGATGCGCAGACCTCTTTTAGGATCATCATCAAACATTCGAGAGCGATAATCAAACCATGAATATATTGAATCCTCATCAGGATTTTGCAATCTCCATGAATCTATAAAGCCTAAATTTTTAATTTTGTTCCACATCTCTATCTCCTCAGGCAGAAATGCAGTTTTTCCATCACGCAGCCATCTTTTTATATTTTGCTCCCCAATACCTATATCTAATTTCGTTGGAGCAACATTGAAATCTCCTATAACTATTAGGTTTGTTTCTTTTTTCTTGAGTTTTTTTATATGCTTTTCAAGGTCGTCATAAAATTTTATTTTTTTTGGAAACTTAGATGGGTGAGATCTATTCTCTCCCTGAGGAAAGTACCCGTTCATTATAGTAATTTCTTGTTTCCCCCATTTAAATTTAGCTTGGATAAATCTTTTTTGATCAGATTCTACATCATCTTTAAAACCTTTAATTACCTCTAAAGGTTTCTTCTTGCTGAGAATAGCAACACCATAATGACCTTTTTGACCCCAAAATTCAGGGTGATATCCAATTTCTTTTATTTCATCAATTGGAAATTCAGGATCATTAACCTTTGTTTCTTGGATTCCAATAACATCAGGGTTAATAGTATCTCTTATATGAATTAATTGATGGGGGCGAGCTCGAATGCTGTTGATATTAAAAGATACAATTTTCATATTTTAAGCAGCCTTAGATAAATAAATATTTTGATTAAATATTGTATAGTCTGAAAGTATTTGTGCGCCCTCATTTAGGAGATAGTCATTATCAATGTCTATCTCAGAATCTTTATCATCTTCTTCAGCTTCCTTGGCATCATTGAAATCTTCCATGGCCTTGAAAGAACTAAAAGTTTCAAAATTCAGAGAGGCGCGTCTTTTATTTTCTATGTCTAAAGCCCATGACTGCCTTTCTTCTTTTTCAACTCTTCTCTTGATAAAGTTTAAAGAAATCACTTCTTTGTTTTTTTGAATTTCATATCTTTTCCTTATATCAAGGATGTATTGTAAGTTAGGACTTTGATTGACTCTTGTTAAATGCTCATCATTTAATTGGGAGAGCATAGATGATTCCATAGAAAATTTTTTGAAACGCATTGGTTTAATTTCATCCCATGGAAGAGCTGTTTCGTATGAACTTTCACCAATTTCTTCAATATCCCAGGTGCTTGGTAATGTAATGTCGGGATGTATACCTTTGTCTTGCATCCCAGCTCCAGTAATTCTATAAAACTTTGATTCAGTAATCTTGATTTGACCCGAGCTCAAATCATCTAATTTTTGTACAGTCCCTTTGCCGAATGTTTTTTGCCCAATTATTATCCCTCTTTGGTAATCTTGAATAGCACCTGCAAAAATTTCTGATGCAGAAGCAGAATATCTATCAACCATAACTGCCATTGGCTTTTTCCAAATTTGCCTGGCTTTATGATCTCCCCAAGGCCTAACAATACCATTGCTCTCTTTGACTTGTAACGTTGCTCCAGAAGAAACAAATAATCCAGTTAATTTATTTGCCTCAAAGAGGGAGCCACCGGAATTGCCTCTGAGATCAATCAAGAGAGCATCAACACTCTGATCATTAAATTCTCTTAGTATGCTTTCAACATCTTTTGAACTGCTTCTAAAGTTTGGATCTCTATTTCGCCAGGCATTGAAATCTATATAAAATGTAGGTAAATCTATTATGCCAATTTTTATTGATTGCAAATTTCTTTTGATTTCAATGACTTTTGATTTTGCTGCTTGCTCCTCCAGCTTCACTTCCTCACGCGTGATTGTTACAAATTTCCTTTCGCTAAAATCATCTGTTTTTCCTGGAATAATCTCCAACTCAACTTTCGTTCCAGCTTTTCCTCGAATTAATTGAACAACTTCATCTATTCTCCAACCCACAACATCAGTTGGGGATGAATTCAATTCATCAACTTGGGATATCTTTACTATTTTGTCATCTGGATTAATTTTTCCTGTTTTTTCAGCCGGACCTCCAGGCACAACACTTACTATGGTTGGGTAATCATCCTCTGTTGTAAGCAAAGCTCCAATTCCTTCAAGCTTTAGACTCATTGTCATTTCAAAATCCTCAGCTGATTTGGGAGAGAGATATGAAGAATGAGGATCAAAATAGGATGTTAAATTATTCATAGAAATTGAAAAGACGTCTTCCTCATTTCTTTGAGAAATTCTTTTAAGTCTATTGTTGTACCTTTTTTCAATAACTTCTGTTGCTTCGTCTAAATCTTTTTCGGCGAGCATGGATATTAAAACATCATTCTTTGCCAGTCTTCTCCATTCTTTCTTAAGTGTAAATTTACTCTTCTGCCACTTTTTTTGATCATCATCAATTACAATGACCTCATCTTTTGTGTAATCAAAATTCTTTTTAGCAACTTCTTTGAGTTGATAGTTGGTTGCTTCAATTAACCGGTTAAAGTATAGATTTATAAATACAAATTTAGACTTTAAGTCTATTGAGCAAAGAGAGGATTTTAAGTATTTTTTTTGATAGCTAGAGGGATTATCAAATTGAGCAAATTTTCTTTTAAAAGAGCTAATTTCATTTTCTGTAAAATATATTTTCTGTGAATCAAGCTGGTCTATTAATGCATCAAATATTTCAGAATTAATGGAACTCAAGTCTTTATCATTAAAAAAATGTTCGCTGGCCATCTTTTGATAAATTTCCTGGCACAGCTCTTGTTTTTCAGCTGTTGCAGGTATATCTATCTTTGCCTCAACACATATGCTAAGCAACACTATTATTAAGCTCAAAGCTTTTTTCTGTTTACGCAAGATAATTAATTTACAATATTTATTTATGATGAATGCTAACTATATAGAATTTTACTTTGACTGTTCAAGCCCTTGGACATATTTAGCATTTGCCGAAATTGTATCATTATCACAAAGACATGAGTTAGAAATAGACTGGAAGCCAGTACTGGTTGGAGGAGTGTTTAATACTGTCAATCAAGATGTGTATGAGTTTAGAAAAAAGCCTAACCCTTTAAAGCTTAACTACTCAAATAAGGACCTACATTTATGGTCAAAGATTAGAGGAATTAGCATAAGCTTTCCAGAAGTATTTCCAGTTAATTCCGTCAAGGCAATGCGAGGTTGTTTGTATGCCAAAAATGAAAATCAATTGGTTGAGTTTGCAAATAATATATTTCAAGCCTATTGGAGCAGAGGAGTTGATATTAGCCAAGAAGACTTATTGCTTGATATTGCCAACGATTCAGGTTTAGACTCACAAGATTTTAAAAAATTTATTAATTCTCAAAAGGCCAAAGATATTCTCAAAAATAATACCGAAGAGCTTATTAAACGCGGGGGTTTTGGATCACCTACTTTTTTTTATAATGATCATATATTCTTTGGGAATGACAGGCTATCATTATTTGAAGAATCATTTCAGAGAGGGCTGTTGGATTAGTGAGACAAAAAATGAAAATATTTATAACTTCAAACGAGAATCAATTGATTGGAGCAAAAGTTGCTAAAAATAGTATTGTGAGACGCTCTAAGTATTCTGAAGAAGACGTTCAAATAATTCTAGAGTCTAGCGTTCCCCAGCTCAGTCATTTTTTCTCCAAACCCTATCTTAGAAAAGGAAGAATGATGACATTTGATAAAAATGATATGCAATCATTTACATTGTTAAGATTTTATATTCCTGAGCTTATGGGCTATCAAGGACGAGCGCTAGTTATGGACCCAGATATTTTTTTGATTAGGAATGGGCTAGAGCAACTAGAAAAATTTGATTTTGATTCTTCGCCAATATATGCAAGAAAAGGTCTACAAAAAAATTCGTGGGGTTCAAGCGTATTATTACTATCATGCAACAGTCTTAAACATTGGTCATTGAAATCATTTATTGAAGGGCTCCATCAAGGCCATATTGATTACGATGATCTAATAAACCTCAGGCTCGAAAAATCAGTGGCCTCTCTTGAAACTAAATGGAATGAATTTGATGATATCAAACAGGATACTTTATTACTTCATACTACAGAGAAGCTTACGCAGCCATGGAGAGCAGGCTTGAAACTTAATTCATTCATTCCCCCCTTATTAAAATTTATTCCAAGAGCTCCAATTTATAAAATATTTGGAAAAGATTTAACTGTAGGAAGAGAG
Source organism: uncultured SAR86 cluster bacterium (assembly GCA_902512655.1). Taxonomy (GTDB): domain Bacteria; phylum Pseudomonadota; class Gammaproteobacteria; order Magnimaribacterales; family D2472; genus D2472. Next base: position 8,287 of record CABXJR010000023.1, read on the forward strand.
CATCCAAATCCTGAGGTTAGCAAGTTCTTTTTTAGCGAACTATCTAATTGTATAGAAGAAAATATTATTTCAATTGGTGAGATAGATTCTGGCATTGAAAAAAAGTTTCTTAGACAGGATCTAAAAGATAAATTAAAAAGCTACTAAATTTAACTTTTGAGACGAATAACTAGTTTCATAGATAAGTCTAAAAGAATATATAGTGGCATTCTAATAAAATTTATTTTAAGAAAATATATTTTGGCTTCTACTATCATTAGCAATTTTATAAAAAAAGATTTTTCTTGAATCACTTTCTTTGAATTATCCATAATTCTTAACGATTCTTTGTCAATCTCCATCTCAACCTTCCTATAATTTAGAAAGAACTTCAATCGAAGTAAGTCAAGATAGAAATATTGAACAAAGTATGGAGTTATAAAATCGCTAAAAAAGTATTTAATTTGAGATTCATTGATTATCTTTGCATCAATTATTTTATTTATTAGATAAATTGTCATTGATGTTTTCATGGATATTGTTTTTATCTCATTCTCAATACCGTTCAAATTAAGGGCTCTATTATTTTTAAATAGGCCCATTATTTTTTCTGAATTTTTAAAGTCTCTATGGCTGAGTTTTTTAGAATAACCAAATATGAATTCCCATAGCGCAAGTTCAATACTGGCTAGTGGATTTATTTGAAGATCAGGGCCGTTAATATTTTTAACGATAGACAGCAAACACTCTTCTTCAGATTTTAAATGAATAGATCTGAATACTTCCAATATCTCTATTGAATCAGCAACCTCAAAAAAAGTGATTTCCTTGTAATTTACAGGTTTAATAGTTTTGCTTAAGAATGAAGATATAAAATTCTCACCTTTTAACTTATACACAATAAGTTTTTTGTTAATATTGACTAAATCAATAAAGGCTTGAGTTTGATCTGATACAACAATATTTTGTGCGTTTAAAGATAGACTGTAAATATTTGAGTAACTCGGCGCAAAATCTACCAAAGGCTCGTTTTGTATATTAATAAAGTGAATAAATTTTTGTCTATCCTCTAATGGATGCAATTTAATGAGAATTTTTTTATTAGGATTATTTTTTTGTACCCACTCTAATATTTCTTTCCTCTTTTGATATGTTTCTGCGCTTGAGGAGGTAATTGTCTGTGGTGCTGAGAGTATTACGAGTACATGGTTATGAAAATCATCATCACTTTGCGTGACTTCTTTATTAACAAATTCATGGAATTTTTTTTGAAAAACCCATCCAGATGAAATAATTGTATTCTTTTCAAAGAGTTTATTTTGAATCATCAAATCTTTTTCAGCATCTGAAGCTGCAATGATTAAATCAGGAGACATCATAATGCTGTTTATAGTTCCATGACTCATGCTGAGTTGGTGTGTTTCTTGTATAACAATAATCTTTTTTTGAGATTTTCTTATTGCATTGACTATTTCAAATGATGTTTTAGATGGAATTATTGAGAAAAATATAAATCGATCATAATCATTACTGTTATCAATCAATTCCTGAGAAGATTTAACAACGCTGAAATTTTTCTTTGATTTAATGTTTGTTGCTATAAAGTTAATACATTTAATATCAACCTTATTGGGGAGTATCTTTTTTAAGAATAAACCCTTTTCTAGCTGATGTTGGCTATGGCAGATAATAAGAAGGGTTGCGTTCATCCTGATTTATAAACTTTAAGTTTAACAGCTAATTTTAATCATTAAGATTGTTATTTAAATCAATCGATTAATTATTCTTCTAACTGACATCTCATCGCCTCTTCTCTTACGAGCTCTGGTGAGCCTAAAATTTGTCTATTCACCCCAATTCTTTTAAACCAATAGTGCAATCCGAGTAGATCAGTAAACCCCATCCCGCCATGAACCTCAGTAGCTTTTTTGGCTATGCCTTTGCTCATTTCGGAGATATGTGCTTTTGCATGACAGGCCATTAATCTCGCCTCATCAGGAGAATGATCATGACAATGTGCAGCGTGCCAAACCAATGCGTAGCAAGGCTCTAAATCAGCTGCCATCTCTGCACACATATGCTTTACAGCCTGAAATGATCCTATGGCTCTGCCAAACTGCTTTCGCTCTTTAGCATAATCAACTGCCTTATCTATCATGATTTGTGATGCGCCAAGAGAATCAGCAGCGAGCATAATCCTGCCGGCATCAATTGCTTGTTTGATTGGATCTGTTGAATCTGAAGAATTTTCTAGTAGTGCTGCTTCTAAGTTTTTACAAATCACTTCTGAATATTGCCTGGTTTTATCAACCGTTGTTAGATTGACTATCTCTATGTTTGAAGATTTGGCATCCACAACAAATATCTGGCCTTTTTCATCTGCCAGCAATAAATGAGTTGAGTCATTAGCATCGAGCGCAAACATGGCTCTTCCATTTAATATATTGTCTGAAAAAGTTATTCCAGCATCATTTCTTTTGCCAATGAATTCACTAAAACCAACTCCAAAACGATATTCATTGGTGGCAATTTTAGAAAGATAATTTTCTTGCTGGGATTTACTGCCTGCATGCTTAATTGCTGTTGGCGCCATAACATAGGGCGCA
>CABXJR010000024.1 GCA_902512655.1 uncultured SAR86 cluster bacterium
TGCAAAAGATCCATCATTTTTGCCGAATCATATTCATTCATCTGACAGCCATGAGTTTTTATATATAATTTCTTTGTCATATTTAAATTATTAACTAAAATCTTTTATTATCAACTTTCGTTCGCATATAATTAGGCATGAGTAAAAAGAAAACATATAAAATAATCTTCATGCAACTTGGTGAAATATATGAGATTTTTGCAAAACAAATTTATCAAAGTGACATGTACGGTTTCATAGAGGTCGAAGAGTATATATTTAATCAAAATAAACAGCTAGTAGTTGACCCAACATCTGAAAAATTAGAAAAAGAGTTCAAGTCTGTTGAAAGATCATATATTCCTATCAATTCAATAATAAGGATTGATGAAGTTATTGAGTCTGGTGAAGCCAAGATCAAACAAAATAAAAGCCAGGCATCTCCTTTGCCGATAAATATACAGCCCGCAAAAGAACTAGATTAATAATATAAAAATAGAGCCCTTTTTTGCTTAGAATTTAAGTGAATGGCTGTTAATATTTTCTAATGAAAAGAAGGCAAGCTCTAAAAATTTCATCAATTGGAGCAATAGGGCTTTCAGCATCATTAAGCTCTAGTTGCTCTGAAAATACTTATTTATTTAATCATGGCGTTGCCAGTGGGGATCCCCTAGAAGATAGGGTAATTCTATGGACCAGGGTAACCCCGCAAAAACCAGGGCCAATCGAAACAGTGCTTGAAATTTCAGAAAATGAAAATTTTTCTAAAATTGTTTTTTTAAAAAAATTACATACTTCTTCCTTGTCAGACTACACCATAAAATATGATTTTTTGGCAAAGAAATATTGTGACAGTGATAAATGGTTTTTTTATAGGTTTAGAGCTGGAAATACCATTTCAGAGATTGGTAAATCAAAAACATTTTCAGAAAATACTTCAACAGCAAAAATTGGAATTTTTAGCTGTAGCAATTATCCCGCAGGTTATTTTAACGCATACCAAGCTGCAGCCAAAAAAAATGATCTAGATCTTTGGTTACATTTAGGTGATTATTTGTATGAATATCCTATGGGAGGTTATGCGACTGATAATGCAGAAAAACTAGGAAGAGTTCCAAAGCCCTTGCATGAAATGATTTCTCTCTCTGATTACAGGCAAAGACATGCTCAATATAAACTAGATGAGGGCTCTAAAGCACTTCATAAGAATGCGCCATTGATAGCAGTCTGGGATGATCATGAATTTTCAAATGATGCTTGGAAGCGAGGTGCAGAAAATCATTCGGAGGATGGCTCTGAAGGAGACTTCTATGCTCGAAGATCATCAGCAATCAAAGCCTATTATGAATGGATGCCAATAAGGGAGCAGCAGAATAAAAGAAGGATATTCAGAGAGTTTAAAATTGGCAAACTAATACATTTACTGATGCTAGATACCAGACAGTATGGAAGAGATAGACAAATCCAACCAAAGGAATACTTAACCAAATCTGGGTTCAATCAAGCAAAATTTTATAATGACCTTAATGCTGAAAATAGAGATCTCCTTGGCTCTGAGCAGCTTGCTTGGATTGAGAATAGTGTTCTTAAAACAGATGCTGTTTGGACAATTTTTGGTCAGCAGATCCTAATGGCAAAATTAAAGTTTCCTGATTTAAGCAAAATGATTGCTTCAGGGGAAATTCCAAGCTTTCTAAAGCCTTATTTAAAATTTCTAGGGTTGGGCATTCCTTCAAACCTTGATGCCTGGGATGGATATCCCGCAGAAAGGAACAAACTTTATAAATTGATGAATGGTGCTAATAAAAAATTCATTAGTCTTGCTGGAGATACTCACAATAGTTGGGTTTCTGAGCTTGAAGATCTATCTGGCAAGAAAGTTGGTGTCGAGCTCGGAGCTCCGTCTGTAACTTCTCCTGGAATTACAGATATATTAAGTTTAGATAAAGCTAAGTTTGTTAATAGCATTGTAAAAATTAATAAAGAGCTTCAATGGATGGATCCCTCCAATAGAGGATATTTATCCCTAGATTGTAGGAAAACTAAGATCATAGCCTCGTTTAATTTTATCAAAGAGATAGAAAGAATTAATCCTGAGATTGGCTCATCTCAGTCTTTTGTGCTCCTTCAAGAAGAACTTGGATTAGAGGAAATTAAAGCCTAACTCAATCAAACAGCATTTGCTTATAAAGCTTTAATTCATTTATGGATTCTTTAATATCATCTTTGGCTCTATGAGAACCCTTTTTTTCGTATGTTTGAGCATCATTCATCCACCTTGAAATTAACTCTTTGACTGAAGAAACATCAACATGCCTGTAATGAAAATATGATTCTAAACCGGGCATATATTTTGCCAAGAACCTTCTATCATGAGACACCGTATTTCCGCACATTGGGGACTTCTTGTTTCCTACATATTTTGAAATAAACTCTAAAGTTTCTATCTCTGCGGCCTGTTCAGAAATACTGCTTTCATGAACTGATTTAATTAGGCCTGAGTTTCCATGCTGCTTAGTATTCCATTCATCCATATTTTCAATAAGTTCTTTGGGTTGATTGATAACCAAATTTGGACCTTCTGCAACAATGATAAGATTACTATCTGTAATGATGGTAGCAATTTCTATAATTCTCTCTTTGTCTGGATCTAATCCAGTCATCTCAAGATCAATCCAGATTAGGTTTTGATTTGATTTTTGAGTAGACATATATCTTGTTAAATTTTAACTATAGTGTATTTTGAGCCCAAGATGATAAAAGTTCAAACTGGTCAAATAGTTGAGTTCTACTCAAACTCCTGTTGCGTGGCATCAAGGGGCAAAGAATTTAAATGTAAAATTAAAGGAAGAATTAATCTTGTAGTAGGCGATCTAGTTGAAATAGAGATAACTGATGGCTTTGAAGGACTAGTCACAAAGCTTTTGGATAGAGTCACGACTCTATATAAGTCAAAGGAAAAAGTAAAAAAACCAATAGCTGCAAATATCTCACATATTGGTATTTTGGTAACTAAAAATCCCAAAACCAATCTTGAGTTTATCGATAAATGGATAACAATCTCAGCTAATGCTTCGATAGAGCCTTTTATAATTTTTAATAAAATAGATCTATTACAAATTGATGAATTTAAAGAAATTCAAAAAGTCTATGAGGATATTGAAATAAAAACTTTCCAAATTTCTGCAAAATATTTTACAAATATTGATGAATTAAAAAAATATCTTTTAAAAAAGACCACGATATTTGTTGGTAACTCTGGCTCTGGAAAATCGACTTTAACCTCAGCCATTACCGGTAAAAAAATATTATCGAAAGCCCTTTCTAATAACCAAGGTGTTCATACCACCTCGGTATCCACTCTCTATAATATCGATGAAATGCAGATCATTGATTCTCCGGGAGTTAGAGACATCGACATTGATCATTTAAAACCAAAAGAAATCATATCGGGATTTCCAGAGATTATGAATCATTCTTTAAAGTGCGTTTTTCCAAATTGTTCTCATCAACTTGATGAGGGGTGTACAGTTATAGCTGCATTGAAAAATGGCGATATTAAAGAAAGTAGATACAATAATTTTATCTTTTTAAGCAATCAAGAGAAAAGCAGGTGAATGAGAAGACACATTTTGGCTTTAAAGAAGTCGATGTTAATAAAAAAGCTGATCATGTTGGCGGGGTCTTTCATTCTGTTGCTGAGGAATATGATTTAATGAATGATGCCATGTCATTTGGCATGCATAGGCTTTGGAAAAAAATATTAATTGAACTCTCTGAGTTAAGTGAAGGCTCGGTGGCTCTTGATATTGCAAGCGGCACAGCTGATATTCCAAAATTAATTAACAAAAAATTTAAATCTGTATCAATCCATGTAACAGATATCAATGAATCAATGCTTGCTCTAGGTAAAGATCGTGCAATTAACGAAAACTTCTTTAACAATTGCAATTTTGCTTTGGCCTCTGGGGAAAGTCTTCCCTATCAAGATAAAACTTTTGATCTGGTTACTGTTGGGTTTGGGCTGCGCAATTTTACCGATAAGCAAAAAGGGCTTAAAGAAATGAAAAGGGTGTTAAAACCAGATGGGGTCTTATTAATTTTAGAATTTTCCAAGCCTTCAAATTCTTTTTTTTCTAAGGTTTATGATTGGTACTCATTTAACATCATACCTAAATTAGGCAGCCTTCTAGCCAATGATTCTGATAGCTATCAATACCTAGCTGAGTCTATAAGAATGCATCCTGATCAAGAAACATTAAGGGGTATGGTTCTTGATTCAGGCTTCAATGAATGTAAGTTCTACAATCTTGTGAACGGTGTTGTTGCAATTCATCGAGCGAAATAAACATGAGCATAGCATTAAATAAATTTTTACAAGAAATAGAATCTTTGTCTCCCGGGTTTTTGATTAAAGTTAAGAATCTTTATCCCCTTGAATTTAATATTGAAGTAGATTCTATTTCGAAGTTCTCTATTACCTTGAATCATTGCAATCAAAGCATTAATTTCTTTGAGCATCCAAATCCAAACTTTTCCCTGCGACTGAATATTTTTACAGCGTTAAATGCATTAATTAATATACAGGTTCCAACAAAATCTATTTCAGGGGATGTAGAAAGCGCATTAATTCTATTAGGAATTTTAACAAATATTGATATTGATTTAGAGCTTTTAATCTACAAATATTTCGGAGATATCCCAGCATTGATATTAAGAAAATTAATTTCTACTGAATTAAAAAGAGAGAAATATTCAGCAGAAGAAAATGAAACGAATAAGGCGCTTAAGTCTTTTAGAGATATCTCGATAAGGCTTGATAGACTTGAGCATGTTTTAATAAATTAATGAATATTCTTCTTTCAATTCTAGATTGCTTTAAAATTTTGTTTCAAGCATTTAGGTATGGCATTGTAAATATACCCACTGACAACAGCAGCTCTGCTGCAATCAAAGCGATAGGGCTATTAAATCCTTTTTTTAAAATTAATCAAAAAATTCCTCATGGCTTAAGAATTAGAAATTTTTTAGAAAGCTTGGGCCCTATGTTTATAAAATTTGGCCAATTGCTATCCACAAGAACAGACGCTATCTCTATTGAAATAGCCTCTCACTTAAAAGGTTTGACTGATCAATGCAGTCCATTTTCAACCAAACAAGCTAAAGAAATAATTAAAAAAAGTCTAAAAATTGAAATTAATGATGTTTTTGAGGATTTCGAGGATACCCCATTAGCGGCTGCATCATTGGCTCAAGTTCATAGAGCAAAGCTAAAAAGCACATCTGAGAGAGTTGTGATTAAAGTTTTAAGACCTGGGATTCATAAGCAAGTTAAAAGGAATGTGAGGATAATGAAAGCTGGAGGCTTTTTAATCAACTTATTCTACAAAGAAAGTAACAGGCTAAAACTTAAAGATGTTATTAACGATTATGAAAAAACAATTTTTAAAGAGCTGGATTTAAAGGTTGAGGCAGCGAATACTACTGTTACTAAGAAAAACTTTGCTGGTTCAGATTTATTATTTATTCCAAAGGTGTTTTGGGATCAAACCACAGTAAATGTTTTAACACTAGAAGAAATTGACGGAATAGCATGTACAGATATCCATTTAATGGATGAGTTTGGCATTGATCGAAAAATTCTTGCAGAAAATGGAGTAAAGATATTTTTAGATCAAGTTTTTAGAGATAATTTTTTCCATGCTGATATGCATCCTGGAAATATTTTTGTTAGCAAAGTTAATGTTAATCGGCCAAGTTATATAGCAATTGATTGCGCCATAGTTGGGTCTCTTAGCAGAGAGGATCAGTACAATTTAGCAAGAATGTTGCAAGCAACATTAAAACAAGATTACTACAAACTATCTGAGTTATTCATAAACGCTGGATGGGTATCTAGTCAAACTAACAAAGCGGAATTGGAACAAACATTAAGAGCAACCTGCGAGCCCATTTTTGAAAAGCCGCTATCAGAGATTGAATTTGGAAATTTATTGCTTTATTTGTTTAATTCAACAAGGCAATTTGGTTTGTCTGTTCAACCCTCTCTGATACTTTTACAAAAAACACTTATCCATATTGAGGGTATGGGAAGAGAGATATATGCTGATCTAGATTTCTGGGGCCTTGCTGAACCTTACCTTGATCAATGGATTGATAAGCAATTTAGCCCCCTAAGACTGAAAGAGTTTCTAGAGAAAAATCATTACGAAATTTTAGATAAGGCTTCTTCTTTGCCGGGTGAAATTTTTAACTTGCTTGATAACATAAAATTTATAGCAAATGATGGGAAAAAAAATACCGATCTCATTAAAAGTCTTAAAGCTAGTCTGCAAAATCAGCGAAAATGGCAAAATCTAACTATACTTACACTTATAGGTATTATTATGATTCTTATAGGAACAATATTGGCATGAGGATCAGGAGTTAATTATGGGAATAGGCGGAATAAGTTTTTGGCAAATATTAATTATATTGGTTGTGATATTAATTTTATTTGGTGGCAAGAAAATTAGAACCATGGGCTCAGACCTAGGAGAGGGCCTTAAAGGATTTAAAAAAGCTATAAAAGATGAAAACTCAGTCAAAGATTCTGAGTCTAAATCAGACGATCAATAAAAATTGTTACAGATTGGATTTCTTGAAATTCTAATTATCCTGCTTGTCGGGATAATAGTTATCGGTCCAGATAAACTGCCAGGATTCATAAAATCTATAATGAAAACCTTCACCAGATTCCAAAACAAGTTTTTTGAATTTAGATCCTCTATAGAGAGAGATATTGGTGCCGAAGACCTAAAGCAGGATATTTTCAATGAGCTAAAGATGGAAGAGCTGGAAAAGGAAAAAGATGAACGATCCGAATGACATGACATTCATAGGGCACTTAAAAGAATTGCGCTCAAGAATAATTAGAATGTTCTTATTTGCAGGTTTGATTCTTATATGCTTTTTACCATTCACTAACTACATTTATGCTTTTATCTCGGCACCATTAATGGAGTTGATGCCCTCTGGTAGCAGCATGATTGCAACAGAAGTAGCCTCTCCCTTTCTCGCGCCATTGAGGGTTACAATTTATTCGGCCTTGATCATATCTGTGCCTTATTTTTTTCTAGAGCTTTGGGGGTTTGTTTCTCCTGGTCTATATAAAAAAGAAAAAGCTTTTGTAGGCCCTTTGATTCTCTCTTCAATAGCTCTTTTCTATACAGGTATTTTATTTGCTTATTTTGTTGTAAGTCCCATCATCCTTAACTTTTTTATATCCTCTGCCCCAGACTCTATACAGGTAATGACAGACATAAATAAATACTTAGATTTTGTATTAAAACTTTTTTTTGCTTTTGGTTTCGCTTTTGAAGTTCCCATAGCAACATTTCTAGTTATTACTACTGGATTGGTATCCAAAGATCGCATCAAGGTTATGAGGCCATATGTAATTATTGGTTTTTTTGTTGTTGGAATGTTTTTAACTCCTCCAGATATTTTCTCTCAATTATTCTTAGCCATACCTATGTGGGTGCTTTTTGAGATAGGTCTTTTAGTATCTCGAGACCCAAAAAGCTAGTCTTTTGGAAAATCTACATTAAGCCTTTCTATCCAAGTATCTGAAGAGGGCATTTGAGCCGATAAAATCATTTCCAGTAATACTTCTGGGTTATCGTTAACAAGAACTTGGTTTTGATTTTCAAGAGAAACAAACTCCTCGTCAACAGAATGCTGTAACCAACTAAGAAAACCATCGTAGTAACCGTTGATGTTCAATAGGCCTAAAGGCTTATTAATGCCTCCTAGTTGATTGCTTACCATCACCTCTAGAAGTTCATCCATAGAGCCAACACCTCCAGGCAAAACAATAAAAGCATCGCTCATATCTAAAAATTTTTCTTTTCGCTCAAAAAGAGAATGCGTAATAATTGTCTCATCAATATTAGGGTTGGTAAGTTCAAATTCATGAAGTGACTTTAGTGTAATGCCGGTAGCTTTTCCGCCATTCTCAATGGCTGTATCAGCAACAACTTTCATTAAACCAACATTACCGCCTCCAAATATAACTTCCAGATCTTTCTCAGCCATCATTTTGCCAATTTGCTGAGCGGCAATTTTATAATCTGGTGATTTCCCAAGATGGGCACCACAAAATACTGATATTTTTTTAATTGTCATGATGGGAGTCCTAAGATATGTTTTGCAATGATGTTCAATTGAACTTCTGAGCTTCCTCCAGCGATAGTATACGCCTTAGAATAGAAAAAGGACTTAGCAATTTCTTGTTTTGGTCCTTGGTTTTTTCCAACAATTTCCAGGCCTCCAGCACCAAGACTGGCAACATTAAGCTCCCATCTAGCCTGAGTCTCCTCTGTGCTGATATATTTCAATGTAAGTGCTGCAGGAGAAAAGCCGCTCTTTGACTCAATAGCTGTTCTTCCCATGGTTAAATCAATTAAATGGTTGCGCATTTCATGCTTAATTATTTTTTTATGTAGTTTAAGTTGCCCGGGCGCATTTGAAGCATCGCTATTTTTATAAGTTTTTATTGGTTCAATATCAACAGCTCCCTCACTACCAAGATCTGCCATCATGGTCCTCTCAAATTCAAGGAGTCTCTTTGCCACTTTCCAGCCATCATTTTCATTAGAAATTCTATGGGACTCACTGGCCACAACATCATCAAAAAAAACTTGGCAAAAGGGGGATTGGCCACTCAAAAGCTTAATGGGTTTAATCTCTATGTTAGGTTGCTTTAAATTTAATAGGACGAAAGATATGCCTGCTTGTTTCTTTTCTGTTTTGGCCGTTCTAACTAAACAATACATCCAATCAGCTTTATTAGCTTCAGATGTCCAAATTTTTGATCCGCTTATTATGTACTCATTGCCTTTAAGTTCTGCCGAGGTTGAGACATTTGCTAAATCTGATCCAGCTCCTGGTTCAGAAAATCCCTGACACCACCAAATCTCACCTCTAGAAATCTTTGGTAAAAATTCTTTTTTTTGGGCCTCCGTACCGAACTCTAAAATCACAGGTCCTAGCATCGAAATACCAAAATTTATCTGAGCAGGTCTGCACCCAAAAAATTTTAAGCGGCTTCGTAAAATTTTTGCTTCTTCAAAAGATAAGCCTCCGCCCCCATATTCTTCTGGCCATTCTGGTGTGCACCAGCCCTTAGATACCATTGCATCAAACCAGATTTTAGAATCGGCAGTAGGAAATTTAATCTCAGAAGAGGCCCATACCTGTTCAGAGGCAGGCATTGGCGTTCTCATTCTTTTAGGACAATTATCTTCAATCCAAGCATCTACTTTTGCAGCAAAACTATCTAATTGGTTGGTCATAAATTTATATCTTAAACGAAAAAGTCACAGGTCCAGCATTCACTGAATGAATATCCATATCAGATCCAAACACACCTGACTGACAATCTATTGAACATTCATTAAGTCTTTCTATTAATAAGTCATAAAGAAAATTGGCTTTTTCAGTACTTGCTGCTCTATGAAAGCTAGCTTTATTGCCTTTATCTGTTACAGCAGACAAGGTAAATTGACTAACAATCATCAATTCTCCACCTATCTCCTTTAAGCTTGCAGACATTATGCTGCTATCTCCTTTAAAAAAGGAAAAATTGATGATTTTAGATATAAATTTTTCTATTACCTCTTCATTGTCATCTTTTTCAAAGCATACGTAAGCCAAAATTCCTTTATTGATTGAAGAATGGGTCTTAGCATCAATGCATATCTTTGCAGATGAGACTCGCTGAGCTAAAGCTTGCAAAGTAATTGGGCTTAGTTTTCTAAACCTGGGTTCCAAGCACCGTTTGCAGCAAGCTTATTCATTAATGCTCTATGGGAAAGAGCATCTTGAGCCTGAGGAACGTTTTCTTCCTTGCCAAGCCAAGCC
>CABXJR010000025.1 GCA_902512655.1 uncultured SAR86 cluster bacterium
CTCTGAAACAACAGAGAGATCCTCAAGCTATCCTCCATACAACATTAGAAGAGATGAAAATCGAATCTTTATTGATGTTGCTGTTGCAGGTCTGTCTCGTGAAGATCTCAACATTGAATTGGCTGAAGGCGTTCTGACCATTGAGCACAAAGGCCCAAAAGCTGAATTGCTTAACGATTCAAATGAGGTTGTCTATCAAGGCATAGCTCAAAGAGCGTTTAAGCAACAGTTTACTTTAGCTGAAAATGTTGAAGTGCATGGTGCTGATTTGGTTAATGGAATGTTAACCATTGCTTTGGAAAAAATAATTCCAGACGCTCAGAAACCGCGTTCGATTGATATTAAAACTCCTAAAATTTTAGGCAGCAAGTAATTCAATCAACTTGGATCGGGGGGGGCAATGCTCCCCCTTTTTTTATTACAATGGTTTAACATGATACGCATGAAAAACATCTTCTTAGCTTGCAGCCTCTTTCTTTGCACCTTGGCTGCGTCCAACCCAGTGGAAACAGGGCATGCAAGAGCTAGTTTAATAACAAATTTACAAGATTCTCAGCAGGAATCTTTCTATGTTGGTGTGCGGCTAGAGATGCAAGAAGGTTGGCATACTTACTGGGAAAACCCAGGTGACTCAGGGAGCCCGTTTGATGCAAAGTGGAATGTTGCTGAGAGTCTTATTGTTGAGAATGTAGAATGGCCTACCCCGATAACTATTCCCTATCCACCTTTAATGACATTTGGCTATGAGGGTGATGTTGTTTTCCCATTTAAAGTATTTCGTGCCATTGATTCTGATCTCTCTTCAATCAGCGTTGATTTTGATTTTTTAATTTGTGCAGATATTTGTATTCCAGAAAAAGCTTCTTTAACGCTTGATTTATCATCTGCAACACCAAATGCTCTGGTTGATGCAGCTGTTCAAAATCTTCCAGCAAAAATAATTCAAACCCAAAGCATTGTTGAGGGTAATCGTTTAAAAACTAAATTTAAGTTTTCTCAACCCATAAAAGAGGCATACCTTTTTCCAAGACAGGACAATCTATTTTCTTATACACCAACTCAACAATTCGTTAGCTTGGGTGATAACTCTTACGAAATTACCGTTCCTGTTTTAAAGGATGAAGTGGCTTCCTTTTCAGGTATTCTGAGCATCAATGGTGAAGGGTTTCAAATTGAAGAACAGCTTGGATCTACTGCCAGCATGTCTTTGTGGCAAGCAATATTGTTTGCTTTGATTGGTGGTTTAATTTTAAATTTAATGCCCTGTGTATTTCCAGTTATTTCTCTTAAAGTTTTAAGTTTTGTCTCAATGGGGGGCGATGACAATAGCAAAATAAGAAATCACGCTCTGTCATTTGTTGGTGGAGTTATGTCCACATTTTTATCAATTGCTACAGCCTTAATCATTATCAGATCAACTGGATCTATGATCGGATGGGGCTATCAACTGCAATCTCCTGTTGTGGTTGGAATTTTAACGCTCATCATGCTGGGTATTGGTCTTATCCTTTTAACGAATATTAATTTTGCATCAGGCTTAACCACTTTTGGATCCTCCGTGCAATCAAGAAATGACTACTCAGGTTCTTTTTTTACTGGTGTTTTGGCAGTGGTGGTTGCATCTCCATGCACTGCTCCATTTATGGGAGCAGCGATTGGCTATGCGCTTTTGCAACCCTCCTTTGCAACGTTGCCAATCTTTCTTGCACTCGGCTTAGGTTTTGCGGGACCGTATTTATTATTAGCTTTAAAACCTGAGTGGATCAGCGCCCTTCCAAAACCTGGAGCCTGGATGGAAACACTCAAACAATTCTTTGCTTTTCCCATGATAGCCACAGCCCTCTGGCTCATGTGGGTCTTTATGGTGCAAACCTCTGGGGATGCTCTAATTTTATTGCTGCTTCTTGGACTCATTCTTGGAATTGCAATTTGGATGATTGCAACATTCAAAGGTCGATGGAAATGGTTTGGGATGCTCGTAACTCTTCTTGCGGCTGTGCAGATTTTTAACAACCTGCCTGAAAATACCAGTGGACTGCTTGCAGATTCCTCTGCTGAACAATGGAATTTAGCCATAGAGTCTGACTTGCAAGCTCAAGATCAAGCTTATTTGATTAACTTTACAGCAGCTTGGTGCATTACCTGCCAAACCAATGAGAAAACTGCATTTGCAAGAGATAAAGTTAAAGAATATTTAATAGACCAAAACATTACCTACGTTAAAGCTGATTGGACTAATCGTAATGAAGAAATAGCCATTGGATTGGCTAGGTATGAACGCACTGGAATTCCTTTGTATATTTTTTGGAAGCCTGGCATGCCTGGATCAAAAATTTTACCAGCCGTCTTGACTGAAGACTTACTTATTAAATCAATGCAATGAAAGCATTTTTAACTCTTATCGCTACGTTCACTTTTTCAAGTTTAACTTATGCAGCTGAGATTAAATTACAAAATCCTCCCATCAATACCGAGGCACCAAATTTTGTAGCCATTAATAGCTACGGTAAAACGATTCAACTATCTGATCTAAAAGGAAGTCCGGTCATATTGGAATGGACTAACCATGACTGCCCATATGTGGCAAGACATTACAATGAAAACAACATGCAAAGTGTCCAAAAGATAGCACGTGATGCAGGGATTGTTTGGTTGAGCATTATTTCCTCAACTCCTGGAGATCAAGGCCATGTTAGCCCAGAAAAAGCCAATGAATTAACTGACTCCAGGGGAGCCAGCCCTACCCATGTCTTGCTCGATGAATCGGGTGAGGTTGGTATGTTGTATGGAGCTAAAACCACACCACACATGTACATGATTGATGCAAATGGAATTCTTAGATACAAAGGTGCCATTGATGATATTGGACGTGGCATGCAGTTTTTTAATACTGCGTTTAAAGAAGCAAAAAACTATGTCAGCTCACAAATAAACCAATTACTTGCCAATCAATCATTAGCTATAAATTCGACCACTGCATACGGCTGCAGCGTAAAATATAACTACGACTAATAGAATCGGCCTATCTGTTAATACAAGCAGTAAATCTTTACTTCTAAAATTACGTAAACGTTTCTAGAAAGATGTTTTTTCAGAAAGTCTGAGCTAACATAGGTTCAAAAATATTATATGTAGAATGAATTATCCGGCATTTGAAGTATTTGGTACCCAGCATCTTGTAACGCTCTTGATATGTGCTGCGGTGATTTATGCATACCCAAAATACTTTGAAAACCAAAATCCTGCCAAACAAATTCTTGGAGGAAAAATTCTTGCCGGAATGATGATCTTACACATGTTGACTCAACCCATTTATGATGTCCTGCTATTTGATCTGCCTTGGAAAGGCGAATTTCCAATGCACATGTGCGATTTTTCAATGCTTGCAATGATCGTGTACCTCCTCAAACAAAATGCGCCCAAAATTCTTTTTCATTGCGCCTATTTTTGGGGAATATGTGGTGCAACCATGGCTTTGGCAACGCCGGATCTGGAGTATGGGTTTCCTCATGGGGAATATTCACCTTTTTTTTGGGGCCATAGCTTAATTTTATTGGTAGTGTTTTATGTGCTAATGGTCAATAAAGAACGGCCTGTTCTAATGGACATTAGTAAAGTCATTGGGGTAACGCTGGTGCTGTTAATTTTTGTTTATATTGCAAACCTTTTAATTGGACCGCCAGCTAATTATTGGTATCTGGTTGCACGGCCTGTAGAGGGCACTTTGATGGATTATTTTCCAGATCCTCCGCTTCATTTAATTGGAACAATTCCATTAGCCATATTATTGTTTTATATTGCATATTTACCACTTCAAATTAAAGATAGAATTAACAAAAAATAAGCAATATGAAACTTGAACCTAATCTTTGGTTTGATGAGGTTGTAAAAACCTATCACCTCATTTCACCTCACATACATCATACGCAACTGGTTACTTGTCCTGATTTGAATGAAGAATTGGATGGAAGATTTCTGTTCAAGCCTGAGTCTTTACAAATCACGGGCTCTTTTAAAGTTAGAGGTGCTCTTTCTGCTATCTCAAGGCTTACAAAAGACGAATTAAAACGTGGAGTGATAGCCTACTCTTCTGGTAATCATGCCCAAGGCGTAGCTCACGCAGCTAAAGTATTTAATACTCCGGCAACAGTGGTGATGCCAAAAGATGCGCCTGAAAGAAAGATTGCCAATGCAAGAGACTTAGGTGCTGAAGTTATTTTTTATAATCGACGTACCGAAAGCAGAGAAAATATGAGTAGAGAAATAGCGAAAGAAAAAAACCTAGTTATTATTAACCCTTACGATGCTCTTGAAACAATTTATGGCCAAGGCACCGCAGCTTACGAGGTGATTAATGACGCCAACAATCCCAAACTGGATAATGCCATTATCAGCGCAGGCGGTGGTGGTCTGACTGCAGGTTCATGTATTTCTATTAAACATATCAATCCTGGGTGCAATGTCTTCACTGCTGAACCTGAAGAATGGAATGATCATCAATTATCCTTTGAAAAAAATGAGAGAGTTGCGATGGACACCAACCGAGGCGGGTTATGCGATGGTTTGCTAACACCCACTCCTGGTGAAATACCCTTCGCAATCAATACCCATTTTGGCGTTAAAGGTTTGTCTGCATCGGATCAAGCAGTCTGTGA
This sequence comes from uncultured SAR86 cluster bacterium, assembly GCA_902512655.1. Lineage (GTDB taxonomy): Bacteria > Pseudomonadota > Gammaproteobacteria > Magnimaribacterales > D2472 > D2472. The sequence goes on from CABXJR010000025.1 coordinate 4,656, forward strand.
GGCCATGCGATTTGCTTTTAATCGCTTAAATTTAAAACTTGAACCTAGCGGCGCTGTTGCTCTGGCCTGCTTGCTTGATAACAAAGAAAAATTTAAAGGCTCAAGAACCTTAATAATGTTATCTGGCGGTAATGTTGATGAAAAAACTTTTGCTGATTGCTTGGCTAAAGTTAATTAGCAGACTCTGAATCGTCTTTGCTGAGCAAGTTATCTATTCCAGAGCCGCCTGTCATGACATCAACAATAACTCCAATGACCATGTTCAGGAGAATCACTGCATTGACAATGATGAAAGAGACAAAGAAAATCCAAGCGTAAGGATAGACTTCAATCACATTACTCATGATGGCTGCCCAGTCATCGTAGGTAGCAACTTGAACCAAGGTTATCAAGGCCAAACCTATATTGCCCCAATGCTCTGGGTCTACTGGTCCAAAGAACATGGTTCCAATGGCGCCCCAGACATACATAAAAATAAACATGAGCAAGGCAATAAAACCGACTCTTGGAATGGTTTTAACCAAAGAATCAATAATGTGTCGGAAAGCAGGAACCACGGTGATGATTCGCAGCACTCGAATAATTCTTAGCAACCTAGCAACAAAGACACTCTCAACATTGCTGATGGGTACCAAGGAAATAGTGACAATAAGAAAATCAAAAACATTCCAGCCATCTTTAAAGAATTTGATCAAAGATCTCTCAGAAATCATTCGAATGAGTATCTCAATAACAAAGAATAAGGTGATGGCATAGTCAAATAGATCTAAGTAAACAGTGTATTCAGGCGGTATGTTGTAGGAGCTAACCCCTGCGTAAATAGCTGATGCCACTATGACAGCAATGACTATCCCGCTAAAGATTTTACTGTTTCTTATTTTTAGAAAAAAGTTTACAAAACTATTCATAAGCTGTTCATCATAATGATAGGAAGTATTTTTACAACCTTTAATTAATCGACTAGATAGATCCCTTCAGCAAAATAAAAATCATTGGCTCCAGCCGTGCTAGTGGACCCAGATTTATACAAGCTCACATTCACCCTGCCGCCACTCTCATCGGGCGATGAGTCGCCGTATAAAGCTCCAGCCACAGAGGCACCACCCAACCAAGAATTATCAAGGCTGTCGGTCGAATTACCCGTGTAGGTATTATCGGTGCCGGTAATCGCCACTGAGAAGGAAGCAAAGCCTGCATTATCAACAATGGGATTGTTATCATCAAAATTGGTGAAGGCTAGTGTGCCTGAATAACCACTGGCACCCCAGTTAAAGGTTGCGCCCACATCGGCACTGGTGGTGTATTTGTGCACATCATAATTGGTGCCGGTTTGATTATAACGATAGGCCACATTCATCACCGCCGCCCCACTCATCGAAGCCGAACCTGAAGTTGGAATTTCATTTTGAGCAACCACTTCACCACCAACCCAAGTCCCCAAATGCACCGAAGCATTTTGCGTCCCAGCATTAGGTGAGACGTCAGCCGCACTCATGGCCCAAAAGCCCCAAGTAGCATAATTCATACCTGGCATCGAATTATTGCCACTTGAGTGGAACAAATCAGCATCCTCTTTATCTATGGTGTTATAGGAAACCATGACCCCGGCCAAGTTATTGGAGCCACCTGAAGTGCCATCAATTTGCGCGCCATCGTCTTGAATCTCAGCGCCAAAGACTACACTTGAAATGTAAGCTGATTTTGCTTCATCGTTGGTGGCATCACCAAACTTCAAGGTCATAGAGCCGGTATCAACAGTGCTCCAATTGGAAGTATAGTTATTAGATGGAGCTGCGCTAATAGTCATCGGAGCCACCACTTGCACATCATCGTTGGTGGTATCAAAGGTAAAGGTTGCAAGGGTGCTGCTGGAGCGAATTGAAGACAGTTGAGAGTTGCCTGTGCCACTGACATCAAATTCTAAAATGCCACTAAAAAATCCGCTGTAACCCGTGGCACTCGATAAATAAAAAGTGGAAGCCCTAAAATCACTTAAGCTTGCATAGTCTGCATATGATGCACTGGAAGCTTTAACGTCTTGCACTACAGCAGAAACATTAAAGGAGCCAGTGCTGAAGGTATCGTTGTTAGAGTTGTAATTAACTCCCAAAGTCATATTACCAGACTTGTAAGGATCAGAAGATGTGATCATGGCGCCGCCAGGTCGACCGAAGCTATCACCCCAAAAGCAGCCGCTATCATTGGAGGTTGCACACTCAATTGGAGAAGTACCATAGTTAATACCAAGACCATCATTATCTGCATTGGTTGCACCCTGATAGGACCAATAATGATAACCATCCATGCCTAAGCCAGTATCTCCAGCTGAGTATCTTGTCGTATCATTTTTTCGATAATCCACATTAGATATCACCACATTCAAAAGACTCTGTTGGTCATCTCGAAGGGTACTGCCTTCGGCACCGTCATAGGAATCTTTCAAAGAAATTTGCGCCCAAAGGCCAACGCCTATGCCGCTTGGATTTAGTACCTGCCACCACATGGATTGACCCTCAGGCAACTCATTGGTGTTCCCATAGAATCTAGAGGTATCAAGCATGTCAGAGAAATCAAGGGCGATGCTAGAAAAATCATAGTAGTTAGCATAGATATTGCATGCCGAGGCATCATTACCTACACCTAGGCAATAATCATGACCAACATCACCATAAGACCAAAGCGTTTTTGGGATAAAGTTAGGAATAAAATAATCGTTGCTGCTTCCGCTGGCAGCAAAGTTTTCAATCGGGATGACTGCCATGGCAATGACTCGCTTGTTGCTATTAGTAAAGGATACAAAGTTAGCATCGGTGTAAACCTCACCGGCTAAGGTGACTTGATCTTCATAGAGGTTATAGGTGGAGGTTGTTGAAGATCCTAATGATTGGGCGTACTGCAAGATTTGAGTATCAACCGTACTACTGCTGGGTTGATTAACATCAAGCCAAACAAAGACATCTGATATATACTCGGAATCGGTCATTGAGGCTGGGAAAAAAGCCCAGCTTCCATAACAGTAAGTGTTAAAATTTGAATCGCAATTCAAAGTCGATGGTGTACCATTCAATGCATTACTTTGGACAAAATTAAAATCTTCATAAGTAAAATTAAATACATTCATAGTTCCAGTATGAGTATGGCTGAAATCACTTCCACTCATGATTGACTCTAAAAAGGCAACAATCTCATCATTCTGATTGCTCCAATTACTATTTTCACCAACTAAAACAAGGACTTTGTTTTCTTGTTGAATAAACTGACGAGCTACCGCTTGCTCGGTAGAATCAAAAGCATTCGCTCCTCCACCAGTGATAGTACCAATTCCATGAACTAACACCTGATAATCTTGCACATCTGAAAACGTGTAATCCATGGCAGAAGTACCGGTTTGAATATCAATTATAAATGGACTCGAAAGAGCATTGTTGGCAGTCGTCCACTGGGTATAATATTGAAGATAGTTCCATCGGACGTTCAGATCTCCCATAGCCAGTGTTGAAATGTAATCAATGCTTGCAGCCGCCTTATCGGTGGTCATGAACCAATATTCAGCGCCTTCTAGTCGTCCTGCAGTCAGGAAGTCAGCATTGGCTATGGTGGTAGTTACTGCCGTGCCTAGAGGGCTGTAATACTTACCATCGAGTGCGGAAGAATTTGGTGCAAAAGCATGCCGACTATTGACTGAGGTATCAATGGGGAAATAATAGCGCCAATTCAATGCGGTTCCA
>CABXJR010000026.1 GCA_902512655.1 uncultured SAR86 cluster bacterium
ATTGAAGCAGATGAAATATATGAACCTGAGAACTCAATAGCATGCCCTGTACCGCCTGCAGTTCCAATTAATTTTATTAAATGCAAGACAATATCTTTTGATGTAACTCCTCTTTGAGGGTGGCCATTAAAATTGACTTTCATATTTTTTAGCTTAGTGATTTTTAAACATTGAGTTGCTAAAACGTGCTCAACTTCAGATGTTCCTATGCCCATAGCCAAACACCCAAATGCACCATGTGTAGAAGTGTGAGAATCGCCACAAACAATAGTCATTCCAGGCAGTGTATACCCAAGCTCAGGACCCATAACATGAACAATTCCTTGTTTATTTGAGGTTATATCAAATTGATGTATGCCAAAATCATTACAGTTGTTATCAAGCTCAACTACCTGTATCTTTGCCACTTCATCTATAATAGATGTAACATCAAATGAATTCCCTCGATCAGTGGGCACATTATGATCCGGAGTTGCAACGTTTGCATCGAGTCGCCATGGTTTTAAATTTTTGTGCCTAAGCCCCTCAAATGCTTGGGGTGAAGTTACCTCATGCAGATAATGCCTATCAATATAAATTAATGACTCATTAGTATCGTCAGTTTGAACGAGATGCTCATCCCAAAGCTTGTCATATAGCGTAGCAGGCATGTTATTTCTTAAATGGTGAAAATTGATCGATAGCTCCACATTGAGCCTGATTTCTTAGAAAATGATCCATAAGAACTAAATTTACCATTGCCTCAGCTATAGGAACCGCTCTAATGCCGACACATGGATCATGTCTACCGATTACCTCAACCTCTACTTCATCACCGGCGGCATTAATTGTTTGACCCTTTGATTTAATGCTAGATGTTGGTTTAATAATAAACTCTAACTCAATGAGATCTCCATTTGTTATTCCACCCAGGATCCCTCCGGCATTATTCGACTTAAAACCATCTTGTGTCATCTCATCCCTCACCTCAGAACCCTTAAGATCTAGAATGTTATGAGTATTTCCAATGCTGACAGATTTTACAGCATTAATGCTCATAATTGCTTTTGCTAAATCTGCATCAAACTTGTCAAAAACAGGCTCGCCAAGACCGATCGGACAATTTGTTACTCTTACGCCCAGCTTTGCTCCAACTGAGTTGCCCTCTTCAATTAATTCAGCAAACATCGCATCTAAATCTTCTAATTTAGAATCATCGGCAAAGAAATACTTGTTAGATTTAGCATTTTTTAAATTGATAGCATCTGATGAAATAGAGCCTATTTGACTAACATAGCCATCAGCATGAATACCATGCGAGTTAAGATATTTTTTAGCAATAGCTCCTGCTGCTACCCTCATGGCCGTCTCTCTAGCACTTGATCGACCGCCGCCTCTATAGTCTCGGTGACCATATTTTGCTTGATAAGTAATATCAGCATGGTTGGGGCGAAAGACATCTTTGATATTCGAGTAATCTTTTGATCTCTGATCTTGGTTGTAAATAATCAAACTGATTGGAGTTCCTAAAGTCTTACCCTCAAATACACCAGACAAAATTTCTACAACATCATCTTCTTTTCTTTGGGTTGTTATATCAGACTGGCCAGGTTTTCTCCGATTCAACTCAGATTGAATATCATCAGTTGAAAGCTCTAATTGGGGTGGACAACCATCTATAATGCAGCCAAGCGCCTTCCCATGGCTTTCCCCATAAGTTGTAACTTGAAATAATTTTCCAAATGTATTCCCTGACATACGCGGAATTATAGACCAAAAAGCCTAATAGAGCCTATCCGTAGTGCAATAGAGCTATTTGAACTTTAATTATCCATCAAATTTTACTTTACAAAAAAAGGCTTATCTAAAGAATTTTTATCTGAAACTATTACAATTAAGATCGTGAAAATAAAAATATATTTAAATACTACTTCATTCTTCATATCCATACTAAGTATTGTTTTGATCCTAAGCTCTTGCGCCTTGGTTAAAAAGAATTCTTCATATGAAATCTCTAAAGAATATAACGTCTCAATTAATAGAGATTTTTGGGGAATTCCATATATTAAAGGTAAGACCGATCAAGACGTTGCATATGGGATAGGTTTGGTTCATGCGGAAGATGCATATGAGGACCTTGTGGAGTTAATGCCTTTGTACCGAGGCGAAAATGCACTTTATAATGGTCTTAATAGCATTGATACTGACTACCTAGTCAGATTATTAAAAGTTCATTCCAACGTAAAAAAAATTGGGAAACAGCAACTCTCCCAAAATATACTTTCGATGGCTCAGGCATATGCGGATGGCGTAAATATGTATGCAAATCAACATCCAGATAAAGTGAATCTTTCAATTCATCCTATTACTCAGGAAGATGTGCTTGCCGGATCATACATTCAACATCTATTTTTTGCAGGTTTAGATAGAGATTTGGCACAAATGGTCACGGAAGATAAAACATCAATTCCAACTGGTTCAAATGCAATAGCAATTAATTCAAAAAAAACAAATTCGAGTGCCTCCTACCTGCTCATTAACTCACATCAACCCTTATCAGGACCAGTTGGTTGGTATGAATTAAATATCGAAAGCGAATCTGGATGGCATGGACATGGTGGTAATTTTCCTGGATCTTTTTTAATCAATGTTGGGTTTAATAAAAATATTGGTTGGGGCGCAACTGTAAATCGTCCTGATGTAATGGATATATTTGAGCTAACAATAAACCCAGAGAACTCAGATCAATATTTGCTTGACAATAAATGGGAATCTTTTGAAATTGAAGAGGATAAGTTAGCGTTTAAAATTTTTGGTTTTTTGAAATGGAGCACAAAACAAAAATTTAGATATTCAAAGTTTGGCCCTGTGCTGGAAATGCAGGGAAAATATTTTGCTCTAAGGCATATAAACCAGAACTCTTTCAATGAAATAGAGGGGTGGTATGAAATAAGCAACACAAGTAATGTATACGAATTTGAGAAGCAACTTGCGAAAAGGAAGATACCAAGCTTTAATTTTGTGACAATGGATTCCGATAGGAATATTGGGTATTTTTATAATGGAAGAATTCCAGATCGGCATGATGCCTCAAAAGCTAGACAGATTATAAACAGTTCTAGCTCGAAAGATATTTGGGATGAAAAAGACTTAGTTCATGACCTTCCCAAATTTATTAATCCTTCTAATGGTTGGATTCAAAGCACAAATCAGAATCCATTTTCGGTGATGGGAGAGCATTCTTTGGAAGAAAAATCAATGAAAAAGCATGTACATTTTGAACAAAGACTCACAAATAGATCTTATGTTGCTAATGAGCTTCTTTCTATAGATGAGAGCATTGATCTTAATAAATTTATTGCAATCAAGTTTGATAACTCCTACTCAAAAAATTCACGGCAATATAAATACCTAGAATCGATCGTGGAATATGACAAAAATCTTAAGCTGGCATTGCAAAAATGGAATGGAAAAACTGACTTCAACAATACTGATGCCGCCCTAGGTATGTGTTTTATGGCTCAAGAATGGATTTCAGAAATGAATGGTAAGCCTACACCATCTTATCAAGCAGCAAAAAAAGAATGTGACAGTTTATTTAAAGAAATTCAAAGAAATTATACAGATCCATGGAGTGAAATTAATACCATTTCAAGAGGATCAAGAACCTATCCAATTCAAGGCTCGGTCGATACACTAAGAGCGGTTTATGGATCTCCAAACTCTGACACTAAAAGTTTAAACATGTCAGGAGGTGATGGTTTATTTTTTATTATTGCCGAAGAAGACAGCGGCAAAATAATTTATGGCATGCATAACTATGGATCATCAAGAAATAAATCTTCAGCTCATTACGCAGACCAGACATTTTTGTTTAGCCAAGAAGCCCTAAGGTTTATACCAACAAGTCTTTAAAAAGAGTTTTCCTTAACAGCAAACAATTCTTGAAAATCTAAGACGCTCATAGCCTCAAGCTGATCTTGATCAAGGCATTTTGATAAAATAGAATTCACTTTTTCATCCTCAAAAATCTTCCCAAGATTATTCTTAAATTTATTTTCTAGAACTGGAATTCCTTCATCTCTTCTGCGCTTATGGCCTATAGGATATTCGACCTCGATAGCATCTGTTGAAGAGCCATCACTGAAGAATATTTGAATTTTATTTGCGATAGATCTTTTATCAGCCTCTAGATATTCATCTGTATATCTTTTGTCTTCTTTGATTGTCATCTTTTCTCTGAGCTCATCCACTCTTGGATCACTGGCAACATCATCTTCATAATGTTCTGCTATAAGATCTCCATGAATTAACCCTATTGCAATCATGTATTGCAAACAATGATCTCTATCAGCTGGATTATTTAACTCACCAGATTTAGAAATTATTCTTATCGCAGATTCATGTGTAGTAACTTCAATATTGGAAATTTTATCTAGCCTATCTTTAATTTGAGGGTGTAATGTCACTGCGGCTTCAACGGCTGTTTGCGCATGAAATTCAGCAGGGAAACTAATCTTAAAGAGTACATTTTCCATAACATATGAACCAAAAGGTTGGCTTAAAGAAAGTTTTTCACCCTTAAATGAAACATCTTCAAAACCCCATGTTGGAGCGGATAAAACACTTGGATATCCCATTTCCCCAGAAAGAGTAATGAGCGCCAGTCTAACCGCTCTGCTGGTGGCATCGCCAGCAGCCCAACTTTTCCTAGAACCAGCATTAGGAGCGTGACGATAGGTTCTTAGACTTTGTCCATCTACCCATGCTTGACTTACAGCATCCACAATTTGATCAGTGCTCCCGCCAAGCAACTTTGTAACCACAGCTGTTGATGCAACTTTTACAAGCACAACATGATCGAGGCCAACCCGATTAAAGCTATTTGTAAGGGCTAATACACCTTGTATTTCGTGCGCCATGATCATGCATTCCAATACATCCCGCATTGTTAAAGGGTCTTTGCCAGCAGCAACATTTTCTTGAGAAACATAATCAGCTATTGAAAGAATAGCTCCTAAATTATCTGAAGGGTGTCCCCATTCAGCAGCCAGCCAAGTATCGTTATAATCAAGCCATCGAATAATACAACCTATATCAAAAGCCCCTTTCACAGGATCAAGTAAAAAATTAGTCCCAGGAACCCTGACACCGTTAGGCACATTGGTACCAGGAACAATAGGACCAAGCATTTTTGTACATGCAGGAAAAGTTAATGCTAATAAACCACATCCAATGGTATCGATTAAACAATTTCGTGCAGTTGAAAGTGCAAGCTGAGAGCTTATATCCTGTTTTGAAACATACTCTGCAATTTCCACAAGCAAAGAGTCGGGACCTGACCTTGTATTCAGCTCAACATTATTTGGCATGATTTACTCCCTATCTTCGATATCAACCCAAACAGAAGTCTCGGGGCCTGTATATTCTGCGCTAGGTCTAATAATTCTATTATTAGCTCTTTGCTCCATGCAGTGAGCAGTCCAGCCTGTCACTCGTGACATCACAAAGATTGGAGTAAATAGTTTTGTTGGAATCCCCAAATAAAAATATGCTGAAGCATGGAAAAAGTCTGCATTTGGGAATAATTTCTTTTCATCCCACATTACCTGCTCGACTTCTTCTGAGACCTGATACAGGGTATCATCTCCGTATTCTTGAGATAACTCTTTAGAAAATTCTTTTATAACAGCATTTCTTGGGTCTCTTTCAGAGTAAACCGCATGACCAAAGCCCATGATTTTGCCTTTATTAGCAAGCATGTCCAATATATTTGTTTTAGCTTCATCTCTTGTCTTCCAATTTTCTATCATTTCCATTGCAGCCTCATTAGCACCTCCATGTAAAGGGCCCTTTAGAGAGCCTATGGCAGCTACAACACATGAAAATATATCTGACATTGTCGAAGCGCAAACCCTAGCAGTAAATGTAGAAGCATTAAATTCATGCTCAGCATACAAAATCAATGAAGCATCCATTACTCGTCTATGGAGATCTGATGGAGTTTTACCATGCAGAATATGCAAAAAATGACCCGCCATTGTCTCTTCGTCATTTACAAGACTGATATCTTTACCATCATGAGAAAATTTATACCAGTAAGTAACAATCGATGGCATCGTTGCAACCATTCGATTAATAGAATTCATTTGCGCATCCATTGACCCCTCGGGCTCAAGGTTTCCTAACATTGAACATCCTGTTGCCATTACTGCCATTGGATGAGCTGATGCAGGGATTTCCCTGAGTACTTTCTTCAAGGAATCAGGAAGATCTCTTAAACCCATTAATAAGGATTTGTAATCTGATAATTCTGATGCATTAGGCAATTTGCCATAAAGAAGAAGATAAGCAACCTCCTCAAATGTTCCTTTTTCAGCCAATGTCTCAATTTTATGTCCCCTGTAAGCCAAGCCTTCTTCTTGCCCAACCGTACAAAGTGATGTCTCGCCTGCAACTTGACCGCGGAGCCCAGCACCTTCTAACTTCTTAACCATTTACTTATTCTCCTTCCTTTTAAATAATTCATCTAATTTTTGCTCAAATGAATGATAGTTTAAATACTCATACAGTTCATCTCTTGTCTGCATCTTATCAACTGAATTTGCTTGTGATCCATTTGCAGCAATGTCTTGATATACAGACTCTGCAGCTTTATTCATTGCTCTAAAAGCTGATAATGGAAATAGCATTATATCAACTCCAACTGATGCAAGCTCTTCTGCAGTAAAAAGAGGTGTTTTTCCAAATTCAGTAATATTTGCGAGAACGGGCACTTGTAATGCATCTTTTAATTGCTTGTAATCCTCTAAACTAGATACCGCCTCTAAAAATAATCCATCTGCTCCAGCTTCAATGTATTCCTTGCATCTATCAATTGCACCTTCCATTCCCTCAGTTGCATATGAATCAGTTCTCGCCATAATAAAAAAACTTTCATCCGTCCGACCATCAACTGCAGCCTTGATTCGATCACTCATTTCAATTTTATCGACAAGACTTTTATTTGGTCTATGGCCGCATCTTTTTTGAGTAACTTGATCTTCAATATGAACAGCTGCAACATCTGCAGCAATCATTTCCTTGATGGTTCGACTGATACTGAATGCCCCGCCAAAACCAGTGTCAATATCAATCAAAAGAGGAAGGTTTGTTGCTTGAGTAATTCTTCTTGAGTCTTCAGCAACATCATTTAAAGTTGTGATAGCTAAATCTGGTATTCCAAAAGATGCATTAGCAACTCCAGCTCCAGAAAGATAAAGCGCTTTGTGGCCAGCACTTTCAGCCATTTTTGCACAATAAGCATTCACTGCACCAACAACCATTAAAGGATTGTTATCAGCTATAGCCTGTCTGAATTTTTCCCCGGGAGTATTCATTGGTTCGTATTGTACTTTGCCAAGGGTATGTTTCCCAAATTAATTATAGAATTTAATGCCTCTAATAATTCGATCTTTATTATTTTCTTGGCGCCACTTATTTGTATCCCTTAAACTGTATACACAACCACAGTATTCTTGTTGATAGAACTCTTCTCTCTTTGATATTTCAATCATTCGAGAGGAGCCACCTTTTTTTCGCCAATTAAAATCCCAATAATGAACATCTGTGTATCGCTGGGCAGCCCTAAAACCTGATTCATTGATTTGCTGAATATTTTTCCAACGAGAAATTCCAAGTGTAGTTCCATAAACCTTGAAACTATTTTCATGGGCGTAAAGAGCAGATCTCTCAAATCTCAT
>CABXJR010000027.1 GCA_902512655.1 uncultured SAR86 cluster bacterium
GTGGATGGAGGGGCTAATGAAGCACTTAACGAATTTAACTATCGCAGCTGGAGTTTTTATTTTTACCAAGCTTTATGCTGATGCAATTTCTTTTAATAGCATAGAAGTATCTGGCATCAACCTCGTTGAACAATTATTTATAATATCTTTTGTTACTCAGTGGGTTGCATATATTCCAGCCTTTATTTTGAAGACAGAGAAATTCTATGATTTAACTGGAAGTTTGACATACATAATGACTATTTTATTTGCCTTGTATGCAACGGATAGTTTTGCAACCCTGCAAGCAGGGAATCTACTAATAGGGGCTGTAATTATGGTTTGGGCTATAAGGCTGGGATCATTTTTATTTTTAAGAATTGCCAAAGATGGAAAAGATAATAGATTTAACTCCATTAAGACCTCTTTCTCTCAATTTTTTATGACTTGGACAATTCAGGGCATGTGGGTTTTTGTATGTTCTTCTGCTGCCTTTGTTGCAATAGCAAGCTCAACAGGGGCAGTTATAAATAGTGTATTTATAATAGGACTTGTTATGTTTTTATTTGGATTTACAGTTGAGGTAATAGCTGACAATCAAAAAACTGCATTTCGATCAATTCCAGAGAACAAAGATTCTTTTATAAATGAAGGTTTATGGGCCAGATCCAGACATCCGAACTATTTTGGTGAGATCACCTTATGGGCAGGCATAACCTTAATGGGAATATCAACATTTGAGGGCATGAACTATTTAGCAGTTTTCTCTCCTATCTTTTCATACCTTCTGCTTGTTTATGTAAGTGGAGTCAGGATGCTAGAGTATAGAGGCCATAAGAAATGGGGCCATCTTGATGAGTACAAAGAGTATAAAAAGAATACTCCCAAGCTAATACCTAAAATGTTTTTAGTAGAGAGCAAAAAGTTCTGAAGATTTAGAAATATTTTACTTATACTATATTCCCTACATTGTTAGGCGAGTTTGTGCAAAATTAGGTACAATTTCATCATTAAAGAAGTTTGAATAATTTCACTACGCTGTTAGACTAGTGAACGAATTTTCCAGGGGAGATAATAATGTTAAATAAGAGCTTAGTAGTCCTTACTATGCTGACTACATTTGTAGCCGCATCAGAGATGGAACTAGTATTAGAGGTTGGAAGGGATAACACTGAGCTTTCTGCTCAATCTCAATCAAAAATTGATGCAACTGAATCAGCTACAGACAAGCTGATAAATGAGTTTAAAGTTGTTTCAAAACAGGTTGAGGGCTTGAAGCTTTACAACGCACAAAAAAGAATTCAAATTCAAGCTCAGCTTGATTTGATGGATAAGTATGATGAGCAACTAGTTCAGGTTGTGGTCATGCAAAGACAAATTCCGCCATTGGCTAAAAGAATGCTAGAAGGTTTAGAAAAATATGTAAATCTTGATACGCCATTTCACATAGAAGAAAGAAAGCAAAGATTGGATCTTGTTAGGTCCTCTCTTTCCAATCCAAAAGTTACAGCTTCTGAGCAGGTACGACAAATTTTAGAAGCTTATAATATTGAAGCGGAGTATGGCAGGAAGCTTGATGCATATGATGAAACAATTGTTCTTGACGGACAAGAGGTGGTCGTAAATATTCTTAGGGTTGGGAGATTAGGAATGTTCTTCCAGTCTAAGGATGAGAGAAAAACAGGATATTACGATAACGAAACTGGCTCTTGGGAAGAATTATCTGGAAGTTACAGGGTAACAGTTAGAGATGGAATTAGAATGGCTCAAAAACTAGCGCCTATGGATATTATGATGCTGCCGGTTGTCTACAGAGGAGATGCTTCATGAAAAATTTAAATAAATATATTTTATCTTTTGTATTTGTTTTGTCTGTCTTATCTTTTGCACAAGAAGCGGCTGAGGGCGAGCCTACGACTATTCAAGGCTTATTGCAGTTGGTTGAACAAGGCAGAACTTCTGAACAGGACATCAATGCCAAAAGAGAGGCTGATTTCCTTGCTGATAAAAATAAGCAAGCTGCAAAATTAGCCGCTGAAAAGAGAGAGTTAGCCAGACAGGAAAGAATTGCAGATCAGCTTGAAGCTGAATATAAGAAAAATGATGCAATTTTAGTTGTTAAAGAAGCCGCATACAAGAAAGAGTTAGGCTCATTGGTTGAGCTCTTTGGTCATTTACAAAGTTCTGCAGGTGAGGCCAGTGCTTTATTTGCTGATTCTTTAACTTCTGCTCAATATGGCAGGGAAAGAGAAAAATTTTTAAATGATTTATCTTCAAAAATGTCTAGTGCTACAGAGCTTCCTACAATCAGAGAACTCGAGGGCCTTTGGTACGAACTTCAAAGAGAGATGGTTGCAGGTTCTGAGGTTGTTTCTTTTAATTCAAATGTTATTAATCTTGATGGTGAGTCAGAAAATTGTGTTGTTACCAGAGTAGGTCTTTACAACGCTATCTGTAATGGTAAGTACCTGGAATATATTGGCAGCAAGGGTCAATATGCATTCCTAGGAAAGCAGCCAGAAGGTCGCTATGTAAGTTCAGCAAAAAAACTTTCTAAGGCTGATGTTGGAGAAGTCATTAAGTTTGGTGTTGATCCAACCGGCCCTGTTGGTGGGAGTTTACTTGCTAACTTAATTCAAAATCCAAGCCTTATGGAAAGAGTTAACCAAGGTCGAGAAGTTGGATATATTATTATTTTCGTAGGTTTGTTCGGTATAGCGATCGCTTTTTGGAAGCTCTTTACTCTTTATACAATGGGTGTTGCTGTTGCCAAGCAAGCTAAATCAAAAACTCATGACAAATCCAATCCATTGGGAAGAGTGCTTGCCGTGGGTGAGGAACATATGAAAAAAGACATAGAAACTTTAGAACTAAGACTTGCTGAAGCCATTATGGCTGAAAGACCAGCAATTGAACGCGGCATCCCAGTTGTAAAAATTATTTCAGTTGTCGCACCATTGGCTGGTTTATTAGGAACGGTTACGGGTATGATTGTTACCTTCCAGCAAATTACATTATTTGGTACTGGTGATCCTAAAATTATGGCCGGAGGTATATCTCAGGCCCTTGTTACTACTGTTCTAGGACTTGTAGTCGCTATTCCAACAACGCTTTTACACTCTTTTGCCAATTCATCAGCAAGAGGAATTATTAATGTTCTCGAAGAACAAAGCACAGGGATAGTAGCAGAACATTCAGATTCAAAGTAATTAATTAATGTTTTACGCAATCACTGAAGCATTTAATACTCTCAGAGACTTTATGTCTGCTGGGGGTAGCGTGCTTTGGCTGATCGCAATTCTTGCTGCCTTTATGTGGGCAATAATCTTAGAAAGAATTTGGTATTTTAATGCAGGCCATAAAGTTTATATGGATGAATTAAAATCTGAATGGGATTCGGTTGCTGACCATACTTCATGGAAAGGTGGAGCAATTAAAGAAAAATTAATTTCCCAAGCAAGAACAGAAGTTAATAAATACTTGCCGTTAATAAATACATGTGTAGCTTTGGCGCCTTTATTTGGCCTGCTGGGTACTGTGACAGGTATGATTGAGGTTTTTCAAGTCATGGCATTTACAGGGGGCGGAGATGCAAGATCAATGGCTGGTGGAGTTTCGAAGGCCACACTTCCAACCATGGCTGGTATGACAACCGCTCTCTCTGGAGTTTTTGCTACCATATACCTTAACTCAGCTAGAAACAGAGAAGAGGGATTAATCAAAGAAACAATTAAAAGTTAATAGGAGAATATTGTGAGAAGAAACGCTATTTCAAGTGCAGTTCAAGAAGAAGAGGCAGAAATTAACATGACCCCAATGCTTGATGTTGTTTTCATCATGCTGATTTTCTTTATCGTTACAGCAAATTTTATTAAAGAGCCTGGTTTAGAAATTAACAGACCAGAATCTAATACATCTGAAACTCAAGAGAATGCAGCAATTCTAATTGCAGTTGGAGCATCAGGTGAGATCTGGATGGATGGAAGAAGAATTGATGCAAGGCAAGTTAAAGCTAATGTAGTCAAATTGCTTGCTGATAATCCTCAAGGATCCGTGGTAATTCAAGCGGATGAAAAAGCTGAGGCTGATACTATCATTAAAGTTATGGATGGCTCAAGAGAGGCAGGCGTATATAACATTTCACTTGCATCTGAGCCAAAATAGAGAAAAGAATTGAATACGGCTGCAAATAATTTTAATTCCTTTAACCAAACCATGTCAAAGATTTTTGGTCCAATTGCAGCATTATATTTAAAAGCATTTAACTATAATAAATATCTTGCTGGAACAGGTTTTGCTGCTTTAATTACGCTTGGTTTATTTTTTCTTATGGTCGCCTTAATTAATTTGGGCGACAATAGCATCCCAACCGATAACTCAAGAAAGCTTGGGGATGTAATAATGCCCGATAGAGACATTGATACATTGTTTGATAATGTTGATAAGCCTGATGAGCCTGAGGAACAGCCAGAAGATATAGCCCAGCCAGAATTAGACCTTGCTCCTCTAGCTGGCGTTGATGTGAGCTTACCAAAACCAAAAGCAAATTTTGCAGGAAGTGGTTCGTTTTTCAGAGATGGTGAATACATACCATTATTTAAAGTTACACCTATATACCCAAGACGAGCACAAGAACGTGGAATTATGGGTTATGCAGTTGTTACATTTACAATTACTGAAACTGGAACAGTGGAAAATGCAAAACCTTTGGAAGGCGCTTGTGGCGACCCAACAAACCCTGACACTGTGTTTAGACCATGCTCTATATTTAATTCAGCTGCTTCAAGAGCTGCTGTAAAACTTAAATACAAACCTAAAATTGTTGATGGTAAAGCTGTTAGAGTTGACGATGTCCCACATAAATTTACTTTTATTCTCGAGGACGATTAATGAAAAATCATCTTAGACATATAATCTCACTTTCCATAGTTTTAGCATTTTGTTTTGGATCAATTGATTCGTTTGCTCAAAGCAACTCGAACAATAAAGCAGAAAAAAAACAAACCTACAAAAAAGCAAGAGTATTGACATCAAAAACTGCAAAAAAAATAATGAAAGTGGTTGAAGCGCTTGAAAGACAAAAAACTGTCAGGGCACCAGACCCTGATAATAAAGGTCAGTTTATTGAAAAAGAAGAAGATGATCCTGATTGGACAGAGGCCAGAAGAATTTTGACAGAACTTTTGAACAACAGGGCTGAGTTAAAAAGTTATGATCGGTCTGTTATGTGGAATTATTGGGGGTATATTTACTTCAGTAATGAAGATTATGATCAGGCCATGTATGCATATGAGCAGCTACTAAAAGAGCCTGAGGCAACCATTCCTTTAAGAACATCCTCTTTATTAACTCTTGCGCAATTAAATTTAGTCAAAGAAAACTGGGATAAAGGAATTCGACTTATTCTTCAATGGATGGATGAGATTGAAACTGTGACTGCGCAGTCCCATTATCTTCTCGCATCAGCATATTTTCAAAAAGAAGACTATGTTCGTTCAAGGTCTTCTATGGAAGAGGCTATAAGGCTTGCAGAAGAAGAGGGTTACCGCCCAAGAGAGAATTGGTATGTTCTTTTGGCGGCTTGCTTTAATGAACTAAAGGATAGAAAAATTATCAGCGCTGCTTATTCTTTGGAACAACAATTAGGCATATATGAAATCTTAGTAAACTATTACCCCAAAAAACTATATTTCTTACAATTAGGGGGCACATATCAGCAAATGGACAGAGAAGAAGATTATATGATCACTCTTAAGGCTGCATTTGATAAGGATCTTCTTGATAAAGAGGGTGAATATCTTGCATTAGCTCAACTTCTCCTTATCAGTAAAAATCCATATTGGGCCGCTCAAGTTCTGGTAGCCGGACAAAATAAAAAAGCACTTGTCAAAAATAAAGAGACCAAGAAAGAAGAATTAGTTCCTGTGGTTAAAGATACAGAAAAGAACCTAAAACTTTTAGCTGATTCATGGAGGATGGCACAGGAAATTGACAAGGCTATTCCTGTTCTTGAAAAAGCAGCAAAGATGTCAAAAGATGGAGATACTTATATACTTTTAGGCAATCTTTATTTATTTGAAGATCGAATAGAAGACTCAATAAGAGCCATTGAAGCAGGGTTAAAAAAACCAAAAATCAAAAGCAGGTCTCAAGCTCGGTTAGTTTTAGGGCAAGCTCACTTTGAGATAGAAAATTTTGAAGAAGCAAAAAAACAATTTAGAGCTGCTGCAAGGGATAAAGATAAGCGTATCAAAAAGACAGCTAATTCATGGATTAAGTATGCTGAAAATGAAGCAGTGAGGGTGAAGAATCTTGCTCTAAGAAGAGATTTTATTCAGCGGTCTCAAGCAAAAGAAAAAAGTTCTTAGCTTTTTATATAAGTCTCAATAGAAAAATTATATTCATTTTCAACATCTCGTTTGAACGATTCAGTTGAAACTTTCTCCCAGTTGTTTAAATCTATTTTTGGATAAAATACATCTCCATCTATTTCGCAGTCTACTCTCGTCAGAATTAGTTTATTTACTATGTTAATACTATCTTCAAAGACATAGCCGCCCCCAATTAGAACAATTTCTTCACTCTTTGCTGCAGCTTTGTTCCAATCACTTGCAACTTCAATTCCTTGCTCAAGAGTGGATACGACTTCTAAGCTTTCTTGAGCATTCAACGTAGACGAGATAACTATATTTTTCCTATTTGGTAGAGGCATACCAATTGATTGATAAGTTTTTCTTCCCATAATGATTGCTTTGTTTTGAGTGTATGTGCTGAAGTGCTGCAGATCTTTTTTCAGTTTCCAAGGAAGTTCATTATCTACACCTATTACAAAATTATTAGATAGGGCGACTAAATGAGAAATAATCATAAACTCATATCGCCATTGGAGCTTTTAACGCTGGATGAGATTCATATCCCTCTAATACAAAGTTTTCAACAGAATAGCTTTTTAGCGCATCAATTGAATCAAGATTAGGCATAACTAATTTCGGGAGTTTTTTAGGCTCTCTTCTCAACTGCTCTCTAACCTGATCAATACTATTGTTATAGATGTGAGCATCTCCAAATGTATGGACGAATTCACCTGGTATTAGATCTAAAATATTCGCTAAGATAGACTGAAGCAGAGCATAGCTTGCGATATTAAAAGGCACGCCTAAAAACATATCTGCGCTTCTTTGATACATTTGACATGAAAGTCTACCCCTTTTTGAAACATAGAATTGAGACATAACATGGCACGGAGGGAGGGCCATGGAATCAATTTTTTCAACATTCCATGCGCTCAATATATGCCTTCGTCCAGTTGGATTAGATTGAATATCGTTAATTAGTTTCTTAATCTGATCAACACCTCCCCAGTCTCTCCACTGAACTCCATAAACTGGGCCTAGTTTTTTAGTTATTTCATTATTCTCATAACCTAGTTCAACACCTTGGTTGTCTGCATTGTCTGTCCAAATGGTTGAATATTTACTTAGATCAGTAAGATCAGATCTATCTTTTTGAAATCTTATCTCTGCCAGCCTGCGTTCATCATCAGAACCCTCTAAA
>CABXJR010000028.1 GCA_902512655.1 uncultured SAR86 cluster bacterium
CTGAGTACATGGAAAGGCACACAGTTTCGAGACTGATCGGTGCTCCTCCTGGCTATGTTGGCTTTGATCAAGGCGGCTTATTAACCGAGGCGGTTGTGCAAAATCCGCATTGTGTACTATTGCTTGATGAAATAGAAAAGGCTCACCCAGATATCTTTAATTTATTACTACAAATCATGGATTCTGGGGTTTTGACAGATAACAATGGTCGAAAAGCAGACTTTAGGAACGTTATTGTGGTCATGACAACTAATGCAGGTGCTGATTTGTTAGAAAAGAAAAGTATTGGCTTCAGTGATCAGTCCAATGAATCAGATGCATTATTATCTCTGAAGAAACTATTTTCTCCTGAATTTAGAAACAGGTTAGATGAGATTATTCAGTTTAACTATCTACCAATTAAAGTAATTCTATCAATTGTAGATAAATTCCTTACCAAGCTTCAAGCTCAGCTTGATGCCAGGAATGTAGAGTTAATATATTCTAAAAAAGTTTTAAACTGGATAGCCGAAAATGGTTATAACAAAGAAATGGGTGCAAGACCCATGGAGAGATTTATTACCAATAAAATTAAGAAACCCTTGGTTGATAAGGTCTTGTTTGGTGAGCTTAGTAAGGGCGGTCAAATTAAAGTTGATTTAGTTGCTAATGAGGTAAAATTCAGTGCTAAGAAAAAAACAGCCAAATCTAAAGCTTAACGACCCCTAAAAGTAATTCTTCCTTTTGTTAGATCGTATGGAGTCATCTCAACTTTTACCTTATCGCCAGTTAAGATCCTAATGTAATGTTTTCTCATTTTTCCAGATATGTGAGCTTCAATTATATGATCGTTCTCTAATTTAACTTTAAAAGTAGTATTAGGTAACGTTTCGATCACTTCACCTTCAAATTCTAAATTATCTTCTTTTGCCATATTCTTATTTTAACCTATATAAGAGTATATTAAGCATTTATAGTAGTTTTAATGGATATGTATTATTTAACATAATCTATATTATGCGAAGTAGTATATATTATTAGATGTAATCATGCGTATAGCTACCCTATCTTAGTGATAAAGTAAAATATGTAATTAAATTAGATATTTGTTAATATGGGTTATTAATTATAAAGGAGTATTAAAAATGACTGAATATCAAGTATTAAACTTAATGCAGGTAGGGTTTATTCAAAATGCAATGTATTTTGTTGGAATGGTTCTAATGACATGGCTTGCTTTTAGAATGTGTAATAACGTAAGAAGTAATCCTAATTCAAATATGTTAGCTAAGGTATTTACATCAGTATTTTGCCTATTTGTTGCAGCATTTATGCACCAAGTTAACCAAATTGGTGGCGCTATTTTAGGTTCAAATGTTGCCCTATTGGTAGATATGGGAGCTGCATCAGGTGAGAGAATGGCTGCTTACATGGATGCACCACTTATTGTGGGTGGATCAATTCAGGCATTATTTGTGCTATTTATTCTTGTATTCCAATTAGCAATAGTTTGGACTAAAGACTAATAGTATAATTTTAGTAGAATTATAAGGGGAGCATCAGCTCCCCTTTTTAGTTAAGTTTTATAAGATATCTAGTGAACCTAATTTGTTAAAATTAACTGATCTAGTAGGTTTTCTTAATTTCTTAGTTTTACTAACATTTACGGACGAATTAACCTTAGTAGGTGAATTTAAACTACTATATATTTATGCGAAGTAATATTATAGATTGTAACCAGGACCTTTTAATACCCTACCAGGCCTATTGCCATTATGAAGGCCATTTTCAACAACAATAACACCGTTAACTAATACAGCAAAAACTCCTTCTGCATATTGGTGAGGGTCTTCAAATGTAGCTTTGTCAATAACAGTTGCAGTATCTAAGATAGTGATATCTGCATAATACCCCTCTTTAATTAAACCTCTTCTATTAATGGATAATATCTGTGCCGGTAAACCAGTCATTTTTCTTATAGCCTCTTCAAGAGTCAATATTTTACGCTCTCTTACGTATCTACCTAATACACGAGCAAAAGTACCATAAGTTCTAGGGTGCGGTGATCCAACACCAAATATTGTCATAGGACCATCAGATGCTACAGATGTCATAGGATGTTGCATGATTTTATCGACATCATCAGAATTAATAGCATGATATACAGCTGAAGCTCCACCTCCCTTAATTATTTCAAATACAACTATTGCTGCGTTATAAGGGCTTGGCTCAAGATTTCTTTCAATACATAATTCTGCAAGGTTTTTGCCTTCCATTGATGTATTCCAAGAGCTTTTTGATATAAAAATATTTTTAGGATGCCCTCCACCTCTATCAAATAATATCCTTTCAATAACTCCATCAATTATAAGTTGGCGCGTCTTTGGATCATCTATTCGAGCTAGAAGCTTTTTTCTTCCGCCTGCTTGAGCCCATTGAGGTATCAAGGCTCTAATAGATGTTTGGGATGCTGTGTATGGATATTGATCAATACTAACCTTAATACCATCTTTAATAGCATTGTCTACCAACTTTAAAGTTTCGGTAGATAGGCCCCAATTATCTTTTCCTATAATCTTATGGTGTGTTATTTGAACTGGAATATTTGCTTCTATACCGATATTTATTGTTTCGTTGACTGATTTCAACACATCAATTGCTTCTTCCCTCATATGAGAAATATAAATACCTCCATAGCTTGCAGCAATTTTAGATAATGCAATAACTTCACTTGTTGAAGAAAAGCTTCCGGGAACATAGAAAAGACCCGTCGAAATACCCAAAGCACCGTCTTCCATAGCCTCCTGAACGAGCAACTCCATCTTAGAAAGTTCTTCAGTTGTCGGATCTCTGTTATCAAGACCCATAACCTCTTCCCTGATTGTTCCTTGACCAACAAATACTGCCCAATTTGGACTAATTTTAGTATTTTCTATTTTTTGGTAATGTTCATCAATTGGATGAGGTGATGTGCCATCATTTCCATCAGTTAGAGTTGTCACCCCTTGCAGTAAGGAACTTTCAGCGGTAGGAACATCAAAAATACCTCTTATAGCATGAGTATGTGAATCTATGAAACCTGGTGATACGATCAAATTACTTGCATCAATGATTCGTCTTGAGCTTAGTTTAGAAAGGTCTCCAATCTTGATAATTTGATCATTAATAATTCCTATATCACTTTTATATGGCTCATCACCTGTGCCATCAACTATAGTCCCGTTAATAATAACTATATCAAAATCACTATTGGAACAAGAAGCCAAAATAGATAAGATAATGATGAATTGTAGAATTCTCATTTTAAAATATCGTCTTTATAAATAACTTTTTGGTCTATTGTAAAACCATCATGATTAACATTTATATAATATCTAGATACCACCCTAGCCCATTAACAGATACTATAAATTATCTTATATATGAATTAAGATTGGTAAGAGATTACTGATCTAAGCTTGTTCTAGTGCACTTTAGCACTTGTAGATCTTCTACTTCTTCTAAAAATAGCTTAAGTTCTCTATATTCATTTAACTCTCTTGGTGTTTCAGAGGATTTAAAGCCGAAGAAATTTTCTCCAATTTCTGGATTTTGCGTGCCTATACCTGCAAACATATTTGCATTAGATTTAGTTTTACCAGTTAAGAGTCTATCTGCAATATCATCAATTAACGTAGATAACTGAATTCTGGTTTCATTAAGCTGCTTACAATTTAATGTTGTTGGGTCAACTTTTATAAAATGACGCTCAGCTAATTCTTTTTCGTCATAAGTCCACCGTGGTATAGCGCAGCTAGATGCCACAACAGAAAGAACGAATAAGCTAATAAAGCTTTTATTGAAAAAATTTATATACATTTTATTATCCCTATTCTTTATGATCAATGTGACAATTTATCATAATATCTACAAACATTGTAGTTATGTGTGCAATTTAAGCATTAACCAAACATTATAAAATATCGTCTTTATTAATGACTTTTTGCTCCTTTGAAAAGCCCTTAGGATTACCATTAATGAATTCAATTATTAGTTGCGCATATTCTGGACCCGCTTCTTCTTGAATAAAATGCCCAGGCCCATTAATCACAATCTCTTGGGCCGATGGAATTCTTTTTAACATTTCTACCATTCTAGGATTGTTACCCGTAACAGGGTCATTATCGCTATTCGCAATTAAAAAAGGTTTTTTCCATGTTTCAAAAACTTCTCTATATGCTTTTTCATTTTTTCTTAATTCGCTAGGAATTAAATATGGAAAAATTTGAGCGCCAGCTTTATATGTTGCATTGGGATATGGCGCCTCATAAGCAGCCCTTTCAGCATCAGATACAGATCCTAATGTCTGCATAATTCCTCCTACATCAATATTATCTGTATATCTTGAATATCTAATCCAGCCTGTAAATCCATCTCCGCCTATAAATTCTTCCCATGTAGCTGGACCCTGAAACCAAATGCCTAACTTAAAAAGCGGATAGCTAATAAAAGACATTAGATCCTTAAAAAAACCTCTTCCAGGCGCTATCAAGCTTGTATTGGATGCAATAATCCTTGAGAACCTATCAGGTTCCTCTGCTATAACTCTTAGACCAACTAATCCACCCCAATCATGAACATGCACAGTTATATTGGTTAGATCAAGCTCTATAATTAATCGAGTCATTTTATCTACATGCATTTGATGTGAATAATCATCAATTGAAATATATTTATCAGATTTACCAAATCCAACCATATCCGGCGCTATGACTCTATACCCTGCTTCGGTAAGAGTAGGAATCATTTTTCTAAATAAATAACTCCAAGCAGGCTCCCCATGGAGTAAATATATAACTTCACCGTTTTTAGGGCCTTCATCTAAGTAATGGATTCTTGTATCTCCTATAGTTAGATAATTTGGTTTAAAAGGATAATCTACAATCTTGTTGAAGCGCTCATCTGGCGTTCTTAATACTCCAGGGTTTACAACATTAAACCTTTCATAATTTATTTGAGGATCTGAATTTCGTGAATACTGAAAGAAACCCGCTGCAATTATTAAACTGGTTGATAAAAATATTAATATTTTTTTCATTATTCCAAAATAATATATCGTCATATATTATGTCAATATGAATAAAATAAATTTATTTCTAGCGCTACTTTTTATAGGGTGTTCAAATCAAAACCAAGAATCAATGGAAGCTCCAATTACAAAAAAAATTCCGGTAACCTATTCTGCCCATGGTGATATCCGCATAGACAATTACGATTGGCTCAGAGACGATACAAGAAAGAATGAAGAGGTGTTACAGCATCTTAGATTGGAAAATAAATATGTTGATTCATGGTTTAACAATCAAGAATATAGCTATGAAGAAGAGATCATGCAGGAATTTCTTAGTCGCCTGCCAGAAAATGAAATATCATTTCCATTTGATAATTTTGGCACTGAGTATTTCACTAAATCATTAAAGGATAAGCAACTCAGTATTTACTATAAAAATGATGGAGGAACAGAATCATTAATTCTTGATCCTAATATTAAATTTAGTACCCAAGATTATTATCAAGTAAGCAGATTTAATCCAAGCCCGTCAAACAAACTTGCTGCATTTGCAGAAGACAATGATGGCCGTAGAAAATATATTGCAAAATTCATAGATCTAAATTCTAATCATTTAATTGAAGATGAGCTGGAGCTAACCTCAGGAAATATGGTTTGGGCAGCAGATTCTAAAAGTATTTACTATCTAAAGAAAGATCCAATCACATTAATTTCTAATAAGCTATATAAGCATATATTTGGTGAATCTCAATCTTCTGATGAGTTAATTTACGAAGAGTTAGATAATGAGTTTAATTTAGGCATCTCAAAGAGCTCCTCAAAGAAATTTTTACTTCTGAATATTGAAAAAACGAATTCCAATGAAATAAGAATTCTTTCATTGGATGGTTCTGATACAGATAAGCTAACAACCTTTTTACAAAGACAAGAAGATCATCTTTATAAAATCGACCATTCCAACGATATTTTCTATATTCAAACTAACCTCAATAGCCCCAATTATAGGATTATGCAAAGCAAAAATACATCTATTTCCAACATAGATGAATCTAATGAGCTAATTCCTCATGATTCAAATATTTACATTCAAGATTTTGTGATTACTTCTTCATATATTGTCTTAGAAGTTAGAAAAAATGGTTTGCCAGCAATAAGTCAATATCAAAAAGATTCATTGTTACCGACTGATATTATCCTTCCTGATACAAGCTACTTTGTATCACTGGCTTCCTCTGATTATATAGACTATGAGAATAATGAATTTCATTATTATTACTCAAGCCCTAATAGACCCCTTAGCATTTATAAAGCAAATGCAATTAACAATACTTCCTCCAAGGTCTGGCAAAAAATAGTTAACAACTTTAATGAAGATGATTATGTGGTTGAAAGAACTTTTAATGAAGTAAGGGATGGGAATATGGTGCCTGCAACTATAGTATATAAAGCTGATAAAAGTCTTAATCGCCCTATCCTATTTTATGGCTACGGATCATACGGAATCAATAGGGAAGCTAGCTTCAGTGAATCTATCTTGCCTTTAATTAATAAGGGTTTTATTTTTGTATATCTCAATGTTCGGGGTGGTGCAGAAATGGGAAAAGAATGGTATGAACAAGGAAGAATGCTTAATAAAATGAATTCATTTTATGATTTTAATGACTCTGTAGAAGCTATTTTAAATAAGGGCTATGGTGATAAAAAAAACGTATTTGCTCAAGGTGGAAGCGCTGGAGGTCTATTGATGGGAGCAATTGTTAATCTAAAACCAGAACTTTATAAGGGAATTATCTCTAGAGTGCCATTTGTTGATGTGCTGACTACTATGTCTGATGAATCTATACCTTTAACCACTTTTGAATATGATGAATGGGGTAATCCAAATAATTACGAGGAGTATATGTACATGAAAAAATATTCCCCATACGATAATATCGATTACCTTAATTATCCAAGCATATTAATTACCTCTAGTTTATTTGATTCTCAAGTACAATATTTTGAACCTGCAAAATATGCACCTAAACTAAGAGAATACTCAACCTCTTCCAATCCAATACTTTTTAAAATTAATTTAATTGGAGGCCACGGAGGAAAAAGTGGTCGAATTAATAGTT
>CABXJR010000029.1 GCA_902512655.1 uncultured SAR86 cluster bacterium
AAGCAAACTACGTCAATAAATTTGTTCGCACTGAAGGCTTTTTAGTTGAACAAGAAATGAAGAAATCAATGTGGGCTGGTCTCATGGAAAGAACTGGATCATCATCACTGCCCGGCTGGGGAGCGCAAGGAGGAATTAAAGATTCCTCGTCTACTGACATAGTGGTTCATGGTGGTGAAGCGCTTTCAACCTTCTATCAATGTGGGGAGGGGTATAAGCTAGACCCACATACTCTTGAAACCGAAAATAAAGCAACATGGGTCCCATCCGGAGGTTTGTCTGCTCATCCAAAGGTAGACCTTGCAACGGGCGAGCTCTTATTTTTTAATTATTCGAAAGAAGCACCTTTTTTGAATTATGGAGTAGTAGATCAAAATCAAACACTAAAGCATTTTATTCCAGTTGAGTTACCTGGTCCAAGACTCCCGCATGATATGGCTTTTAGTAAAAACTACTCAATTATTAATGATTTACCACTTTTCTGGGATCAAGAAATGTTAAAGAAAGGCATTCATGCAACACGATTGCATGATTTACCATCAAGGTTTGCTATTATCCCGAGATATGGAAATCCAGAGGATATTCAATGGTTTGAAGCCGATCCCACTTACGTATTGCACTGGAATAATGCCTATGAAGATGGAGATGAGTTAATTCTTGAGGGATATTTTCAAGAGCATCCTTGGCCAGAAAATTATATTGATGCGCCTCCTGGCTTAGAGCGAATGATGGCTTTTTTAGATTTCTCTCTGTTAAAACCTAGGCTACATAGATGGAAATTTAACTTAAAAACAGGCGTTACCACTGAAGAGGACATTGATGATGTCTCGATAGAATTTGGTGTTATTAACCAGCATATAGCTGGCACTGAGCATAGGTATACTTACAGCATGATTCCCACAAAGGGCCACTTTACATTTGATGGCTTAACAAAACATGATCATCGCAGCAAATCTTCAAGCAAATATATTTTCCCAGAGCATATTTTTATTAGTGAGGTGAGTTTTGCACCAAGAACCAATTCAACGGATGAAGATGATGGCTATTTAGTAACGATTAGTAACAACGTTCAGGACAGCACTTCTGCCTGCTTGCTGTTTGATGCCAGGAATATTGAACAAGGTCCCGTTTGCGAAACCCCTTTGCCGCATCAGATTTGCTCAGGGACTCATGCAACTTGGGCGCAAAAAAGCGAATTAAAATAGTAGATTTATGAATCCTGTCTACATTGTTGATTCAATTAGAACGCCTAGAGCCCGAGCCAATCAAAAGGGCGGGCTGAGCAAACTAAACCCATATGAATTATTGGATTTTTTATATAAGGATATTGAAAAGAAAAATTTCTTAAATTTAAATTTTATTGATGAGGTGATATTAGGTTGCGTCACTCAGTATGGTGAGCAAGCAGGCAATATTGCGAAAACTTCAACATTATTTTCTGGGTACCCAGATTCAATTTCAGGACTTACCGTAAACAGATTTTGTTCTTCAAGCTTGGATGCAATAAATTTGGGCTATTTAAAAATTCAATCCCAGCAAGCGAATAATGTTATTTCTGGTGGAGTAGAAATGATGTCTAGGGTGCCTATGCTTTCTGATGATGCGGCAATTTGGAATGATATAGACATAGCTGGCCAGGCAAAGATTTTTTTAATGGGCAGCGGAGCTGACCTGATAGCCAGTCTTTTCAATATTTCTAGAGATGATGTAGACAGACAAGCATTCAAGTCTCAGCAAAATGCCTTAAATGCTCAAAAAAATAATCACTTTAAGTCCATTGTCCCAGTAATCAACAAAAGCAAATCAATTAACTGTATTGAGGATGAATGCATAAGACCAGATACAAGTATTGAAAGCTTGGCCTTATTGGATCCAAGTTTTAAAAAAATTGGGGAGCAGGGGATAGATCAAGCTCAATTAACTCTTTTTCCTAGATTAAAAGAAATCTTGCATGTGCACACAGCTGGTAATTCTCCTGCAATGGCAGATGCTGCATCCATTACGCTACTCTCAAATAAAGAAATTCAAGAAAATGGACAGAAAGCTAGAGCAAAAATTATTTCAGTTGCTACAGTGAATGACGATCCTCTGTTAGTTTTATCAGGATGCATGCTAGCTACGCAAAAAATACTTTCACAGAATAATTTACAAGTTACCGATGTAGATTTATTTGAGATACATGAAGCTTTTGCCTCGACCATGATTCATTGTCAAAAAGAGTTAAAAATAGATGATGCAAAACTTAACGTTAATGGCGGCTGTATTGCTCTTGGTCATCCCATGGGAGCTACTGGCTCTATTATGATGTCAACATTGGTTGACGAGCTTGAAAGACAAGGTCTTTCAACGGGTATTGTTGCAACCAGCGGCGCGGCAGGAGCTGGAACAGCTATTTTAATTCAGAGGATATAAAAAAAGCCCCACTATAAAGTGAGGCTTTTGAGTTATCTATTAAATAGATTAAAAATTATAATCTAACTTTAAAGCTATATTTTTTGGTCGCGCGTAGATCGCATCGTAAGCTGTCCCATCTAGTGCTCCACCTGAGGCAAGCTTCACAAATGTTCTTGCAAGAGGAATGGTTCCACCAACTACTTTAATTCTTTCATCAGTTAAATTATCACCGATTAACGATACCCTCCATTTTCCATCTGAGCTTGTTAAGCCAAGCACCAAACCAACTTTTGAGTAGCCGCTTTCTTTGATATTTTTATCTAGGTTAGTAGTAACAAAGTACTCTGAAGAATAATCAACGTTTAAATTAGCATCAAATGTCCAGTTATTGGATAAAACAGCATCGTATGCAAATCCAGCATTCGCTGTATCTTCAGGAGCAAGAATAACGCTGGCACCAGATCTGTCACAATAAATTCCATTTGTAGCAGCCTCACCATATGCGCACTGGCTATTTTTCCAATCAGTAAATTTGTAGTCTAGGCTGGCCATAGAAGCATAGAACTCTAGATTATCAGTAATAAGATATCTACCTTGCATTTCAAAACCATCTAATTCTGCAGCTGAAGCATTGCCAACTTTAAAGCCTAATACACCATCAAACACACTGGTTTGAAGATCATCATATTCAGTTGTGAAATAAGTGAAATCAAAAGAAGCTCTATCTGATTTCATTTTATAGCCCCATTCAATGTTGGTAGCATTTTCTTCTTCAAATTCCCATCCACCTGCACTTGAAACAAGTGGAGTTCCAGGGATTGAGTTACCACGAATATCAAAACCACCAGCTTTAGAGCCCTCAGTGTATGAAACATACATTTGAGAGTTATCAGATAAGTCATAACTTAATCGAACCATTGGATCAAAAGAATTTTCACTTCTACTACTAGCCACGTCATGAGGGCCAACATTTAGCACTCCAGCCCACAAAGCATTTAATAATGGCGAACCAGCCAATGCTGTACCAGTACCATCTATGGTTAACTTTCTGCTTCCATCTTTATCCTCATTAGAATACCTTGCACCAAGAGTTAACCTCCAATTACCTTCAAGATTTATATCAGCCTGGCCAAAAACAGAGTACATATCAGAAGATTGTGCATAAAGTCTATCCCAATTTGTTCCAACTAATAGAGAAACCGGAGGTCCAGCAAGTGCGAGGAAAGAGCCCAATGGAACATAATCTGTTACATCCACATCTGCAGTTTGGAAGTACGCACCAACAATATAATCTACATCTTCACCACCAGGCGAGGTATAGCGAATTTCTTGAGACCACTGATCATACTTTTCAGTTTGATTGGTACCATCTAGTATTTCAAGACGCACATAGTCAACATCAAGAACTTCATAAGAATCATATTCAACATGGCCTGTTATGGAGGTAAGTGTTCCACCACCGTCCATCAGATAGTTAGCAGTTAAGACAAAATTATCCATTGTATTTTGACTAAAAGTTTCACCACTTGACCTAACCCAGTCTTCATTTGTTTCAACTGCAATAGGGCCAGCAAAAACAAGACCATAGCCGTCTTGCGGTGCAAGAGCTTCCATGGCATAACCAACAGAATCAAAGTCAGCTGTCTCAACTTTTAAATTGTAATCCACATCACCAGATGTCCATGCAAGTTGCCCTCTAATATATGTTTCGTCTCTCTGTGGCTCAACTCTTTTCATGTTTGTATTTGTAATCCAGCCATCCATCTCTCTTGTTGAAACAGTTAGCCTTCCAAGAAGGTTGTCAGACAAAGCTCCAGATAAAACTAAGAGCGATTGATCTTCACCGTGCTCAGATTCATGAGACGTGGAAAATTTACCCTCAAATTCTTCGGTTGGCTTTGCTGAAGTAATACTTACGGCTCCACCAATTGCATTTTTGCCAAACAAGGTAGGTTGAGGGCCTCTTAAAACTTCAACTCTCTCCAAATCGACAAGTGGAGTCCTTGCCAGTTGACTTCGAGGATAAGTCACCCCATCAAAGTTCATCGGAACAGATTGCTCAAAACCTTTGTTGGCTCCTGATCTAACCCCACGAATAGAAATAGATGTATCAATTTGAGTTTCAACCACCATAAAGTTTGGAACAGAGGCTGAGAGTGATTGAAGGTTATCAAGGCTTCTATCAGCTATATCTTCTCCAGCAATGGCTGATACAGAAATAGGAACATCTTGAAGGCTTTGCTCTCTAATTTGCGCTGTAACCACAACCTCTTCAAGAGTTTGTGCAAAGCTCAAACTTGTCCAAGTGAATAGAATAGTTGCAAAGACTGTATTGAAAAAACGTTTAGTAAACATATATCCCCTTTGTAAAATATAAAAAAGAAATCTCATAATAACTAATCGGTATAGATATGACCATTATTTTACTTAAAAGTAAAATAAATTTATATCTGATGGGATTACTTTATAGTAGCCTACTGCCTTGTAGCATCAATCATTACTTGCACTTTGCTAGGTTCTATATCGGGTGTTATGCCATGGCCTAGGTTAAATATAAATCCGGGGTATTTTTTCATAATATTGCAAATTTTTTGAGTCTCAGCCCAGATTAATTCATCAGACCTCAACAATACTTTAGGATCAAGATTTCCCTGTATGGCATATTGGCCCTCAAAGTCTTTAGCAATACTTTGAATATCTTCTTGCCAATAAAGACTGGCACATGTTATTTCCTTAAAAAGAATATCCACCATTTTTTTATTTGGCGATTTTTCAAATAAGATAATTGGGATATCGGCTGTTATTGGATCTTTTTTTAATAGATGAGCTAGCATTCGAGTATATTTTAGTGAAAATCTTTCTAATTCAGTTGCAGATAATAAATCTGCCCATGAATCAAAAATTTGAAGAGCATTTACTCCGCTCAACACTTGCTGTTTTAAATACTCATAGCAAGCATGGCTAAGAATCTCTAAAAATTCTTGCAGTTCCTCTGGATGACTTATCATGAAGTTCTTTGTTTTTTTGAAATCTTTCGAGCCTCCGCCCTCAATTGAGTATGCTGCGAGTGTCCAAGGGCTGCCACAGAAACCAATTAGGGGTATATCTTTTGGTAGTAGATTTTTAGTCTCTTCTACTGCCTTAAATACATAACCAAGATTATTGACATCAAAAGGCATTAATTTTTTGATTTCTTGAGGAGATGAAATCGGATTACTAAATTTTGGCCCCCCACCTTCGTGAAAAGCAAGACCAAGATTAAGCGCATCAGGAATTGTTAAAATATCAGAGAAAAGAATAGAAGCATCTAAACCGAATCTATCAATTGGCTGTAATGCCAGTTCAGCACATATTTTTGGCTGTTTGCACATATCCAGAAAGTTAGAGAAATTTTTTCTAACTTTTTGATATTCAGGAAGATATCTCCCTGCTTGTCGCATAAACCATACCGGAGGTTTTGAATTTGCTTGTAGGTTGAGGGCTCTTAAAAACTTTGAATCTTTCATTTATGAAACGAATTGTATGATACTTTTTGCTGCTTCTCTTCCTTCCCATATTGCAGTAACAACTAAATCAGAGCCTCTGACCATATCTCCGCCTGAAAAGATTTTGGGATTAGAGGTTTGAAATTTTAATTCTTGTTTTTCTGGGGCTATCACCAAACCAGACTTATCAGTTTTAATTTGAAAATCTTCAAACCAATCTGCTGGATTGGCTCTAAATCCAAAAGCGATTATCACCTCGTCAGCGGGATAAATCTTCTCGCTACCAAGAATTGGAACAGGCACTCTTCTTCCATTTTGGTCTGGTTCACCTAATTTAGTTTGCATCGTTTTTATGCCTTGCACATTTTTATCACCAATGATCTCGATAGGCTGAATGTTAAACTCAAACAAAACTCCTTCTTCTTTAGCATTAATAACCTCTCTCCTGGAGCCAGGCATATTTTTTTCATCCCTTCTGTATAAACAAGTAACAGATTTTGCTCCTTGCCTGATCGCAGTTCTGTTGCAATCCATAGCAGTATCACCACCACCTAAAATTATGACATTCTTGCCTTTAAAATTTATATATTCTGATTCTTTTTGTGGGAATTTTAAAAGATGATTTGTGTTCCCGATTAGATAATCAATGGCTTTATGTGCTTGAGGTAAATCCTCCCCTTTAAAACCTCCTTCAAGAGAAGTATATGTGCCCATACCAAGAAACACCGCATCATATTTTTTATGCAGTTTCTTAAAGGAAATATCTCTACCAATTTCTTTATTGAGGTAAAACTTAATACCCATTTCTTCAAGAATTTTTCTGCGTCGTCGCACTACACTTTTTTCCAGCTTAAATTCAGGGATTCCAAATGTTAGCAAGCCACCAATTTCGGGCTGTTTATCAAAGACATCGCAGTTTATTCCTGCTCTTATCAAGATATCTGCACATCCGATGCCTGCAGGGCCAGCTCCGATAATCGCCACTTTTTTACTGGTCCAGACCCTATTGCTAAGATCTGGTTTCCAGCCCATCTCAATTGCCTTATCTGTAATATATTTTTCAATATTGCCGATGCTAACAGCGCCAAATCCATCATTGAGTGTGCAAGCTCCCTCACATAGACGAT
>CABXJR010000030.1 GCA_902512655.1 uncultured SAR86 cluster bacterium
TTGAGCTATAAAATAGCCAGATCCAAGATCTGAATATTTAACCAATGAATCAAGCTTTGCTTTGGGAGCTTTTTTTAGATCAGGAGTTGGTATCAGTAGATAACAGTATGCTTGTCGCATTGATCTTCCGACCCGACCTCTTAATTGATGCAATTGTGAAAGACCAAAATTATGAGCATCGATAACGATGATTGTATTTGCATTCGGAATATCTAATCCCATTTCAACTATGGTTGTGCATATAAGAATATCTATTGAATTTGAATTGAAGCCATTCATCGTTTTTGTAATCGCTCTTTTGCTTAGTTTTCCATGAGCAATATCGATATTTGCTTCAGGGACTAAATTTGTAATTTGATTTTTTAAGGCTTCCATTTTAGATATATCATTTTGGACCAAGAAAACTTGGCCACCACGGGCCAATTCTCTATCAATTGCATTTTTAAAAATTTGTTGATTTTGTGTATTTAAAAAAGTTTTTACACTCAGTCTTTCTAGAGGCGGAGTATACAAATAAGAGAAATCTTTTAATCCTGAATATACAAGATTTAACGTTCTTGGTATTGGGGTAGCAGACATATATAAAATATGGGTAGTTGATTGCCTAGATTTAATTATTTCTTTTTGCTTTATCCCAAAACGGTGCTCCTCATCAATTACCAATAGACCAAGATTGTCTAGAGAAATATCATTGTTTAGTAATGAATGAGTGCCGATTAAGATATCGATCATCCCATGTTTAAAATTATCATATATTTTTATCTTATTTTTTGATGAAGTGTGTCTAGTCAAAAGCTCAATATTTACTGGGAAGTTAACAAATCTTTTTGTAAAACTTTCTAAATGTTGTTTGGCTAAGATAGTACTAGGTGCAAGAACCATTACTTGTTTCTTTGCATGAACTGCCACAAATGCTCCACGCATTGCAACTTCAGTTTTACCAAAGCCAACATCACCACATATAACCCTATTCATCGGCTTAATGAGAGCCAAATCTTTTAGAATATCTTTTATGCAATTAACTTGATCATTTGTTAAGACATAAGGGAAATCATTATCAAATTCTTGATAAGCACTTTCCTCGCAGATTAATTGATAGGAAGATGCTATTGAGCGTCTAGATTCAATATCTAGTAACTCTGCAGCATGATCCAGGGCTTTAATTTTCGCTTTATCTTTTTTAACTTTCCATTTTGTAGAGGACAAAGAATCAAGACGCACACCATCCGTTTGTGATACTTGAAATTTAGAAACTAGATAGGCCTGTCTAATTGGTACGTATAAAATCTCGTTTTCTAGGTATTCAATTTGAATATATTCTTCTTCATTTGAATTAGTTTTTAAAATCTCTAAACCTTTATAAATACCCACACCATAGTCAACATGTATAACGAGCTCATCATCATGGAAGGGGTTTTCAAAATTTTTGATAAGTGAATCTTGATTTGATGAGGTAGATTTCGTATTCAGCGCCTCTGAACCCGTTACTCTATCCAAATTTAAATGTACAAATTTTCCGTTTTTGTTAACAAACGATCGGACGGGCAGATGAATGCAGCAAAATATTCCATTGTGAAGACTGAATGGAAGTGACGTAATACTTGTTTTGTATTGTTTATTAATTTTATCTAACTTAGTTTGCTCAGATGAGGTTATTAAAAGGGTATCTATTTCTCCATTGGCTTGTTTTTCTGTAAGTATTTTTAATTGGATTTCTTTTTCTTCGGAGTGATCAATGATTGGATTTAGATCTGAAACTTTTATTTCATCAGCTGATTGTATATATGTATCGAGATCTTTAATTGTGAATATATAGTCCTGCGGTTTTAATATGGGTCTAGAGGAATCAATCGATTCTTCTAGATATCTTTCATCAACAAAAGCCTGATAAGATTTCAATACTTTATCTATTTGGCTAGATTTATGTAGACTAAATCCAGAAAAATAATCAATTAAATTAGAGTCACCTTCCTGAATAAGAGGGTTATAGATCTCATACCCTTCAGGATATTGTCCTGACGCTAAGCTTTGAAATATTTCACAATGTCTTTCATCATGGTTTTGAAAATAATTCCTCCATGCATATTTAAAATTACCAATTGATTCTTCATCCAAGAGAATCTCTGAGCCACTAAATAATTTAAACTCAGATAATTTATTCGTCATATTTTGTGTTTTTGGATCAAATTCTCTTATTTCATCAATTTGATCTCCAAAAAAATCTACTCTGAGGGGGCGAAGCTGAAATCCTGAATAAAAATCAACAACACCTCCTCGGACAGTGAATTGATTAATTGCATTAACCTTATCTGTGCGTTCGTAATTTAATGCCTCTAAGCTAGTTGTTAAATCCTTGATGGTTAATGAGTCATTAATTTTAAAATTCTTTCTACTAATATAAAAATTCTTTGATGGTAATTTTTCAAATAGATTGATACAGCTAGTAATAATTATTTTGATGTTTGTTTTATCAGAATTTAACAATTTAATTCTTTCTTGAATAATTGAATCTGCAGTTGAAAATCTGTCGTATGGCAGTATTTCTCTTTCAGGATAATATCCAATTTCGTCATCATTAAGAAACATCTGAAGTTCATTTTTTATCAATCTCGCCTCTTTATCTGAATCACAAAGGTACAGAATCTTTTGATTCTGTGTTATTACAGATTGAGCTAGCTCAAATGCTATGGGTTCATGCTGTTTTTCTAACATATCGTGCAGTATAATTTCCGCCTAAAGAATATTCTTAAAAACAGGAACACTAACATGGATATAAGTTTTTCAGAACAAGATCTTCAATTTCAGGAAGAAATTAGAGCTGGTTTAAATGGATCAGAGTTTCCCGTTAATGTAAGGGAAAAACAAGAAAAGGGTACAGCCCTTACTAAAACGGACATGATTGATTTTCATAAATTTATTCATAGTAAAGGTTGGATGGGTTATAACTGGCCTGTTGAATATGGTGGGACTGGATGGTCTCCAGTGCAAATATATTTATTTCTAAATGAGCTTGCTTTGGCAAAATGCCCAACAATCCTTCCATTCGGCTTAAGCATGGTCGGTCCTGTTATCTATACATTTGGTAACCAAGAACAAAAAGATAGATTTTTACCCGACATTCTTGAGTTTAATACATGGTGGTGCCAAGGTTATTCAGAGCCTGGTTCCGGTTCAGATTTAGCATCACTTAAAACTAAAGCTGTATTAGAAGGAGATCATTACATTGTGAATGGTTCAAAAACCTGGACAACACTTGCTCAAAATGCTGATTGGATTTTCTGCTTAGTAAGAACCGAAACTACACAAAAAAAACAAGAGGGTATATCTTTTCTTTTGATTGACATGAATACACCAGGCATAGAAGTTAAACCTATTATCACAATTGACGGAGATCATGAGGTTAATTCAGTCTTCTTTACAGATGTTAAGGTACCAGCTGATCAATTAATTGGAGAAGAGGGTAAAGGTTGGACTTATGCTAAATTTCTTTTAGCCCATGAAAGATTTGGAATTGCAGGGGTTCCAGTGGTAAAGGTTCAAATTGAAAAATTGAAGAACATAACCTCTGAGTATAATGACGTTGATTTAGCTAAAAAAATTGCTGAATTAGAAATTGATCTTGAAGCATTAGAATTTACTGAATTAAGAACCTTAGCGGCGATTGCAGAGGGCGGACATCCAGGTGCTGAGTCTTCAATCTTAAAGATTCGTGGTACTGAAATTCAACAAAGGTTAACAGAGCTATTTGTTGAAGCTGCTGGCCAATACATTCTTCCATATGAAGGTCCTGATGGCTTTGAATCAAATAGAACGCCAGCCGGCCCAGACTACGCTAGCTCATCCGTTGCTCAGTATTTAAATTATAGAAAGACTTCTATCTATGGTGGGAGTAACGAGATTCAAAAAAATATTATTGCTAAAGCTATTTTGGGAGTTTAAAAATGAATTTAAATTATTCTGATGAGCAAAACATGCTACGCGAGCAAGTGCTTAAGTTTTGTGAAACCAACTATGATTTTATTGATAGAGAAAAAATATTAGATTCTGACTCTGGTTATAGCGATGAGAATTGGAAACAATTTGCTGATCTTGGTTGGTTAGCAGTTCCATTTAAAGAAGATAATGGTGGTTTTAATTTTGGGCCGATAGAGCTCACCGTATTATTTGAAGAATTCGGTAAAGCTCTTGTAGTGGAGCCTTATTTAAGTACCGTTGTAATGAGTGGCACAATTTTAGAGGGATCAAACCATCCTGAAAAAAGTTCTGTTATTAGAAAAATTATTTCAGGTGAGCACCAAGTATCAGTTGCATATGCCGAACCTAACATTGGTTATAATTTTTTAGATTGCGTTACAACAGTTTCAAAGGATGGCTATGCTTTTAGTCTTAATGGGTCTAAATCACTAGTATTGAATGCCGGTAATGCTGATCAATTTATAGTCCTTGCAACTCATGAAAATTCTTCTGCATTGGTTCTTATTGATACAGATGTGAAGGGTTTATCTGTTCAAAGCTTCAAAACATTGGATGGACAAACATGTGGGGAATTAACATTTGAAAATATTTCTCTGGATTCAGAGTCAATCTTGGCTTTAGGCGATGAGGCTGTGTCATTGTTTAATAAAATGGTAGATCTTTCTATTTTGTGTATAAGTGCAGAAGCTGTGGGGGCAATGACATCTTCATATATGAAAACAGTTCAATACACAAAAGAGCGAGAGCAGTTTGCTCAGCCTATTAGTAACTTTCAAGTTCTACAGCATCGTATGGTTGATATGTTCATTGAAACTGAACTTACTAAATCTTTATTGATAAAGGCTACCCTTCAACTTGACTCAGACGATCCTCAGACAAAAAACACCCTATCAGCACTTAAAGTTCAAGTTGGTAAAGCAGGAAGATTGGTGGGCCAACATGCAGTTCAATTACATGGTGGAATGGGGGTCAGTAATGAAATGTCCATTGGACACTATCTAAAGAGATTCACAGCCATTGATTCCATGTTTGGTAATACTCAACATCATATTAATAAATATCAAGCAAAATAAACAATGACAGATCTTACTAAAAATCCTGATTTACGTTCTCGTGAAAAAATCGATGACTACTTTGGTGATTGGAAGTGGAGAGAGGGCTTGGCTGAACTTATGGTTCCTATTGTAGGTAGACTTTATCGTCATGGCGTTCATATTTTGATTTATGGACAATCCCTTGTGAATAAGTCTCCTATTGATATTATGCATGCCCACAGGTTTGTTAGACAAATTGAAGAAAATGAACTCAGTGAGCTTGAAACATATCCTTTGTTGGAAAGGTTGAGCAAAATGGATTTACCTGATTGCGAAGTCGATATTGGTGAGTTAGCAATGCGATGTTCGTTTTTTGAAGATCTTCCAAACAATCCAGACTCAATAGATAATTTTTTACAAGACCAAATAAGCGTTAACACAGTAGTTGTCCAAAGGCCTGATCAGCCACAAGATATTGTCCTTTATGGTTTTGGTAGGATTGGAAGGCTAATGGCAAGAATGCTTGCTCAAACAACAGGTCCTGGAAACTATTTTCGTCTAAAAGGAGTGGTTGTAAGAAAAAGTGGTAAAAATGACCTAATTAAACGCGCAAGTTTGTTAAGAAGAGATTCTGTTCATGGAAAATTTGACGGAACGATTAGGGTTGATCTTGAGAATGAGCTATTAGTCATTAATGGTAATCCAGTTAAATTTATATATGCAAATTCACCCTCAGATGTTAATTATTCAGAGTTAAATATTAATTCTCCAATCGTCATTGATAATACTGGAATCTGGAGAGATGAAGAAACTCTATCTCAGCACTTAACTAGTGGCGCATCAAAAGTCATCTTAACTGCACCTGCTAAAGGAGATATTAGAAACATAGTCTTTGGGGTAAATGATTCAGCCTTAAATAAAGCAGATCAAATTATTTCAGCAGCCTCTTGTACAACTAATGCCATAGTGCCAGTCCTTAAACTAATCAGCGATCATTATGGCATATCTAATGGCCATATCGAGACAGTGCATTCTTATACAAATGATCAAAATTTAATTGATAATTTTCATAAAGGAGATCGAAGAGGTCGAAGTGCGCCATTGAACATGGTTATCACTTCTACGGGTGCTGTCAAAGCCGTCTCAAAAGCAATTCCTGAGCTTAAAGATAAGTTAACTGGAAATGCGATCAGGGTTCCAACACCTAATGTAAGTTTAGCGGTTCTGGTTTTAAACATAGAAAAAGTAGTT
The DNA here is from genome assembly GCA_902512655.1 of uncultured SAR86 cluster bacterium. Lineage (GTDB taxonomy): Bacteria > Pseudomonadota > Gammaproteobacteria > Magnimaribacterales > D2472 > D2472. The sequence continues at coordinate 6,261 of CABXJR010000030.1, forward strand.
GATAGAGATGAATTGAATGAGTTCTTAAAAAAATCTGCTTTTGCTAGTAAATATAGAGAAATTATTGGATACACTAACTCACCAGAGGCTGTATCAACTGACTTTTACTCAAGTCCATACGCAACAATAATTGACTCTCAAGCAACCATAGCTGACGGAAAACAAATTACTTTATATTGTTGGTATGACAATGAATATGGCTATACAAAGCAAGTCCTTAATCTTACAAAAAAAG
>CABXJR010000031.1 GCA_902512655.1 uncultured SAR86 cluster bacterium
TTTTGCCCATGGTATTGGATCATGTCAGGGAAAAGAATTTATTGATTTGCAAGAAATATTTTCAGTTTTTTCTTCTTGGGGGTTACCTATAAATAATTTAAATAAATTATCAACCTCTATTGATGAGTGCCTGAATTACTTTCGAGACATAGAATCTTCCAGAGATTCTATTCCATTTGAGATTGATGGAGTGGTATTCAAGGTTAATGCGCTGTCTTTACAAAAGCAACTTGGAGAAATAGCAAGATCACCTAGATGGGCCATCGCACATAAATTTCCTGCTGAAGAGGCCTCTACAGAAATTGAAAATATAGAGTTTCAAGTTGGAAGAACTGGAATTTTAACTCCTGTAGCAAAGCTTAAAACAATTAATGTAGGCGGTGTCAATGTTAGTAATTGCACTCTTCACAATCTTGATGAGCTTAAAAGATTAGACCCTAGGGTTGGTGATGGCGCTGTAATTAAACGAGCAGGGGATGTAATACCTAAAATGGTTCGGGTTATTCCAAAAAAGAAAAATCGAGCAAATGCGGTTGAAGCCCCACAAAAATGTCCAAGCTGTCAGTCGGCAATAGTGCTGAATTATCAATCTGAATGGACGGTCATTGATAGTAGCAAATCTAAACCTGTTAAAAAATTTTCAAGCAATCATGAAGCGCAAAAATTTTTAAAAATAAATCAGTCGCCTAACTTGAATATATTAGAAGAATATATAGATACTCCTTTTATCAAATGCTCAGGAGGAAACAGTTGTCCTGAGATTTTTCAAGGTAAATTCACTCATTTTGTTTCAAGAAAAGCAATGGACATTGATGGTCTAGGCCAGGAAATATTGTTTAACTTGATTAATAAAAAATTTATAAAAGATTTTGCTGATATCTATTCTCTTAAGGAGCATCGAGTTGAGCTTGAGAAGTTAAAAAGATTTGGAGAGAAATCTGTTGATAACTTAATTAAATCTATTGATAAGTCAGCATCAGTTGAATTATACAAGTTGGTTTTCTCCCTGGGTATTGAGGAGGTTGGCGAAACAACCGCAAGAAATTTAGCTAATATCTTTGGGAGCATGGAGGCTATTCAGCAATCTTCATTTGAAGATTTAATTGCAGTCCCTGATATAGGACCAAGAGTAGCTGCGAAAATTACAGATTACTTTAGCGACAGTGAAAATACGACATCATTGGAAGCCTTGCTCCCATGTTTAAGCATCATCAACCCAGATTTTAAAACCTCTGATGAGGATATGAAATTTTTTGGTCTACAGATTGCGATTACTGGAAAAATATCTCCAATGTCTCGTGATGAAGTGAAAAACTTATTGATGTCAGAAGGTGCAAGAGTTACAAGTTCGATATCCAAAAAAACAGATTATTTGATTGCTGGTGAAAATGCTGGTTCAAAACTTGATAAAGCGAAAACTCTTGGCGTTAGAATTGTGCATGCTGTTGATATAAATACTTTTATAAATGATCCAAAAAAATTATTTTAGCTTTATGGTCATATTTATGTTGGCTCTTTCTTCATGTGTCAACTCGCCTCCAGAGAGGCCGGATAATATTTGTGAAATTTTTCAAGAAAAGAGAAGTTGGTATAAAGCAGCAATCAGGTCAGAGAAAAGATGGAAACTTCCTCCTTATGTCCTAATGGCATTTATTCATCAAGAATCAAGCTTTCAAGCTAAGATTAAACCAGAAAGAACAAAGTTACTTGGAGTCATCCCATGGCTCAGACCATCTTCATCTGTAGGTTATTCTCAGGCTTTGAAGGATACTTGGCAAGATTATAAAGATGAGACTGGAAATTCAAGAGCTAAGAGAACTAATTTTAGTGATTCAGCTGATTTTGTGGGATGGTATGCAAGCAAAGGCTTTTATCAAGGGTTTTCAGCGACAGATGCTCGATCACTTTATCTTGCATATCATGAGGGTTACACAGGATTTAAAAAGAAAACCTATAGAAAAAAACAATGGTTAATTGGGGTTGCAGATAGAGTCCAGGCAAGGTCCAATACGTATCAAGAGCAATACTGGGGATGCGCAAAAGAACTTAAGAAAAAAAGGTTTTTCTTTTTTTAGGACTAGACTTCCCTTAAAGTTAAGCCTAGTGAAGATGCCTCTTCTCTATAGGCCTCTCCAGCAAGAATAGATTTTTTAGAATCCTTGGTAAGATATTTTTCACTTACTCTAATCAAATCTTCAATAGAGCAATTAATAACTCGTTGTCTCATTTTTAGTCGTTCTTTGGTTGAGATATCCTCTAGATTGAAATTAAAATCATTCTTTGCTTCGCCAACAGGCGAAAGAGGTTTATCAATAGACGATACAACTCCTAGGATTGCTTCTTCAAGATGTTGATCAGTAATTGATGTTTTTGACCATTCGATAGCATCCTTAAATGCAGTAAAGGTATCTGTGCACTTTGGATCCCTGTAAGAAAAGAATTTAAAGGTATTGGTTGCAGTATCATTCGTAGCGCCTGCTCCATATGCTCCTCCTTTTTCACGAATTGCTGTATGCAGGAAGCCATTCCTTAAGACAGTTGCCAAAACAGAAAGGGCAGCTGCATCAGGGTGCTCTCTCGGTACGCCTTGAAATGCTTCAGCGCAATAGCATACTTGTGATCCAGTGATCCATCCTATTTGCTCATTTATTGGTTTTGTCAGAGATTGCTCAGATTCATAATGAATATTTTCAAATTCCATAGATTTATCTTTGAGTGCTTCTGGAGAACATGCTGTAAAAATCTTGAACGGATTATGCAAAACTTTTGAATGAATGCTTTTTAAGATATTAGTTAACGCAATGGCATCAGCAACTTCTTTCATTCTTGAAATAGCTCCTTTGGACTGATTAAGCATTTGCAGTCCAGACATTTGAAATGCAGTTGCTGAGAATGTATTTAAGCTGCTAGCAGCTGAATTCATGGCTAAAATATGACCATTTTGATTCAATGATTCCTCATTTCGAGCAATAAAAATATTAAATAAATCCAATATTCTGCTTTCCTCATCAAACCTAGCATTTTCTAGGGTGTTGAATATGAGTTTTTCCATTGCATCGAAATTATCTTCTAGAGATTTAGAAGAAATGCTGAGGAAAAGTTTCCCAGGTGCTTCCTGACCATTTGTATGAAGCTTAAAGGAAGAATTAATGCCCCCAGTAATACTTGATTGAAGGGCTTGAATTTTTTCATAGGAACTTTCCTGAAGACCCACCTCAGTAAGGATAAATGTGTATAAAGATGAGAACAGTAATTCTTGAGATGTAAGATTTTTACATGGAAATAAAAAATCAGAGTACATCAGACCATTCGTTCCAATTTCATAAACTGATCTATTATTCTTTAGAAAGGAGATCTGGGTATAGTCACGCTTTAAGGGTATATCTTGTTTAGTAACCTTAGGTAGAATTTCGACATCATCAACGGCCTCCTGACGATCTTTCAAAGCTTTGGCAAGATCATTAATTTCTCCTATATCTTTGTCAGTTAAAGTTTCCTCTTTACTTTTGAGTGTTGATGCAAAGAAATTTTCTAAGTTCTCATTAAATTTTGGATCTGGTTTTAACTCATAGTTAAGTCTATGTTGACTCTTTATTAAGCTGGTTGATATCAATTCTTCTAAGTATCCTTTTTGGGATATTAAAGTCTTGAGTTTTGTAAAGTTTGCATCTAAATCTAGCATTGAAATAGGATCGTCATGATGTATACAGGCATTCATACATCCAAGCATTAATTGCAATCCATAAGGCATTCCTCCACCGGATACTTCTCTTTGACCAATCTCTAATTGATGAAGAGAGGAATTGATTAAATCTTCAGGCACACCATCGATGACAAGTTTTTCAAGCGTGGTTAGAATTAATTCCTCAACCTCACCAGCTTTATCTTGTCCGACTCCTTCCAAGCCTGCCATAAATACGATTTCTTTATTGCTAGGCTCAATTCCCAGGAATGGAGAGGGAGATTTTCCTATTTTCGAAAGCTCCAAAGCTTTCCTAAGAGGCGATGCAGAATTATCAAGCAAAATATTTGATAGAAAATACTTTTCTAATAAATTCAGCGGATCATGGCTATCGCCAAGCAACCAGCTAATAACGACATGATGATTTGATTCGTCACCTGGAAGTGGTTGGTAGGTACCACTGGCCTGCACCGGACTTGTAAATTTTTTTGCTGGCTTGATTGTGAGTTGTTCCGAGGCAGGCGTAAATTTTTGGAAAACATTTTCTTCTAGATGGTTGTGGATTTCATCTATAGAAACATTACCAAAAGTAAAAAAAGTTGCATTGCTTGGATGATAGTGTTTTTGATGGAAGGCAACTAAATCAGCATGAGTTAAATCAATAATTTTTTCAGGATCACCGCCACTATTATGATGATATGTGGTTTCTTCAAAAAGATATTTAGACATTCCATGCCACAGTTGATCTGTTGGGGAGCTCATCGCCCCCTTCATTTCATTAAATACAACTCCTTTAATTTCTAATTTATTCTCATTATCAATTTCTAGTCGATGACCTTCTTGAGAAAAATCAAGCGGATCTAATCTTGGAAAGAAAGCTGAATCAACATAAACATCTAATAAATTTTTAAAATCTTTGCTATTTTGAGTCGCAAAGGGATAGGCAGTCCAGTCACTTGATGTAAATGCATTCATGAATGAATTCAGCGATCGTCTAATCATCATAAAAAATGGATCTCGAACTGGGTATTTCTTAGAGCCGCATAAGGATGTGTGCTCTAGGATGTGAGCTACACCTGTAGAATCTTCCGGGATAGTGCGAAAGGCAACCATAAAAACTTTTTCATTATTATCTGCATCTAGATGAATGTGTTGCGTATTAAATTTTGAATGCTGATAAACTTGCGCATTTACATCTAATAATTTAATTTTTTTAGATTCTTTTAGCTCAAACATGGTTTATAAATTAAATAAATGCATTATATTAGTCATATTATTGGGAGATTACTATTACTATGACGCTTAAAAGAAACTTTTTAATTTTCACTGTTATAACCTTTTTAGCAGCGTGCACCTCTACACCATTTACAGAGTTAAATAGTCGAGATAATTTTCAATTAGAAGAAGAAACAAGTTTTAAAATTCGATTGAATAAAGACTTGTTGCCTGTTGAGATGGACCCAATTTTAATTGAAAATCTTGGAGATGCAGCAAAGGAATATCTGGAAGGGGTAGGGCATCAATTTTCTCAAGATGCTGCCATCACAATAGATGTGAGTGTTACAACAAAAGAAAAAATTAAATATGATGAATTCCGTTTCTATGGATATCCAATGTACAGAAGCTATCTTTATGAGCCAGATAGAATTAATTCAGTTCCAGAATTTTTTCTAAGAATATCTGTAAGGGATGAAGAGTCAGACAAAACTCTTTGGACTGGACTTACCAAATGGCGAAAAGGTTCTAGTTATGCCCCAACTGATATACCTTCCGCAGAGATGTTGGTAGAAAATCTGCTGGTTAATCTTTAAATCTAAGTGGCTCAATAGCCAAAGCTATCCCAGAGGATATTGGGCTTGGAGAGCTATTAATTAGAGATGCAACATACTCTCCCAGTATAGGTCCCAAACTAAAGCCTCTTGAACCTAGGCCGCCAATAGCATATATATTTTCTTCAATTTTCCCTGCTAGAGGCAATCTATCCTTGCTCCCCACTCTAAAATTAGCTTTCATAAGCATATTGTCTGAACCTGTAAGAGTAATATTAAAGTTTATATTCGTTCTCTCAATAAGCTCATGCCCAGCTTCATAGCAAACATTAATATTTTCAAACTCTCTTTCATGCGTAGAGCCAATCCAAGTTATCTCATCTACCTTGGGTAAGATATAACCGGCTGAGTTGATCGGAAGATCCAAATCAATTGGCTGGTCACCATTTAAACCAACCAACTGGCCTTTTGAAATTTTTAAACCAGATAAATGTTGTTCTAAACCTGGGCCATTAGCGATAATCAAATCATCAAAACCAGATTTTTTTTCTTGATTTAAAAATTGAATATCTATCTTAGACTTATTTTTAACCCAATTCTCAAAACAATGATTGTAAGAAATTTTTATGTTTGGGTGAGCAATCATTTCCTTGCAAATTAATTTTGGAAATAGGTAGCCACCTTTTTTAACCAATAATCCATGGGACTCAAACCCATATAATTTTTTCATTTTCTTCTTATCTATTGCTTCAAAGAGATCTTCTCGATTTAAATTCTTCATATCTTCAATCCACTGCTCTTGATAATCATTTGAGTGGGAGAATAAAAGACCAGTTTTTTTGTATGCATTAGGTAGTTGCGTATAAATTTTTTCAGCAAAAAAATAACTTTGAGCAGTTAAAAATGAATAGGGCGAATTGTTTGCAGAAAACCTTGGATACATTGCAGCGACTGGATTGCCTGATGCACCAGCAGCAATATCATCTGCAG
>CABXJR010000032.1 GCA_902512655.1 uncultured SAR86 cluster bacterium
TTGGGACCCTAACATTTATTAGAGTTTATTCTGGAGTGCTCTCTGTTGGTGACGGTGTAATGAACTCAACAAAGACAAAGAAAGAAAGAGTTGGCCGAATGGTGCAAATGCATTCAAATGATCGTAATGAAATTAAGGAGATACGTGCTGGTGATATTGCTGCATGTATTGGGCTTAAAGATGTTACCACTGGAGACACTCTTTGTGACTTAGGCGATCAGGTTGTGCTTGAGAGAATGGACTTTCCTGAGCCAGTAATTTCAGTAGCTGTAGAACCAAAAACAAAATCAGATCAAGAGAAGATGGGCGTTGCTCTTGGCAAGCTTGCTCAAGAAGATCCATCATTTAGAGTTCATACCGATGAGGAGTCTGCTCAAACAATTATCTCAGGAATGGGCGAACTTCATTTGGATGTTCTGGTTGACAGAATGAGAAGAGAGTTTGATGTAGAGGCAAATATTGGTAAACCACAGGTTTCTTATCGTGAAACAATCAGAGAATCAGTTGATATAGAAGGAAAATTTGTTAGGCAAAGTGGTGGTAAAGGGCAATATGGCCATGTTTGGCTGAAATTAGAACCACTTGGGTTAGATGATGAATACGAGTTTGTAGATAAGATTGTTGGAGGTGTAGTCCCTAAAGAATACATACCAGCTGTTGATAAGGGTATTCAAGAGCAAATGAAAAATGGTGTCATTGCTGGTTATCCACTTCTTGCACTTCGAGCAACACTTTATGATGGATCTTTCCATGATGTTGACTCGAGCGAAATGGCTTTTAAGATTGCCGGATCAATGGCTTTAAAAGAAGGATGTCTTAAAGCACGTCCAGTCCTCTTGGAGCCAATGATGGCAGTAGAAGTAGTGACCCCAGAAGAGCACATGGGTGATGTTGTGGGTGATTTAAATAGAAGAAGGGGAATAATTTTGGGAATGGATGAAATTCCAACTGGAAAAACCGTTAGGTCAGAAGTACCTTTATCGGAGATGTTTGGATATGCAACAGATTTAAGGTCTGCAACTCAAGGTAGAGCAAGTTTTTCTATGGAATTTCTTAAATATGCTGAAGTTCCAAATAACATTGCTGAGCAGTTAAAAACTTCTTAAAACAATACACTGATAAATACCCTAAATTTGTTGACATTAAGGGCTTTAGAGACATAGAATACGCAACATTTTACATAAAGCAGAAATATAGGAATTAAATAAATTGGACAATCAATCAATAAGAATTCGCTTAAAAGCTTTTGACTATCGTTTGATTGATGCTTCAACAAAATTAATTGTTGAAACTGCAAAAAAGACTGGCGCGATTGTGAAAGGACCAATTCCTTTGCCAGTAAAGAAAGAAAGAACCACAATCTTAACATCTCCGCATAAAGATAAAGATGCAAGAGATCAGTATGAGATAAGAACATACAAAAGACTTATGGATATAGTAGAACCTACAGATAAAACCGTTGATGCTTTAATGAAGCTTGACCTTTCATCTGGGGTGGATGTGCAAATTAGCTTAGGCTAATTTGTTACTTTTTTAACGCTTAGCGGCCATAGAGGGTTATAAGCCCCGTATAAAAGGAGAGTAAATTGAGCATTGGCTTAGTTGGAAAAAAATCAGGCATGTCGAGACTTTTTCAAGAGGATGGCACTTCCGTACCTGTAACAGTTATTTCAGTTGCAGCAAATTTTGTTGCTGATATTAAGACCCATGAAAAGCATGGATACAGTGCTATTGTGGTGTCTAAGAATACATCTAAGAATTTAACAAAATCATCCACAGAATTCTTCAAAAAACAAAATATTTCTAATGGAGAATTATTTGAATTTAGAACTGAAGAAACTGATGAGCTTAAGATTGGCCATCATTTAACTGCTGATATTTTTGAAGTTGGAAAAATGGTTGATGTAACTGGTACATCTAAAGGTAAGGGGTATGCCGGTGTAATTAAAAGACATAACTTTGCAATGCAAGATGCTACTCATGGTAATTCCTTGGCACACAGAGCTCATGGCTCAATTGGTCAGTGCCAGACCCCTGGAAGAGTTTGGAAAGGAAAGAAAATGTCTGGCCATATGGGTCATGAAACAAAAACTATTCAAAGTCTGGAATTAATGGGTGCAGATGTCCAAAATAATCTTCTTTATGTTAAGGGTGCGGTACCAGGCTTTAATGGCTCAACACTAAAAATTACCCCTGCGGTGAAACAAAGATGAAATTAGATGTACTAAATATCGATAATAAAAAAACTGATGTTCAAATTTCTGAAACAACTTTTGGAAAAGAGTTTAATGAAACCCTTGTTCATCAAGCTGTGGTCACCTATCTTGCTGGGTCTAGACAAGGCTCGCATAAACAAAAGACAAGATCAGAAGTTAGGGGCGGCGGCAAAAAACCATACCGACAAAAAGGAACTGGTAGGGCTAGAGCTGGAACAATTAGGAGTCCTATTTGGAGGGGCGGTGGAGTAGCTTTTGCAGCTATGCCAAGAGATTACTCTAAAAAAATCAATAAGAAAATGTACAGGGCTGCAATAAGCTCTATATTTTCAGAACTGCATAGGCAAAATCGTTTGGTAGCTATTGAGCAGCCAAAATTTGAAGCACCGAAAACAAAAGAAATGAATAGCTTTCTTCAGCAGTTTGATCTTAACAATGTGCTTATTATCCTTGATGAAATGGACACAAATTTGTACCTTTCAGCTCGAAATATTCCCCATGTTGATGTTGTGACCGTAAAAGAGATTAATCCAGTAATTTTATTAAGATCTGAAAAAGTGGCAGTCACTCCTGCTGCATTTAAGCTAATTGAGGCATGGGTCTAATGAATAAAGAAAAATTGCTCACATTAATCCATTCTCCATATATCACCGAGAAAGCTACATCTGTTGGAAGCTTGAATCAGGTTGTATTTAAGGTAGATTTATCGGCATCAAAATCAGAGATCAAGAAGGCTGTTGAGGACTTGTTTGATGTAAAAGTTGATAGTGTTACCACATCAACCCAAAAAGGAAAAACAAAAAGAAACAGATTTGGAATTTATAAAAGATCAGATTATAAGAAAGCCTTTGTTTCATTGAAAGAAGGCTCTGAGATTGAATTTGAGGGCATTAGTTAAACATGGCAGTCATAAAAGCAAAACCAACTAGCCCAGGTAGAAGAGGTGTTATTTCAATTAAATCTGATCTTTATAAAGGTCGACCTCACAAAGCTCTGCTAGAGAAAAAATCAAAAAATGGTGGACGAAATAATAACGGTAGAATAACTGTTAGACATCAAGGCGGTGGTCACAAGCAGCATTACAGAGTCATAGATTTTAAAAGAGATAAATTAGACGTCCCTGCTGCTGTAGAGAGAATTGAGTACGATCCAAATAGGTCTGCGCACTTAGCTTTGCTTAAGTACGCTGATGGTGAAAGAAGATACATTATTGCTCCAAGTAAAATTAAGGTTGGAGATCCAGTGCTGTCAGCAGACCAAACTGAAATGAAGGCAGGTAACTGCATGAAATTAGCAAATATCCCCCTTGGAACAACAATTCACTGCGTAGAAATGAAGCCTGGAAAAGGAGCGCAGATTGCAAGAAGCGCAGGCACATCTGCCAGACTAGTTGCGAAAGAGGGTATATACGCAACTTTAAGACTGCAGTCTGGTGAAATGAGAAAGATTTTGTCAGCATGCAAAGCAACCTTGGGAACAGTCTCTAACCAAGAAAATAATTTACGGTCGCTTGGTAAGGCTGGAGCAAAAAGATGGAGAGGTGTTAGGCCTACTGTAAGAGGTGTAGCCATGAATCCAGTGGACCATCCACATGGAGGAGGAGAAGGAAGAACTTCTGGTGGAAGACACCCATCAACACCTTGGGGTATCCCAACCAAAGGTTATAAAACAAGAAAAAATCAGCGAACAGACGATCTGATTGTTAGAAGAAGAGCTAAAAGGAAATAAATAATGCCTAGATCACTTAAGAAAGGACCATTTATTGATTTATCACTGCAAAAGGCAGTTGATAAAGCAATCAGTGAAAATAGTAAAAAGCCAATTAAAACATGGTCCAGAAGATCTATGATTAGCCCAGCTATGGTTGGGTTAACTATATCTGTTCATAACGGCAGGCAGCATGTCCCCGTATATATTAATGAGGATATGGTTGGTCACAAATTAGGTGAATTTGCTATTACAAGAACTTTTAGAATGCACTCAGGCGATAGGAAGGCAAAATAATGGAAACAAGAGCATATTTAAAAGGTACCAGATTATCTGCTCAAAAGGCAGGCTTAGTTGCCGATGTAGTAAGAGGCAAATCAGTTCAAGCAGCAATGGATTTCCTCACATTTCATAAGCAAAAATCATCAGCAGTAATTAAAAAACTCTTAGAATCTGCAATTGCAAATGCTGAAAATAATGACAAGGCTGATATTGATATATTGTTTGTTAAATCAGTCATTGTTAATCAAGGCATGAGATTAAAAAGAATGAAACCTCGTGCAAGAGGAAGGGCTGACAGAATAATTAAGCCAACTTGCCACATTGAAATAATATTATCGGATCAGGAGAAGTAATGGGTCAAAAAGTTCATCCAACCGGCTTTAGACTTGGTGTTATCAAGAAGCATAATGCTTTGTGGTATGCCAAAGGAAAATCTTATAGAGAGAACCTTATCGAAGATCTCAAGGTAAGAAATCATATCAATGATAAGCTCAGATTCTCTTCGATTAGCAAAGTTGAGCTTGAAAGATCTGCTC
>CABXJR010000033.1 GCA_902512655.1 uncultured SAR86 cluster bacterium
TTTTGATAAGTTTGATATCTATTGTTTTATTACTCATGATAATTCTGCTGTCTTTTTGCCTCTTCTTAGAGCAACTTCCTCAGGGGATTCCATTGAACGTAATGCGTTAATGGTTGCCCTCACAACATTGACTGGATTAGTTGACCCATAGCACTTGGCTAAAACATTTTGAACACCAACAAGCTCTAATACAGCTCTCATTGCTCCACCAGCGATAATTCCTGTTCCTTCAGCAGCTGGCTGCATATAAACTTTTGCAGCACCGTGTTTAGCCTTGACTGGATACCAAAGAGTAGAAGCGTTTAAACTAACATCAACCATATTTCTTCTTGCGTTCTCCATTGCTTTCTGAATCGCGATTGGGACTTCTTTGGCTTTCCCTCTTCCGAAGCCAACCTTTCCTTTGCCATCACCCACAACACACAAAGCAGTAAATCCAAAAATACGTCCACCTTTGACAACTTTCGCAACTCTGTTTACCTGAACCAGCTTTTCTTCAAGTGCATCTTGTTGCTGCAAATTATTATTTTGTTGCTTCATTTTTTAAAACTCCAATCCAGCTTCACGAGCTGATTCTGCAATGGCTTTTATGCGGCCATGATATTTATATCCCGATCGATCAAAAACTACTTTTTTGATACCAGCTTCAATTGCCCTCTCTGCTATCTTTTGACCAATAGCCTTAGCAGAGCTCAAATTATTTTCAGTCATTTTATCCGCCTTTTCATTTGTTGAGGCTGAAGCCAAAACATTAGCACCAGTAGAATCAAAGATTTGTGCATATAAATTTTGAGAAGATTTAAAAACTGATAGCCTAGGCTTATCTTGCTGAGAAATTCTAATCCTCGTTTTTGCTGCACGTCTTATTCTAGAATCTGATTTAGAATTCATCGGTTATGCTCCTGCTGCCTTTTTAGCTTCTTTTCTTCTAATATTTTCATCAGCATATTTCACACCCTTGCCTTTATATGGCTCTGGTGGTCTAAATGCTCTAATTTCTGCAGCCACTTGACCTAATGCTTGTTTGTCATGACTTTTCAGAACAACTTCTGTTTGAGACGGTGTTTCAACATCGACTTGCTCAGGAAGTTCATAGTGAACAGGATGAGAAAAGCCTAGTGTAAGTTCTAATTTCTTACCACTGGCTTTAGCTCTGTATCCAACTCCAACAAGCAACAATGTTTTCTGGAAGCCTTCAGAAACTCCAATAATCATGTTATTGATTAAAGATCGAGTGGTCCCAGCAAGCGCTGTTGATTCTGATGAGGACTCATCATAAGAAACTACGATTAAATCATCAGCATGCGTTGCTGATACTGATACTGGGAATGTAAACTCAGATTTACCTTTTGATCCAGACACTGAGATAGTTTTCTCATTCAGAGTAATTTCTACACCTGATGGAATTGATACTGGGTTTTTGGCAACTCTAGACATAATTAAAAAACCTCACAAATAACTTCACCGCCAATATTCTGTGACCTAGCATCTTTATCGCTCATCAAACCCTTATTTGTCGAAAGAACATACATGCCCAGGCCGTTCTTTACTTTCGGAAGATCTGAAGAAGATGAGTATCTTCTTAAACTAGGCTTCGATATTCTCTTAATCTCTCTAATCACAGGAGCCTCATTAATATATTTTAAAGAAATACTCAATGAGTCTTTGCCGTCTAATGACACTTTCTCGCAAGAGGATAGATAGCCTTCTTTAACAAGCAAAGAAACTAGTTCATGTTTAAATTTAGAAAAAGGCGCATTAACAACCTTGTTGCCACGCATAAGGCCATTTCTAATTCTTGTTAAACAATCTGATGTAGGGTCTTGAAAACTCATAATATTACCAACTTGACTTAACTAATCCAGGAATGTCGCCACGCATTGCAGCTTCACGTAATTTGATTCTGCTGAGTCCAAATTTTCTATACACAGCATGAGGCCTTCCAGTCAAAGAGCATCTTCTTGTAACTCTTGACGGACTGGCGTTTCTAGGAAGTTTTTGTAATTTTTCAAAGGCTGCCATTTTTTCTTCGTAAGAATTCTCAGGACTTAAAAAAGCTTCCTTCAATGCAGCTCTTTTTGCTGCATAACGTTCTACTGTTTTTTGTCTTTTGACATCTCGAGCTATTACTGATTTTCTTGTCATTTATTTTTACCTTATTTTTTAAATGGGAAATTTAATGCTTCTAATAATGCTTTAGCATCTTCTTTGTTAGTGGCTGAGGTATTAATACATATATCCATACCTCTTATCTTGTCGATGTTGTCATAGTTAATTTCAGGAAAAATAATTTGTTCCTTAATCCCCATGCTGTAATTACCCTGACCATCAAATGACTTAGGATTTAAGCCTCTAAAATCTCTTTCCCTTGGGATTGCAACATTAACTAAACGCTCTATAAAGTCGTACATTCTGTCGCCTCTTAGTGTAACTTTGCACCCTACTGGCCACCCTTCACGTAATTTAAAACTTGCAACAGATTTTTTTGCTTTAGTGACTAAAGCTTTCTGACCAGCTATTGATTCTAAATCGTTAACTGCAGACTCAAGATGCTTCTTGTCTGATAAAGCTTCTCCAACACCCATATTAATAACTACTTTAGTAAGCTTGGGCACAGCCATAACATTAGCAATTCCCAATTTCTCTTGAAGTTGGGGAAGCAATTCTTTATTGAAGGTTTCTTTTAGATTCATGATTTAATTTCTTTTTTATCTGATGAGTACACTCTTAACTTCTTTTCTCCATCTACTAGAAAAGAGATTCTATCTGCCTTCTTCAGTTTAGGATTCCAAATTGCAATATTTGATAAATTAATGGCAGCCTCTTTTTCAACTATTCCGCCTGTTTCTCCTAGTTGAGGATTAGGCTTAGTATGTTTTTTCATCATATTAATGCCTGTTATTACTGCTTTATTATTAAATTTAGAGATCTTTTGGACAGTGCCTTTTTTTCCAATATCTTTTCCAGCAATGACAATAACTTCGTCACCAGTTCTCAATTTCGTTACTGTTTCGTAATTTTTTTTCATTACAAAACTTCCGGGGCTAGTGATAAAATTTTCATGTGCTTGCCATCTCTAAGCTCTCGAGTTACTGGTCCAAAAACTCTTGTGCCAATTGGAGCTTTGTTACCACCGATTAAAACAGCTGCATTTTCATCAAACTTAATCAAAGATCCATCTCTTCTTCTTACACCTTTTTTTGTTCTAACCACTAACGCATCTACAACCTGACCTTTTTTAACCTTTCCAGTTGGGATAGCCTCCCTAATTGCAACTTTAATAATATCGCCAATATTGGCATAGCGTCTTTTTGAGCCTCCAAGAACTTTTATACACATGACACTTCTAGCTCCGCTATTATCAGCGATGGTAAGTATTGATTGCATTTGAATCATGACTGACTCTCCTCTGTCTCTGCTTTAGGTAAAGAAGCTTGGTTGTCAGAAAGCAATTTCCAGGTTTTAGACTTTGAATATGGTTTGCATTCTTGCACTGTAACTACATCACCAATTTTCGCGGTATTTTCTTCATCATGAGCATGAACTTTTGTAGAACGCTTCATAATTTTGCTATATGTAGGATGCTTAACTTTACGTTCAATCTTCACGGTAATAGTTTTATTGGCTTTATCGCTAATAACCACGCCAGTCAGCTGCCTTGGATTAGTATTCATGCGGATGCTTCCTCAGATTTTTTTTCATTAATAATTGTTTTTATTTGAGCGATCTTTTTTCTATCAACTGTGAGTAAGTGAGATTCGGTAAGTTGACCAGTCTTATGCTTCATCCTATTTTTAAATTGGTTCTCTCTTATTTCTAAGACTAAATTTTCAAGAGCTTTGACATCTTTCTTGCGAAGGTCTTGAAGATCACTTGTTAACTTTGACATTTTTTTTATAGTGCCTTTTTAATAAATGTTGTTCTGACTGGTAACTTGGCTGCTGCTAATTTGAAGGCTTCTCTTGCAACCTCTTCTGATACACCAGCCATTTCATATAAAACTGTTCCTGGTTGAACAAGGCTTACCCAGTACTCAACATTACCTTTACCTTTTCCCATTCTTACTTCTAATGGTTTTTTAGTTATGGGTTTATCAGGAAATATACGAATCCATATATTACCGCCACGTTTGATTGATCGAGTCATTGCTCTTCTGGCGGATTCTATCTGACGAGCTGTAATTCTGCCGCGGGTTGTTGCCTTTAATGCATACTCACCAAATGCAATAGTGTTACCTGATTGAGCAAGGCCTCTATTTCGACCTTTATGCATCTTTCTAAACTTTGTTTGTTTTGGTTGTAACATAATTAACTTCCCTGATCCTCATCTTTAAAAGGATCACCTAAAACTTCACCGGTATAAACATGAACCTTTACCCCAATCAACCCATATGTTGTTGCAGCTTCTGCTACTCCGTAATCAATATTTGCTCTTAAAGTATGCAAAGGCACTTGACCTTCTCTGTACCACTCAGCTCTTGCAATTTCTGCGCCACCTAATCTGCCAGAAACTTCGGTTCTAATTCCTTTAGCGCCTTGTCTCATAGCGCTTTGAACGGCTCGCTTCATAGCTCTTCTAAATTGGACTCTACGCTCAAGTTGTTGAGCAATTCCCTCTGCAAGAATTGTTGCATCAAGATCTGGTTTTCTAACTTCTTTAATATTTACTTGA
>CABXJR010000034.1 GCA_902512655.1 uncultured SAR86 cluster bacterium
TTTTGTGGACATTTGAAACTGGGACAAATAGAGGCCATGAAACAACCCCGATTGTAGTTGACGGAGTGATGTTTATTACCGCTCCTTGGAGTATGGTTTTTGCGCTGGATGCAATGACTGGTGAAGAAATATGGTCATTTGACCCTGAGGTTGATAAAGCCTGGGCAAGAAATGCTTGTTGCGATGTTGTAAATAGAGGTGTTGCAGTTTGGAATGATCAAGTTATTTTTGCCACAATTGATGGTCGTTTAATCTCATTAGATAAAGAATCTGGAAGCGTTAATTGGGATGTTTTAACTATTGATAAATCAAAGCCATATACAATTACAGGAGCCCCAAGAATTATTGATGAAAAAATTATTATTGGCAATGGTGGTGCTGAATTTGGCGTAAGAGGTTACATTTCTGCCTATGATGTTCTAGATGGATCCATGCTATGGAGATTTTTTACTGTTCCAGGAAATCCTGATGAACCTTTTGAATCAGAAGCATTAGCAAAAGCAGCCAAAACTTGGTCTGGTGGTAAATGGTGGGAAATTGGCGGGGGTGGAACCGTTTGGGATTCTATGGCTTATGACCCTGATTTAAATCTTCTTTATATTGGAACAGGTAATGGCTCGCCTTGGAATCGGTATGTTAGAAGCCCTGGAGGCGGGGATAATCTTTATCTTTCTTCGATAGTTGCTATTAATCCAGATAACGGGGAATATGTCTGGCACTATCAGACTACACCAGGAGATAGCTGGGATTACACAGCTACTCAACATATTATCCTTGCTGACATGGAGATTAATGGCGAATTGAGAAAGGTTATTATGCAGGCTCCAAAAAATGGCTTTTTTTATGTGATTGATCGAGTTAATGGTGAGTTTATCTCAGCTAATAATTTTGTCCCGATTAATTGGGCATCCCATGTTGATCCAGAAACTGGAAGGCCTGTAGAAATTGAGCAGACTAACCATGAATCTCAACCTGCCTTAACAACACCTGGTCCACTTGGGGGTCACAATTGGCAGCCAATGTCCTATAGTCCAAATACAGGTTTAGTTTATATTCCAGCCCAAGAGATGTTATTTATTTACTCAACTGATAGTAAATTTAAATACGCTCCAGCTGGTTGGAATACGGCCCAACAATTAGAAATGACTTATCTTCCTAAAGATCCAGATGAATTAGCTATGGTTGATTCTGCAACAGTAGGGTATTTGTTGGCATGGGATCCAAAACAACAAAAGGAAGCATGGAGAGCTCAATATAAAAGACCCTGGAGTGGTGGAGTTTTATCTACTGGTGGTAATTTAGTCTTACAGGGTACCTCAGATGGAAGGTTTGTAGCATATGCCGCAGATTCAGGTGACTTGTTATGGAGTACAGATACTGGTCAAGGTATTGTTGCACCTCCAATTACCTATAAGATTGACGGAGAGCAGTACATTGCTGTTCAGGTTGGATATGGTGGAGCTTATGCTTTGTTGGGAGGGCTTGAAGCAGACAATGAGAACCCTGAAAGAGATGGAAGAATGATGGTATTTAAGCTTGGGGGTGAAAAGTTAGAAGAACCAGTTGCAACAATAGCTCAATTAAACCCAACAATCGTTGAGTTAAATTCTGATGCCTTGGTGATTGCGCGCGGAGAGTATGAATTTCATGAGCATTGTCAATTCTGTCATGGTGCAGGAGCTATTGGTGGAGGTGTGTTACCAGATTTAAGGATGTTAGATGCCCAAGGCCATGCTTCGTTTTTAGGCAGCGTTCTAGGTGGAATTCATGGCAGTGGAATGGCTTCATTTAAGGATGTGCTGAATGTAGAACAAACTCAGCAAATTCATGAATATATTAAACATCAGACAGTCTTAACAGGTTTGGCAATTCCCGCAGAGCAATAAAAGCATCATTTATCGTCATGGTTTATAATGACCAATGGATAATAAATACGATATAGCCAAAGATTGGCTCCCAAGATACACAGGAATGCCTGTAGATGACTTTGGAGACTACATTCTTCTTACAAATTTTCAGGACTATGTTGAGCAGTTTGCTGATAGATTTAAATGTAATATCCAAGGTGAAAATAGACCCATGTCATCATCTACGAATGATGCTGGTCTAAGCATCATTAATTTTGGTATAGGCTCACCTAATGCTGCAACAATCATGGATTTGCTGGTTGCAAGAAATCCTAAGGGCGTATTGTTTCTTGGAAAATGTGGGGGGTTAAAAGATTCATCTGAAATTGGAAACCTCATTCTCCCAATAGCAGCAATTAGAGGTGATGGAACATCTAATGATTACTTTCCCCCAGAAGTACCAGCATTACCTTCATTTAAATTGCATAAATTTGTCTCTGACAAAATATTAGATGCGGGAACAGATTATCGAACTGGAGTTATTTACACAACCAATAGAAGGGTTTGGGAGCATGACAAAACTTTCTTAAAGAGGCTTAAAAAAACAACAGCAATAGGTATTGATATGGAAGTAGCAACCATATTTATTGTTGGTCATTATAATGAAATTCCCCGTGGAGCTTTGCTTTTAGTTTCAGATGTCCCTGTCACGCCTGATGGAGTCAAGACTGAGAAATCAGATCAAGCCGTGACCTCTAAATGGGCTAAGCAACACTTAGAGATTGGAATTAATGCTATGACAGACCTAAAGAATAGCAGGGATAAAATTAAGCATTTTCGTTATTAATCAACCTCAATAACAAACCCTTGAAAATAGTCAAAAACCTCTTGCATTGAGAGTTCTATTGTTTTTTGCATAGTGTCATTTGTATGCAAATTTACCTTTTTACCTTTTTACCTATGATGAATGTCCTTGGAATCCCATGCTTAATATTTAAATTCACATCCTTTTAAGTTCAGTAAAAATTTAAAATTTAAATAAATTGAGTGTATCCTATTCATTTAATGGATAAATTTTTCAATATTCTCTTAATTATAGTTGCATTATATTTAGCAGCTAGGTCAATAGTCGGCATGTTTTTTTATGATCAACTACCTGTTCCATTGATTGTCACTGAATTTAATGTAGATCAGATAAATGAATATCGAGCTAGAGTATTGCTGCCGGGTTTTTTTATTACATTAATTTATTTTATTTTTAGATTTTTTTCCGGTAAAAACCCCACATCAACAATGTGGCCAATATACGTTTCAACTCTTTGTTTAGTTATTACTCACATTATTGGATTTTTAGTATTCCTACCTTTTACCAAAGATACAATTATAATGTTTTTGATTGCTTTACTTATTTGTTTGATCGCTAGATTTGGGCATAACAAAAGAAAAAACGAAATTTTTTAGGACTTGATATGATTTGGATTATTAGAGTATTTCTACTCATTTATGCTGTTTTGTATTTTGGAATAGGTGCATGGGCAATAATTGATCCGGTAAAGGATGCTCTTGAGCTTAGTTATCAGATTCCCTCATTTATGGACGCCATTGGTTTAAAGGTTTCAGGAGTTATTGGTTATTCAGAAGTTGCCGGCTTGTATGGTGGTATCAACATGATCATTGGGTTGTTGTGCTTTCTTGGTCTATTTAGTAGAGGAATAGCAACCTATGTATTATCACTCCTTGCGTTTCTTACTTTTAGCATTGCCCTTGGGAGATATCTTTTTGCATTAATTCCATCAACCCCAACTTTTTATAATACTTTTTTTATTTTTGAAGCAGTTACTTTTATTTTATCTCTATCTTTTTTCTTGTATATGAAGTATCTATATAATCCCAGAAAGAGTGGCGATGTAGAGACCATAGCTACAGACTAGCATTACTCCTGCGGCCATATATAAACTCCTTCTAAATGTTAATTTGGTTAATGAAATAGCCAGCAAAATAAAAACTAAGCTCAACATTGCCAGGATGCTGAAATCTCTTTCTAGCACTATTGGGCTAAGTTGAATGGATCCAAAAAATCCAATAATAGGGACGACGAATACTAAATTAAGAACATTGGATCCGATAATATTTCCTACCACCATTTGATGCTTGCCTTTTTTTAAGGCTGCAACTGTGGCAGCCAATTCAGGCAAGCTTGTTCCTAAGGCAATAATTGTAAGGCCTATTATTAGTTCTGATATGCCCAATAATATAGCTGTACTTTCTGCATAAACAATGGAGATATTAGCGCCAGCTATTAAGCCAAAAAGCCCAACCATTGATAAGAATAAGCTTTTTGTAAATTCAGATGCTTCTGAGCCTTCTTCCTTTGGCATACCATCTGTTTTCATGAGAATGTACATGAACAGCATAAATAGACCAACAAAACCTATGCTTTCATTAAAAGATATCGTCCCATCTGCAAGAGTTAACCCAAGTAATAAAACAGTTAATCCAAAAGGCATAAGGTTCCATAAATGCGTTTTAGAAGGAGCATTAAAGTATAGACATGAGACTCCAAAAATAAGAGCAATGTTTGAGATATTTGAACCGATAGCCGTTCCAAGAGCAATATCTTCATTTCCATTTAAAACAGCAGATATTCCAACAAATACTTCAGGTGCAGAAGTTCCTGCTGCTATAAGCGTTAGTCCAATCACAAGATCTCCAACGCCAAGATGTTTGGCTATAACAGAAGCATGATCAACAAACTTATTTGCTCCCCAAACAA
>CABXJR010000035.1 GCA_902512655.1 uncultured SAR86 cluster bacterium
ATCTTCTCTTCATAATATCTATTTAAAAATATTGTATATTTATAGCTATGAAAAGTATCCTCCTTCTGTTAATTCTTCTTTCAGCTTACTCCTTTGGAATTGTCAGCGAGCTTGCCTTTGGCAAAAGCACTGACATTATTGGAACAGCAAAAATTACCGATGGAGACACTATCGTAATTAATGATATTAGAATTAGATTCACTGGAAGTGATGCTCCTGAAAGCTATTTTTTTGGCAAAACTCAAATTTGCATAGATGACAAGGGGCAAGAATGGGAGTGTGGAAAAGCAGCAACAGAAAAACTTAAGCAGTTAATTAATGATCAAACAGTCAGATGTTCTGATGAGGGTCAGGATAGGTATGGTAGAACCCTGGGGATCTGTTATGTAGGAGAAATGGACTTACAAGCTGAAATGGTAAAATCTGGCATGGCAGTAGCTTATTTAAAATATTCAGATAGGTACGAACAAGAACAGAACTTTGCTAAACAAGCCAAGGCTGGGATGTGGGGTGGAAAATTTCAAGAGCCTGAAACTTGGCGCAGAGAAAACAGGAATTAATTTTTAAATACAATTTTTAGTAAAGAAATGCTTGTATTCAAAGCATCAAGTTTAGAGCTGCGCCATAGATGTCTGCAATCTCTGAAATCTGTTTATCCTTAGGTGTTCCTGATCCATGTCCTGCTCTAGTTTCAACTCTTAATAAAACAGGATTTTTGCACCCTTGAAGTGTTTGCAGCTTTGCAGCAAATTTATAGGAATGAGATGGAACGACTCTGTCATCTCTCTCAGATGTGGTAATCAAAGTGGGAGGGTAGCAAACATTTTTCTCAATATTATGATAAGGGGAATAAGAATATAAATTTTTAAAATGGTTTAAATCCTCTGGCGATCCATAATCTGATTCCCAAGCCCAACCAATTGTGAATTTGTTAAAGCGAAGCATATCCATTACTCCTACTTGTGGAATTGCAAATCCAAATAATTCAGGATATTGCAGCATGGTAGCACCCACTAATAGCCCGCCAT
Organism: uncultured SAR86 cluster bacterium; assembly: GCA_902512655.1. Classification (GTDB taxonomy): domain Bacteria; phylum Pseudomonadota; class Gammaproteobacteria; order Magnimaribacterales; family D2472; genus D2472. The sequence continues at coordinate 1,029 of CABXJR010000035.1, forward strand.
TTGAGCGTCCTTGAATTACGGTAGATTCCGGCGAACCAATGCCTTCGCTGTGAAGAAATTTTGCAGCATATGCAAAATCATCAAAAACATTTTGTTTGTTTAGCAGCATGCCTTGTTCATGCCACTTACTTCCAAATTCTGATCCTCCTCTTAAATTTGCCAAGGCAAACACTCCGCCTTGATTCATCCAAGCAAGAAATCCTTTGGAGAATCTCGGGAGCAATGAGATATTAAAACCGCCATACCCATAGAGTAAAACTGGTGAAGAGCTGTTAATTAATGTATCTTTTTTATGTGCAATATGAAGAGGTATTAAGGTTCCATCTTTTGACGGATAGAAGACCATCCTCGATTCATATTCCTCTTCATTAAAATTATTCAATTCCTCTTCCCAAAATTTCTTATAAGAGTTAGTTTCTAAATCTAACTTAAATATTTGTGCGGGCTGTATAAAATTTGTAAAGCTAAAATATGAAGATGATTCCTCCTTTTTACCACTCAGCCCTGAAATTGTTCCCTTTGCAGGCATTTTCAGTGAGCCATGCTTAGATCCCGAAGTATCAAAATATTGAACATCTGAAAAGGTATCATTGAGGTAATTGATAACAAAACGACCATTTATCATATTGATGCTGCTTATAGCATTTTCTTTTTCAGGTATCACTTCTGTAAAGCCTGAGGCTAAATCATCAAAATCCAATAGCACTACCTTTCCCTTTGGCGCCATATGATCTGTTAAAAACCATAAATAATTTTTACTACTATCAATAAAAGAATAACTTGCGATAAATTGGTCGACTATTGGTATTAGCGTTTGATCTTCATATCTAGCTATAGATATTAAATTTCTTTCATCGGTGCCTTTAGACGTATACACAATCTTATATTTTCCATCGTCTGAAATGGTTATTGACCACGAGAGCAAAGGATCATCTAAATTCTGGATAATGATTTCATCATTTCTTTGAGAAGATCCAACTAGATGATATAAAATTTTAGGGCTACCGTTTATAGCAGATAACTCTTCTCCGTTTGGTTCAGGATATTTTGTGTAAAAAAATCCCAGGGAATCTGGAGACCACTCAGCTGATGAAAACTTTGACCAATTGAGCTCTTCATCCATAACCTGACCCGAATTAATATTCATTATTCTCCAGGTTCTCCAATCTGATCCTCCGTCTGAAATAGCAAATGCAATCCAATTACTGTCAGGACTAACACTAGCCGATGCCATAGAAACCGTTCCATCAACTGAAAATGAATTTGGATCAATGAGTACTCTTTCTTCGCATAAATCACAGTCTTTAACCATCAGCTTATTTTGCTGCCAATCACCATTGTTAAAATAAAAAAAAGTTCTATCTTTGACTATAAAAGGAGTGCTTAAATATTCGCTAGTCCAAATTGATTCTAAATCTTTTTTTATTTCGTCTTTAAATTCGTTTATTAAAAATGACTTGGTATACATATTTTGCTTATCAACCCATGCTTTTACTTCATCACTCGTGAAGTTTTCAAGCCATCTATAAGAATCAATCACCTTTACACCATGATATTCATCATGATGCTCAATTTGCTTTGTTTGGGGGTGATCATCAACTTGAGAGCAAGCAAAAATTATGCAAATTGATGTTAAAAGTAGAATGTTGTTTTTTAAGTTATAAAATTTATTAACTTGAGATGGGGTAGCATTGATCTTTTTATATTTTTTCATATTGCACTCACAAAATATGGCTAGTGAATTTGGAGTTTTTTTCTAAGAGCTTTAATTGTTGTCGATTCTTGAACTTTCTTAGTTTTAAAAAATAATTCATGGTTTTCCTCTAATGCGTCAAGGTTATAGAGATAATTTACCATGACTCCTTTCGATTGCTTGATTCCTTTTTCGGATAAATCAGCATTTAAATTCACCTTTTCTAAAATTGCTCCATTTCCTAAATGAAACTTAGCAACGGGATCATTGGGAAGACCATCTTCTCTGTCAGAATCTGTAAGATAAATTAAGGCTTGCTTGAGCAGAAGTTCATCTTCCATATTTTCACTTATGGACTTTTCTTTCAGCCAAACTGAAAAGCTAGGAGCGGGAGAAAGTGTTACAAATCTATCCAGACCTTCATTCTCTCTTTTAAGTTTATGAGCTACATTCTTAATTAGAAAATTGCCGAATGAGATGCCTGATAGGCCCTCTTGGCAATTAGATATAGAGTAGAAAACTGCTGTATTAATATCCTCATCAAGAGTGATTGATCTATCAATTTTTATAACTTCATTGATTGATTTTGGAACATCGCTAGTGAGGGCAACCTCAACAAAGATTAGTGGCTCATTGGGCATTAGGGGATGAAAAAAAGCAAAGCACCTTCTATCTTCTGGAACCAATCTCGCCCTAAGATCACCCCATGAGTTAATCTCATGGACAGCTTCATAGGCTATGATTTTTTCTAAAATATTAGCTGGAGTAGTCCAATCAATGCTTTCCAATACCAAAAACGATGGGTTAAACCAGTGTTTAAATAGCTTTAAGAGACTTCTGTCGAAGAATTCTAGCTCAGGATTATCTTGTTTGAGAGATCCAAGCCTTTCTCTAAGTCGGACCAATCTTATAGTTCCCTCTGGCACTGTATTTAATCTTTTAAAGAGCTCAACCCATTGAGGCTCTGACAATCGTGAAATATGCTCTAAGTTTATTTGAGTTTTATTTTTAGAATATTCACTTGATGCTTTCAATAAAGCATTAGAATCTATGTCATATTTTGATTGGATGGTGCCAAAGAACTCAACAAATCCCTGATCGTCTAGTCCTTCAATTAAACTTAATAGATGTTCGGCAAATACTAGCGAGGAAATCTCACCACTTTTTGACATTACTGATTCCATCGCTTTGTTAATATCTTGATGAAGAATTCCAAAATCTTTTGAACGAAAATAACTGCTTTTAAGCAGTGATCGCTTCGTTATTGATGAAAGTAGGTTTTGAAAAAAGCTCATTTGTGATTAAGAATTTATCATAAAAATTAATAAATTTTGAAATTAGTTACGACTTGCTTGAAATTATAATCTGAATCCCATCATTACATTTTTATATCTCTAAAAAACAACAAGTGCATAGAAATGTTTTTTGTGTAACTATTAGCTGTTAAATATTGAGGGTTGTATCAATTTAATTTAATTGGGGGTGTTATTTTATTGTGAAAACAGATATAG
>CABXJR010000036.1 GCA_902512655.1 uncultured SAR86 cluster bacterium
GGGACAGGTGCTGGTGCGCCAAGTTCATGAGGAACTTCTGGTGCTGATTCAGCCTGAGCACTTACTGCATTTAAGCTGCCTTGGTTGATGGTTGATTTTTCAGTTGTAGTTGCTGCCATAGATCTAAGATAGTAGGTTGTTTTTAAGCCTGAATACCAAGCCATTCTGTATGTAAGATCTAGTTTTTTACCATTTGCGTTACCTATATATAGATTTAATGATTGAGCCTGATCTATCCATTTTTGCCTTCTGCTTGCAGATTCAACAATGTATTGAGGCTCAACTTCAAATGCAGTTGAAAAAAGCTTTTTAATATCATCAGGAATTCTTGATATTTCACTTAAGCTGCCTTCAAAGTATTTCAGGTCATTGATCATAACGTCATCCCATAAATCCAGCGCTTTGAGTTTTCTGACCAAATGAGGGTTCACAATAGTGAATTCACCAGAGAGGTTAGATTTAACGTATAGGTTTTGATATGTAGGTTCAATTGATTGAGTTACCCCAGTAATATTAGAAATTGTTGCTGTGGGTGCAATCGCCATCACATTAGAATTTCTCATACCATCTTTTTTTACTTTTGCGCGTAATTGTTTCCAATCTAATGTTTCCGATCTATCAACTTTGATAAATTCACTGCCACGATTCTTTTCTAGGATATCTATTGAATCTTTTGGAAAGATTCCCTGGCTCCATAGAGAGCCATCATATGATGGGTATGTTCCTCTTTCTTTTGCAAGCTCGCTTGATGCATGAATTGCATAGTAACTTAATACTTCCATGCTTCGATCTGCAAACTCAATGGCCGCATCAGAACAGTATGGTGCATCTTGCATATAGAGTGCATCCTGGAAACCCATAAGCCCCATTCCCACTGGGCGGTGTTTGAGGTTTGAGTTCTTGGCTGTATCTACTGAGTAATAATTGATATCAATCACATTATCAAGCATGCGAAGAGCAGTCGTCACTGTGCGTTTTACTTTTTCTTGATCCAAAACGCCACCATTCATATGTTGAGGAAGATTTACTGAGCCAAGATTGCACACAGCTATTTCATCATTACTTGTGTTAAGGGTAATCTCAGTGCATAAATTAGATGAGTGAATCACCCCAATATGCTGTTGTGGTGAACGTAAATTACATGAATCTTTAAAAGTTATCCATGGATGACCCGTTTCAAACAACATAGTAAGCATTTTTCTCCATAGATCTTTAGCTGGAATAGTTTTATGTTGATCCATTTTTCCTTCAGCAACCAAAGCTTCATATTCCTCATATCTTTTTTCAAATGCAAGGCCAGTAAGATCATGTAAATCTGGGGCTTCGCCTGGAGAAAAAAGAGTCCAATTTTGATCTAACTCCACTCTTTTCATAAACAAATCAGGCACCCAGTTAGCAGTATTCATATCATGAGTCCTCCTTCTATCATCCCCGGTATTTTTTCTGAGATCTAAGAATTCTTCTATGTCTAGGTGCCATGTTTCTAGGTATGCACACATAGCTCCTTTTCTTTTGCCTCCCTGATTAACTGCAACAGCTGTATCATTAGCAACTTTTAGGAAAGGAACAACACCCTGACTTTTGCCATTTGTTCCTTTAATGTAAGAGCCTAATGCTCTTACAGGAGACCAGTCATTTCCAAGTCCTCCTGCCCACTTTGAAAGCAACGCATTATCTTTCATTGCTCCAAATATTCCATCTAGATCATCTGGAATGGTTGTGAGGTAGCATGAGGAGAGTTGAGGGCGTAAAGTACCAGAGTTAAAGAGGGTTGGTGTTGAGCTCATATAATCAAAACTTGAAAGCAATCTGTAGAACTCAATAGCTCTGTCTTCTTTTTGGTCTTCTTCTACGGCTAGACCCATAGCAACTCTCATAAAAAAGATTTGAGGAAGTTCATACCTTGTGTCTTGGTGATGAATAAAGTACCTGTCATACAGTGTCTGCAGTCCTAGATATGTGAATTGATAGTCTCTGTCGTGATCTATAGCTTTTCCTAATTTTTTTAAGTCAAAATCTTTTAAGATTGGATCCAGCATTTCCAATTCAATACCTTTGTCTATGTATGCTAGGAAAGCTTTTGGGTAATAATCTTGCATTTCAGGGTGTGAACTTTCTTCAGCTATGTCAAGAAATGATAAGGCTTCGCTCCTTAGTTCATCCAGCAGGATTCTAGCTGTTACATAACTGTAATTAGGCTCTTGCTCTACTTTAGTTCTTGCTGACATGACAAGAGCTGATTTCATATCACTGATTGAAACGCCGTCATATAGATTTTTGATGGATTCTTCTAGAATTGCATCGGCGCTGACATCTTCCAAGCCATCACACGCATGATTAACTACAGAGGCCAATCTATCAATATCAAGAGGTGCTTGTGATCCATCTTTTTTTGTAACAGAGATTTTTGGTGCATCAATATTGGTCTGCTGGGATGCATCTTTTGTTCTTTCTGCAGCTCTTTCTTCTCTATATAGAATGTATTTTCTGGCTACAACATACTCTTCATTGCGCATTAGCTGGAGTTCTACTTGGTCTTGTATCTCCTCAATATGCAAAGTACCACCCGATGGCATTCTTCTTTTGAAGATTTCTTGAACTTCAGCTGTTATTTCTTCAACTTTTCTGTGTATTCTTTCACTAGCAGCTGCATTGCCAGATTCGTTTGCTAGAAAAGCTTTGGTAACTGCTACTTTTATTTTGTCTTCTTCAAACGGAACAACTTTGCCGTTACGTTTTATTACCCTGAGCTTTCCAGGCGCTGTGATATTCAAATCCTCAGATGCCATTGATCCAATTGCTTCTTGCCCAGCACCTTCTTGAGTCTTTCCTAACTCTTGTATTGTCATTCTTATCCTCTATGTTTGTTTCTTTCGTTGGTAATTTTTCTAAAAAATTTACCAATGGGTGGGGTCAAAACGTCTTTTTTAAATCTCTTTAACCAACGTCAATATTCTTACATTGTGGATAAATAATCAAGTAAAAAACACAATATATTGTGAATTCTTTTAAATTTTTCACAATATGCTGTATAAATGGTGTTTATTGATTGTGAAGATAAAGTGAGTAAATTGTGGATAAAATAAAAATTTTGGTACTTTTATGTCTCTATTAATAGCTATAGATCAAGGTACAACTAGCACAAGAACAGTAGCGTTTGACAAAGATTTAAATATTATCCGTTCAGAACAAAAAGAATATCCTCTAATTTACCCGAGAGATGGTTGGGTGGAGATTCAACCTGAAGAATTAATGAACTCTGTCTATGCAACTTTTGACCCTGTTATTAATTCCTGCTCAGATGTTTCTGCTATTGGAATAACAAATCAACGTGAGACAACTTTGGTATGGGATGCAGATTCAGGAAAGCCTATTTATAACGCAATTGTTTGGCAGGATAGAAGAACGGCAGAAAAATGTATGCAACTAAAGCAAGATGGGTATGAAGAAGCCATCAAGAGCGCAACTGGGTTGTTGCTTGACCCATATTTTTCATCAACAAAAATATCTTGGATTTTAGATAATGTTGATGGTGCAAGAAAAAAAGCCGAGGCAGGCAAGTTACGATTTGGAACAGTGGATACTTATTTGTTATGGCAGTTGACTAATGGAGATGTCTATAAAACTGATGTTACAAATGCCTCTAGAACTAACTTATATAACATACACCATAGGAAATGGGATTCTGAGCTTCTGAAGATTTTTAATATTCCAAGCTCCATGCTCCCAGAGGTGCATTCCTCCGACAGCAATTATGGAACACTTATAAGAGGCGATAAAACCATTCAAATTACGGGGATGATTGGAGATCAGCAAAGTGCATTAGTGGGGCAACGGTGCTTTCAATCAGGACAAATGAAAGCAACATTTGGAACAGGATGTTTTTTGATGGTTAATACAG
>CABXJR010000037.1 GCA_902512655.1 uncultured SAR86 cluster bacterium
ATATGTTTCCATTCCTCTTCGGTACTATGATCCATTCTTGTAAACATAAAATTACCTAAATTAAGTTAAGTCTGTAATAAATTAACTTATTCAGACTAAAAATGGAAATATATACTATTATTTAATTATGAAAAAATTTATAAATATACTTAAATTTCAAACCTTTGTTTATTTTCTACTTTTATATCCCTTATATCTGCATTCCCAATCAGAACAACCGATACAGGTGAAGGAAGCTTTTAAGTATGTTGGTGAGACCAAGATTGTGTGCGGCAGAATAGTCTCAACAAAATATTTAAAAAGAGCCTCAGGCGGCCCTATATTTTTAAATTTTGGAAGAGATTATCCAAACCAACAAATGACTGGCCTGATATGGTTTGGTAGGTTTTCAGAATATTTCTCCTATAAGCCCGAAAAATTCTTAAAAAGAAAAAATGTTTGTGTTAAGGGCTATATATCTGAGCATGAAGGAAAAACGCAAATGGAAATCAGGACTGAAAAACAAATCAAGATAAGGGAATGATCTAAGAGATCGTAAATTTCAGCACAGTATGAAGCTTTGCTGCTTGTGCCAATTCTCCTAAATCTGGGTCACCATTTTTATTGAGTTTTATTTTTGCAAAATATGCATCAATCCTATTATTTGTTACAAGATCTCCTAAGGTGTTCTCAACAACTTGATTATCTACATACTCTAAATCAACTTGAGCATCAATCAATTTACCTTTAAGCCAAATCTTAGTATGAGATAGCACTTTTAAATTTCTCCACCAGATATTTGACCTCAAAGTAACGCATGTATATGAAGATCCATGCTTGTGATAACTAACTGGGACCAGATACTTCTTTCCAGATTTTCTGCCTTCAAATTGAATAATAAGTAATTGATGGCTGATCATGAAATGAAATGGAGATCTTGCCAACCAAGCAACAATGGGATTAATTAAAAACCATAAATTCATATCTTTAAATCCATTGATTTATATGGGCTCTCATTAATTTTATTTCCATCAAGGGTAACTTTGTATGCATTTTTATTTTTTTTAAATTGAATTGTTGAATTTGGTATTTCATCTATAAAATGAAGAGCAGCTCCTCCTTCAATGCCATACATAAAATCAATGGATTTATTTTCAAGGAATCTCTTTGTTGCTGGGCGTCTTTCAGGTTCCTCATCATAATGTGGAGCGCAATTTCCAGGAATAAAGTTCATACATTTCATCATCTTAAGATCACTTGCCCAGGAATCAGTTAATCCAGTTTCAAACCAACAAATAGCTCCCGCACTAACACCACTCATAACCACACCTCGATCGTAAGCATCTTTTAATATTAAATCTAGGCCCCAGTCTCTCCAAACAGCTAACATGCTTTTTGTATTTCCTCCACCAACAAAAATGGCATCTTGATTTTGGATATGGACTTGAAGATCTATGGTTCTTTTAAAAAAGCTAATGTGAGAAGGTTCACAATTGAGTTTTGTAAAGACTGAATAAAAATTAACTACGTAAGGATCTAAATCACCAGTAGCTGTTGGAATAAAACATATTTTTGGTTTTTTCTTTGATGTTTGATCCAAAATATATTGTTCAATTAAATTTGATTCTTGGGTTCTGCCAAACCCCCCTCCACCAATTGCAATTACTTGACGCATTTTCATCCCTGAGAGATATTAGATTAATGAAATTTAGCCACAAATATATCATTATTGGTGCAGGAAGTGCAGGCTGCGTTTTAGCAAACAAACTCTCAGAAAATCCCAATAACTCAGTTTTATTAATCGAAGCTGGTCCAATGGACAATTATTCATCGATTAAAATGCCATTGGCCGCAAGCTCATTATTTAAAAATAAAAAATATGGCTGGGGTTATGAAACAGAGCCCGAAAAAAATTTAAACAACAGAACAATTAATTGGCCACGAGGCAAGACTCTTGGAGGTAGCAGCTCCATTAATGGGATGCTTTATATCAGAGGGCAAGCCGAAGACTATGAAGAATGGGAAAAAGCAGGAAACAAGGGCTGGGGGTATAGAGATCTAATGAAATACTTCGCAGCACTTGAAAATAACCAAAATCATGAAGATCAATATCATGGAAATTTTGGTTCTTTATGGGTAGAGACCTATCAACCAATACTTGAAGCCTCAAAATCTTTTTTGAATGCTTGCAACGAATATGGATTAACTAAAAATAGTGATTTTAATGGCGAAACTCAAGAGGGATACGGTAAATATCAAGTAAATATCAAAAATGGACAACGATTCAGTGCATCTGATGCTTTTTTAAAACCTATACTTCATAGACCAAACCTTCAATTATTAACAAATACTTTTGTTGAAAGAATCATCACATCAAACAAAAAAGCAATTGGTGTAAAAATAAAAAATAAACAGGGCACTCAAATTATTGGCTGCACGTCTGAAATAGTGCTTTGCGGTGGAAGCATTAACTCACCTCAATTATTAATGATTTCCGGAATCGGACCAAAGGAACATCTCATGGATCTCAAAATACCGCTTGTACATGATTTACCTGGTGTCGGAAAAAATTTACAAGATCATCTTACGGTTAATGTTAGCTACAAAATTAATAAATTAAAAACTTTCAGTGAGCTTATGAAACCATTGGGAATGATAAAGAATTTATTTGAATACTTCACAAAACACAAGGGATTGATGACTTATCCAGCTTCCGATATAGGTATATTTTTTAAAACTAACGCAAATATAAAAACACCTAATGCTCAAGTTCACTTTGCACCAGGCGCTGGTAAATATAATAAAAATGGTGCGATGAAACCATCATCAGGAATTACGGCATCAGTTTGCAATTTAAGGCCGCAAAGTCGAGGCCATCTTGAACTTATCTCTTCAGACCCAAAAGACGCACCAAAAATCTATGCAAATTATCTTGATCAAAAAATAGATATGGAATGGATGATTGAGGGAATTCAAAAGATTCGAGAAATATTTAAAACGCCTTCTATGAAAGAATTAGAGGCTGTTGAGCTTCAACCTGGAACTCATTGCATCAAAAATAATGACATGGAGGAATTCATTAAAAATGAATCATTATCAGTTTATCACCCAATAGGAACATGCAAGATGGGCCATGGGAAAGAATGTGTAGTGGATGATAAATTGAAAGTGAGAGGCATTAAAAAACTAAGAGTTGCAGATGCATCAATATTTCCAAGCATCATTTCAGGCAATACCAATGCAACATGTAACGTAATTGGCGCCAAGTGCGCTGATTTGATTTTGAAAAATACTAAAGCTTAGTTTTGATAAACCACCCTGCCGTCAACAACAGTGAGTATATTTTCTGATTCTAGAATTTTCAGCTCAGGAATATGCATTAGGTCTTGATCAAATACAGAAAAGTCAGCTAGCTTGCCAACCTCA
>CABXJR010000038.1 GCA_902512655.1 uncultured SAR86 cluster bacterium
GAAGCGCAGCCTCACCAAATCTAATCATGCCAGATGCACCAATAGGATTTGAAGATAAGACACCGCCAGACATATTAAATGGTATCTCTCCATCAATCGCTGTTGCATCTTTATCGGTCAGCTTCCAACCCTCCCCTAAATCACAAAACCCAAGATTTTCTAACCACATAGGCTCATACCAAGAGAACGGAACATAGATTTCAGCACAGTCAATTTCATTAAATGGGTTTGTAATACCAGCTTGATTATAAATATCTTTGGCACAATCAATTCCGGCTTGAGGATTTACCTCATCTCTGCCTGCAGATAAAGTACCTTCAGATCTGACACCCATACCTTTGATCCACGCAACATTTCTTGAGCCTACCTGATCTTTAGCAGTGATAACCATTGCACAAGCCCCATCAGATGATGGGCAACTTTCAAGATATCGCAAAGGCTCCCAAAGCATGGGAGTGTCACTCACCATTTTTTCATCAATACCAGGTATATGAAGATGTGCCAATGGATTTTTTAATGCGTTTTGTCGATCTTTAGCTGCTACTTTCCAACCAATATGCTCCGGTGCTTCATACCTTCGAATATATTCTCTAATGAATGGAGCAAAATAACCTCCAGCACCTGCATTGATATGAGGAGAATATGGGTAGCGAGGTGATAAGGCCCATGTCGCATTTGATTCAGATTGTTTTTCAAAAGTTACCGTAAGGACTGTCTTAAACTGTCCCGAGCAAACATGAGATGCAGCGATGACTGCGGTGCTTCCACCAACACTTCCCGCAGTATGAACTCGCAAGACAGGCTTGCCTACAGCTCCTATTGCGTCAGCCAAATATAATTCTGGCATGATGACGCCCTCAAACATATCAGGCGCTTTCCCTAAAATAACAGCATCAACAGCATCCCAATCAAGGTTAGCTGATAGCATAGCATTATCAATTGCCTCTCTTACCAAGCCAGCCATAGAAACATCTCGTCTTTTGGCATCATATTTAGTTTGCCCAACACCTATCACACCTGCTTGAATCATTTTTGCGTCTCCAAATGAACCAACATATTATGTTGCAAGCAAGGGCCAGAAGTTGCATGGGCCAGACCGTGCTTTAATTGATTATCCTTAAGGGATTCATAGGTCTTACCAATTGCATCAAGACCAGCACACATCATGACATTACCAATCAATGGACCACCCGAAAGATTGGTTGGTACGTCTTGGAGGTTTAGTAGAGATTTTAAAAAAGGTACTTCATGACTGAATTGAGTATGCAATTCTGCAATATCAAATTTTATATTTTCTAGATCCAATTGATTCATTGAAGCCTTCAAAGTAGCTGAGGTTGATAGATCCCTGGCACCTAAATTTGAAGATTCAATCCTGTGATCAATGCCCTCTATCCAAATAGGTTGATCTGTAAATTCATAGGCTTTTTCTTCCGAGGCAATAATCATTGCAGAGGAACCATCTGAAATTGGCGGGCAATCTAAGTTATTTAAAGGTGAAGATATCATCGTATGGCTAAAATAATCTGACTCTTTTATTAGATCAGTGATTAATGCGTTCCTATTATTTTTTGAATTAGCTCTTGCCTCAACAACTGTTGTAAGCATTTGCTCTTTAGTAATAATATTTTGATCAAGCAGAACTCTGGCTTGAAGAGCCGCCAAACTAACTCGGTCAGGCCAAAGAGGAGAAATATAATATGGATCCATTTGCAAAGAAATAATTGCATTCAAATCTCCAGGAGATGATTTACCAAATCCATAAATTAAGGCTGTCTGAGCATCGCCCATTTGAATTTTTAACATTGATTCATACATTGCCCAAGCTGCATCCATTTCAACATGAGATTCTTTTATAGGAGGGTTAGTCTGAATTGCAGATAAACCTTCCACAAAAGCAAAAGCAGCTCCCTGCAAATAGTCGCAACTTCCGGAGCACGTAAAATCAATATCCTTTTGACCAATCCCAAGATCATCAAATAGCTGATGAACAACCGGCATGATTAACTCAACTTCATTTAAGGCCCCTGCATTTTTTAAAATGGGATGTTGGGCATACCCAATTATTGCAACCTTTTTCATAATTCCTGAAATCTCAAAGTAGCAACATCTATATCAGGCTCATCAATGGGTGCAAACCATTTGATATTTTCCAAAGAATGAGTCCATTCCTCTTTTGGCTTCCAGACAGCTTGAATGCGCATCCCGATTCTAATTTGTTCGATATCAACCTCTTGGATGAGGTGTAAAAATGAAATATTTGCTCCATCTAATCTAATCATGGCGCATACATAAGGGGGCACAATTGGATTGCCTGGGATGGGAATATGCACAACGGTAAATGATTCTATGCAGCCTTTATCAGTTAATGGGACCTCAATATCAGTTGCAACACCACATCGGGGACAACTGCCTCTTGGTGGAACATAGACAGCCTTACATTTAGGGCAGGCCTGACCAACGATGTTACCCTCTTTAACCTGGTTTAAAAATCTTGTTGTTGCTGAGCCAGCCGTATAGAAATATTCTAAATTAATCGGTGATTCTGAGTAATCTTTTTGTGTATCTTCTGCGCTCATTTTTCTAAAGTAAAAAATTTAATATCTGTAATTCTTTGTTCCTGGACTTCGGACCAATTGGCGGTCACCCTTGAACCAATACTTAGATCAGCTTCGTTGCAATTTGCAACCATGTGGAGCATACAGGTATCAGCTCCATCGAGCTTAATTAAAGCAAAGGCAAATGGGTCTTTAATTAAATGGTGATGTTGCGGAGTTTCAATCCAACTAAAAGATTCGACCGCTCCACCTGGACCAACCTCAACTATCTCTTTTAAGGACTCATGGGTTTCGGGGTCAAATTCAGCGGCAGGAGAAAAAACTTTGCCGGTACTACTTCTTGTTCCTAAAATTTTTTGCTCTCCAAGAGCTTCAAAAAACTTTGACATAACAGGTCCATTTGAGCGCTTGTAGTTATATGCAAGTTCAAAGGGAGCCCTTAGTAAATCTTTTGAATCACTCATCTTCTTCAACCATTATATTTTTAGATGTGTCTATTAAAACATGTTTCA
>CABXJR010000039.1 GCA_902512655.1 uncultured SAR86 cluster bacterium
AGTTCCATTGATGCCTGTCGAGCATCCATTGTTATTTTTTGGTCCACTTCCTGAGATACAAGGAACAGATGAGTTTCTCGTCTATCCCCTGTTGCGTGATCAAGGAAATTCAGCCTACGTAAGAGATACGGGCAGACTCCATGGTGGAATGCTTGAATGGGGGTATTACGAAGACAAGGAGCCTCGGCTAGTTGATCCAGAGGATATTGGGAATCCTGAGAAAACCATGATATCTGACTCAATGCGATACCTGGACCTTGAAGAAGTGGCCGAACCACTAGAAAAAGCTTTCGAAACAACACCTATACTTAACGAATTGGGCTGGGATGAAAAAAGCTCATTTAATGGACTGCTTTCTGTGACTCCTGATGCTGGATCTTTAATAGGTGAAAGTCCAGAGGTCAGAGGCTTCTGGTTATGTGAAGCGGTATGGGTAAAAGATGGTCCTGGCTGTGCGAGATTATGTGCAGAATCTATGATGCACGGTAAAACTCAAGTCGATATGCATGCTTTCGACATCTCTAGATTTTATCCAGCACAAAAAGAAAAAGCCTTTGTAAAAACTCGATCTTTTGAGAATGCACAAACCATCTATACGCCTGCTGTTCATCCGAGAGAACCCTATATCAGTCATAGAGAATTATATGTCAGCCCTTTTTACTCAAGGGAAAAAGAGCTTGGTGGATTCTTTGAGAATGAAGTTGCTGGGTGGGAACGTGCTCTTGCTTATGAAAGCAATCAACAAAAACTTGAAAAATATTTAAAAGAAGTTCCTGTTAGAAAAAACGAGTGGGATCGTCGTCATGTTCCATACGAAATTGCAAACGCTGAGCATCTTGCCATGAGCGACTCAGTTGGCATGATCAATCTTTCCCACTTCCCTATCATGGACATAGAGGGTCCAGATGCAGAACGCATGTTGGAATATCTGTCTGTGGCAAAAGTGGGCGGCAATACTCCTGAAGGACGCATGATTTATACAAATTTTTTAGATGAGGATGGAGGAGTTCATGCAGACCTTACGATATCTCGCCTAGGTGAAGACCGTTATAGGGTAGTTACCGGAGGAGCAGATGGTAATCGAGACTGGGTAACATTACGAAATTATCGAGACGATATGGGGTTTAATGCTGATATCAATATCCGGACCCATGATATAGCCACTCTTGGACTTTGGGGCCCTCAAGCAAAAAATGCACTGGGTCATTTTATTGATCCAAATGAACTAGCTATAGAGAATTTTCCTTTCGTTGCCGCAAAAAATTTAACCCTTAATTTATCCGGAGGAAAGAAAATTGATGTCTGGGCATCACGAATTTCCTACGTTGGAGAAAGTGGCTGGGAAATTTATTTAAACAATGATTCTGAAGAAGGTTTAGCTCTTTATGACTCATTATTGGAAGTTGGTGTTGTGCCTGTTGGGATTGAAACTTATGCCAACAGCAGACGTCTTGAAAAGAGTTTTAGATTGCAAGGTGCAGATCTAGAAACTGAGTACAATGCATGTGAATCGGCTATTGAAAGGCGTTTAGTAAAAGAAGCTGATTTTCATGGCAAAGCAGCTCATCTTATGCATAGAGAAGAAGAGCCCAGCGCAATTCTATGCACCATGACACTAGATAGGCTTGATGTATCGGGAAGAGGTTCTCGTTATCCTGTTGGAACATCGCCAATAATTGATCCTGATACTGGAGAAGTACCTATAGATAGCAAAGGCCGTAGGTCTTACACCACAGGTATGTCTTACTGCCCATCAATTAAAAAATTTGTAGTTATGGGATATCTTCCTAAAAATATAGCTATACCCGGAAAATCACTTACGCTTGAATACTTTAATGAAGATGGCGATGGTGTATATCCCATGACCGTTCAAATAGTTGGCAAAGGATCTCTCTATGATCCAAATAATGAGAGGGTTCGCACTTAAATAATTTCAATGTAATAACTTAATAGGGGGAAATAACAATGAAACATCCAAACCATCCAAATGTAGATCAAAGTGATCGAGTGGTGCCATATAATCTTAGGCAAAGTGGTCGAACACCCACTGAACTATTGATTTCAACAAGAGTTAGAAAATCGCCTTTTTGGCATCTATCTCATGAAGCTGGTTGCTGGAGAGCAACTGTTTACAATCGAATTTATCATCCGAGAGGCTACGTGAGGCCTGAAGATGGTGGTGCCATGGTTGAATATGAAGCATTAGTTAATCGAGTTACTATGTGGAATGTTGCCGTTGAAAGACAGATTCGAGTCAAGGGCCCTGATGCTGAGGCTTTTACAGATTATGTAATAACTCGTGATGCAACAAAAATTGAGCCAGGCAATGGTAAATATGCAATTCTGTGCAACGATAAAGGTGGCATTTTAAATGATCCTGTTTTATTGAGATTGGCTGAAGATGAATTCTGGTTTTCTATTTCTGACAGCGATTTATTATTGTGGCTTCAGGGAGTCAATATCTCTAAAAAATATGATGTCATAATTGATGAGATTGATGTCTGCCCTTTACAAATCCAAGGGCCGCTCTCTGAAGATCTTATGGCGAAACTTGCTGGTGAAGAACTCAGAGAAATTCCTTACTACGGCCTGATGGAGACTAAAATTCAGGGGGCAGATGTGGTTATTAGCCAAACTGGTTTCACTGGCGAGAAAGGCTATGAAATTTATGTTCGTGATGCTCATGAGAATGCTGAAACTATTTGGAATGCCGTCCTTGAAGCTGGAGAAGAGTTTGGGCTTATGGTTATTGCGCCAGCTCATCACCGCAGAATACAAGCTGGTATTCTATCTTGGGGTCAAGACTTAGATCATGAAACATCTCCTTTCCAAGTTAATTTAAGCTATCAGGTACCACGAAATAAAGAAGCTGACTATATAGGGAAAGAGGAGTTAGAAAGACAACGGGCTGTCATAGATAATGGAGAATTTCCTTTTAAAATGAAAATGGTTGGCATGATTCTGGGTGGAAATGAAATCACAGATTATGCTCCTGATTTTTGGCTAATTGCTGATACTGATGGTAATGATATGGGTTATGTTACATCTCCATGG
>CABXJR010000040.1 GCA_902512655.1 uncultured SAR86 cluster bacterium
AGCATCCTGGCCAATCAGGGCATCCTAGGCCAGCATCTACCAGCCGAGTCCATGACCCCAATGCAATTACGACAAAAGCAAAACATAGCCCAAAAAGTGAAAGCCCTCTAATTAAAGTCATATTAAAACCTTTAAATCCTTTAAAATTAATTTAGGATTCATGGAAACCGGAAAAAACATAACCGCTCTTCCGTATGGATCAACTATAAATATTTTTTGCTCTTGAAAAAAATTTGCATCTCCAACCTGTAACAACTTCTCAAAGAGTTTATTCTGTGAATCAATAATTACTTCTGTTCTAGGATAATTAATTAACTGATCTTTAACTAAGGCCCCGTCCTGTGTAAAAATAATTCTTTTAAGCTTGTATATATCTCTATTAAGCGCAACGTTAAGCTGTTTCATTAGATAAAGAGCTTGTTCTAAATCAGCGCCTTCTGATGCATATGTACCAAATAGCCATTTCCCATCTTCAAATTTAAGACTGTCAGCATTTTCAATAAGATCAAGTTTAGTTGCATCGAAATACTCTTCAAAAAATATGCCATTATTTTTTGTATTTTTGGGTGCAAGGCCTGACTGAAAAGATAGCGTTGATGTAAACAAAACCACCAGAGGTGTTAATAATAAAATTGCTAAAAATATTTTACTTTTCATGATTCTCTCTTAATTGCATAGATGAACATTCCTGCCAAAACCAAACTCATGGTAAACCATTGAAGAGCATAGCCATAATGCTTGGCTGGGGTAATAACAAAGGGGCTTAATCCGATATACTCATTCATAAATTGAGAGCCGGGCTCTAAAATTAGAACCATATCCAAAAAATTCTGGTTATATGCATTTTGGATAATGCTTGGTGATTTGGTTTGTGAAACCAAAGGCCATTCATTGGTTAGTAGTTCACTTCCTACCAAAACCTCTTTCTCTGGCTTGATCAGGCTACCAATAATAGTAATTTCTCCTGCAATAAAGTTTATATTAGGCAAATCGTTCCTACTTTTACCTTGAGGTATCCAGCCTCGATCTACGAATATTGCTTGACCCCCATCAAAATAAAAGGGGGTATATATCTTGTAACCAACTTTCCCCTCATTAATTTGATTATCTATAAATACTTGATGAGATGTGTCATAGATACCTTTTATATAAACACGGCTCCATGGGAGTGATGCACTAGAAATATTTTTAGGAGACTTGGTTTGTTCATGATCAAATGCTTCCATTAGATTTGCTTTTACCTCAGCTCTTTCTAATTGCCAAAAACCTAAAAAAATAAAAACAGCAACAAAAAAACAAGAAAAAATACTTAGCGCTTTATTTTGCTTCATGAGCTTTATTATTCTTAAGTCTGTCATTTCAAAGCTGTTATGATATGAATATGTGGCTTAAACCTCTTATTGCTGTTCTCATTATCTTAATATTTTTAAGCTTATTCAGCAGTCTGTTTTTTCTTTTTAAAGACCAGGGACAGGGCAAGCGCTCTGTATATAGCCTTGGTTTTAGAGTAACTATTGCAGCATTGCTGCTAATTTTAGTTTCTTATGGGTTATATACTGGAGAACTTGGAAACACCGTGCCTTGGGGTTCTTGACTTAAAGTATATAAACAAAAAGAAATAGCATTACCCAAACAACATCTACAAAGTGCCAATACCACGAGGCAGCTTCAAAACCAAAGTGGCTGTGCGGATCAAAATGATTATAGAAAACTGATCTAGACAGCATTACAGAAAGCATAAATCCACCCATCATTACATGGAAACCATGAAAACCCGTCAGCATAAAGAAAGTTGATCCATATATTCCAGAATTAAGTGTTAAACCATAATGAGAATATGCTTCATAGTATTCCGCGGCCTGTAATCCAACAAATATCAAAGCAAGAGAAACAGTTACGCCAAGCCATATATTAAAACTTTTTTTATTATCATTTTTAAGGGCTAGATGAGCGAAGTGAACTGTCACACTAGAACTAAGGAGAACGATTGTGTTCCACAATGGCAGCCACTCAAGTGCATGCCCCCATCCAGGCCAGCTCATGTTCTTGTCTGCAAGTGAAAATGCAGAGCCAGAATCAGGTGTAGACATAACCGGCCATGTAGCTTCAAACCCCTCCCAAAGCATGTTAGCCAGTCCTTTTTCACCCTCTCCACCGAGCCATGGAACAGAAAAATTTCTTACATAAAAGAGTGCTCCAAAAAATGCAGCGAAAAACATTACCTCAGAAAAAATAAACCAGCCCATACCAAATACAAATGATTTTTGAAGCTGCGCGCTATCTACGCCAGCTATATGCTCTCTAATGACCGTTCTGAACCAGAAATATAATGTTGCAGCAAATACAGCAAACCCAGAATAAAGAATATAAATAGAATTGCTTTCCGGCTTTCCTAGATCATTAATTGTTCCACCTGCGCCCATAACCAATAAAAAAAGAGCTGTAGCTGCCAATATGGGGAATTTGCTTTGCTCAGGAACATAATATTTTTGGTAACTCATAGTGAGGGCTCCATTTCATGACCATCGTGACGGTCGTCGCTGTGATGTTGGGATAATTCAACATCGCTATAATCAGTAACATCAAAGATTGTATAAGAAAGGACTACATTTTTAATTGCACTAGGAAGCTCATCATCAAAAATTAATCTTATTGGAAGCAATGCCTCCTCGCCCGGGGCTAGCTCTTGTTGCTCAAAACAAAAGCACTCTAATTTTTTTAAATGCGGGGCTGCATTTGAGGGAGCAACGCTCGGAATTGCTTGGGCAGTCATCTTAGTGTTTGT
>CABXJR010000041.1 GCA_902512655.1 uncultured SAR86 cluster bacterium
TGTTTTAAGATAGGTGCAAATTAATACTTGTTCCACTTGTCTAGATGCTTTTTCAGCTCGCCTTTCTAACATTGAGGAGTTCTCACACTCATCTTGCAATTCATTTTGTCTTGTTTGGGTTTTCTTTTGCGCCAGTGATGAGTTAATTAATCTATGCACCAATAAATCAGGATACCTCCTTATTGGGGATGTGAAATGCGAGTATTGCTTTAGTTGCAATCCAAAATGCCCTAAATTATTTGTTGAATATTCTGCTCTGGCTAGAGTTTGAAGCACCAAGATTTGGCCAGTATCATCATTGTTTTTGTTAGCTTGCTCAAGACATAAGTTAACAACTTCCAAAGGCGATAATTTTTTGACTACTTTGGGTGGGATCTTGAAATGTTTCTTTAGTGCCTCAAGCTTGCTTGGATCAGGATCTTCATGAATCCTATAAACCCCAAGGCCAAGACGCTCTTGCATAAACTCAGCTGCAGACTCATTGGCAAGAAGCATAGACTCTTCAACAAGCTTGTGTGCAAAAAGAGATGTTTTGATAACTATATTCTCAACTTCTTTAGTTTTATTTAACTCTATGATTGCTTCTTTCGGGTTAATTTCTAAAGCCCTTCTCTGATTGCGGAGCTTTAATCTAAGACTGGTAAGATCTTTCAGATGCTTTATTGAATCGCGAATTCCAGCCTGCTTGATATTGGATGACTTATTTAGATGTTTTTCCACTTGATTATATGTAAGCCGAGCTTTTGAATTAATCAGACCCCCGTAAAACTTATATTTTTTTCTTTTGCCATCTAAGCCAATAGACATTTCACATATCATTGAGCATCTATCTTCATTAGGCCTTAGAGAACATATTCCATTTGATAAATTCTCTGGAAGCATTGGGATCACTGTTCCTGGAAAGTAAACAGAAGTCCCTCTTTTCTTTGCTTCTTTGTCTAGTTTTGAGCCTGGGGTCACATAAAAAGATACATCCGCAATAGCCACATAGAGAGTATAGCCATTGCTATTTTTTAAGCAGTAAACTGCATCATCAAAATCTTTAGCGTCCTCACCATCAATGGTCGCAAAGGGCAGTTTCCTTAAATCTTTCCTATATTTAGCGGTTTTCTTTTTACCAGCTACCTGGTCTGCTTCTTTTAATACATCGGAGCGCCATTTTGATGGCAGCTCGTGCATTGAGATGGCATCCTTAATAGCTTCTTTATACATTCTATTTTTATTTTTATTGTAATTTTAATTTGATGTTATAACATCCCTATATGAATTTTAGATCCAAGGGCAAAACTATCTCATTCATTGGGTTATTTTTCCTTGCAAGTATATCACTGCATTCATTTGCGCACATTGATGAAGCTCCCGTAACACAGGGGCCGCAAATAGAATGCCAATCTTGTCATAATGAAATCTCTGTAGAAATTGAGATTTTTACTCTAACTCTAAAAGTAGATTTTCATATACCTGTAGATCAAAAGCTTCCCCAAAATTTTTATCTACAACCTAGCAAACCTTTTTACTCTCAAGCACCTCCAAAAATTAAGATTTAAATTTTTTTAAATTTTAATTTTTTTTACAGGAGGTTTTATGAAAATTAATAAATTTACTTTCTTGCTGCTGCTCACTTTTTTGATCAACACGTTGTTTGCTGATGAAATGGATGAAGTAGTTGTAAGTTCAGCTTTCATTGATAAAGCTGCTAGCGAATTGGCTGATCCAATTCACATTATAAGTGGCAATGATATTGCTACTGAGGCGACACAAAGTCTAGGTGAAAGCATAGACGATTTGTTAGGCGTATCTTCAGCAGACTATGGTTCTGCGGTCGGTCAACCCATTATCAGAGGGATGTCAGGCATCAGAGTTAAAGTCCTAGATAATGGAATGGTTAATCGTGATATTTCAGGTCTTGGTGCTGATCATCTTAACGATGTTGACATGAGTAACGTTCAACAAATAGAGGTTGTTCGAGGACCTTCTTCTTTGCTCTATACCAATGGAACTATTGGCGGCATCGTTAACATTGTTGATAATTCTATAGCCATGAAAAATGTAGAAAGATTATTCAAAGTGGGTGCTGAGTCTCAATCAGTTAATGGCGGTGATAGTGAAAGCTTTTTTTATCAAGATAATATTGGTGGCGAGATAAATATTAGCCTTGCTTATAAGAATACTGCTCTTGGAAACTTTGATGTTCCTAACGGTGCAATTATCCATATGGAAGAAGAGCATCATGATGAAGATGAGGACCATGATGAGCATGAAGAAAACTTAGGTTTCTTAGCTAATTCTGATTTTGAATCAGAATCATTGAAGTTTGGAGCATCATCTGCAGGCGATTGGGGCTATCTTGGTGTTTCATTAGCAAGTATTGAGAGCATGTATGGAATCCCATATCACGGTGAAGGGCATGATGATCACGGCGATGAGCATGGTGATGAAGAAGAGGGGCATGATGAGCATGAAGGTGAAAGAATTTTTAGCACCACTGATTCTGAGAAGTTTGATATCAGAGGTTCTTTTAATTTGGCTGGAAACTTAATCAAAAAACTTGATTTTTTTATACGAGATACGGATTATTCCTTCATTGAACAACATGCTGAAGAGGCGCATGAAGAAGAAGAGCATGAAGAAGATCATGATGAGCACGA
>CABXJR010000042.1 GCA_902512655.1 uncultured SAR86 cluster bacterium
CTCATAATGGAAAATTCAGAAACAAATAATTCTTTAGGATTGAATGCTCTTACTAGCACTGGCACGACCAAAAATAGAAAGCGTGTAGGAAGAGGTATCGGTTCTGGAACAGGCAAGACAGCAGGAAGAGGCCACAAAGGACAAAAATCTAGATCAGGCGGATCTATTGCGAGAGGTTTTGAAGGTGGTCAAATGCCATTACAACAAAGAATCCCTAAGTTTGGTTTTTCATCAAGAGTAAATAGAAGCTCAAAAGAAGTTAACCTTAAAAATATAGCTTCCATGTCTGAAGTTAATATTGATACTTTGAAAGCTAATAGAGTTATTTCTCAAGCAACCAAAAAAGTAAAAATTTTTGGTATCTGTGAGATCTCTCAGCCGATGACTGTAACTGGAATTCTTGTAACTAAAGGCGCTCAGCAATCCATAGAAAAAGCTGGCGGAACAGTTGCAGCTATTGAATCAAAGCCAATTAAAGAAAAATTTATTAAAACTTCAAAAAAAACAAATACAAAAACCTCTAAACCTGAAGAGGATTCTGCTGAGTAATTTATATGGCTGATCAAAATAAAGGAATGAGCGATTTATGGAGAAGGCTAAGATTTGTCTTCATGGCCATTGTTGTTTATAGATTGGGGACTCATATTCCAATTCCAGGAATCGATCCTGCAAGACTAGCTGCTTTATTTGATCAAAATCAAGGAACCATTCTTGAGATGTTTAATTTGTTCTCAGGTGGCGCATTAGAAAGGATGAGTATATTTGCACTAAATGTTGTTCCATATATCTCATCTGCAATTATTATGCAGTTATTTTCAAACTCCATCCCGTATTTACAAGAGCTAAAGAAAGATGGCCAGGCTGGTAGAAATCAAATTACTCAATATACAAGGTATGGGACTGTTCTATTAGCTTTTATTCAAGCCTCAGCATTAGCAGTAACTCTAGGAGCAAGCGGTCTTGCATATGAGCCTGGAACCTCTTTTTTTATTTCAGCAGTCTTTAGTGTTGTTGCAGGAACAATTTTTTTAATGTGGCTAGGCGAACTAATTTCTGAACGTGGAATTGGAAATGGAATATCAATAATTATTGCTACAAGTATTTTAACTGGAATTCCGGGGGCAATTGGTCAGGCATTAGAACAAGCCCGCCAAGGTGATCTAAATATATTATTGCTTTTAGGTATAGGTGTTTTAGCAATGTTAGTTATAGCTGTTATAGTATTTATTGAAAGAGGGCAAAGACGCATCACAGTTAATTATGCGCAAAGACAGCAAGGCAGAAAATTAATGCAAGCCCAGGCGAGCCACTTACCTTTTAAAGTTAATATGGCTGGGGTAATTCCAGCAATTTTTGCAAGTACATTTTTACTTTTCCCTGCTTCACTTTCTACATGGTTTGGACAAGCTGAATCATTTGGTTTTTTGCAAACAATTTCATTAGCACTTAATCCAGGACAGCCTTTATATATACTTACTTTCTCAGCTCTTATTATTTCATTTTGTTTTATATGGCTTGCATTAACTTTTGATACAAAAGAAGTAACAGATAATCTTAAAAAATCTGGAGGATTTGTTCCTGGAATAAGGCCGGGAGAGCAAACAGCTGCCTACGTTGATAGTGTTTTAGCAAGATTGACTGTATTTGGTAGTATATATTTGACGCTAATATGCTTACTTCCTTTAGCTTTAATAAATTTTGCTGGAGTTTCATTCTACTTGGGTGGAACTTCTGTATTAATTATTGTTGTTGTATTGATGGACTTTATGTCTCAAGTTCAATCTCACATGATGTCAAGTCAATACTCTTCTCTGCTAAAAAGAGCTAATTTAAAAAACTATAAAAGATAATTATGAAAGTAAGAGCATCAGTTAAAAAGATTTGCAGAAATTGTAAAACAGTTAGACGTAAAGGAGTTTTGTATGTTATTTGCAAAACTGATCCTAAACATAAACAAAAGCAAGGTTAAAAAATATGGCTAGAATTGCAGGCGTAAACGTACCAGAAAACAAGCATCTTGAGATTGCTCTTACACACATATATGGGATTGGTAAGAAAACCGCTCAGGATATTTGTATCAGTGTGAAATTAGATTATTCGAAGAAGATTTCCGATCTTTCAGAAGAACAAGTTGAGAAAATTAGAACAGCAATTGCGGAATACCCTG
>CABXJR010000043.1 GCA_902512655.1 uncultured SAR86 cluster bacterium
TTTGAGTCATAGATAGAAAAATCGTCTAGCAAATCTTTGCTAGAGCCCTCTTCTTTCCAAGATTCTTTAAATTGATAATCTTCTTTTTTAACAGCAACAAAACTAACGTCTCCTTGTTTATTAATGGGATAACTAACGATATGACTGTCAGGACCAAGTGCAAAATGGATTCTTTGAAGATTTGATTTACCTATACCTCTCCAAGCACTGTAACCACTATATTTTGGATCTTGATTATCAGCAAAAAAAGTATCTCGTATTGAGGATCTTATGCCGTCACATGCTGCCAAGTGTTTGAAGATGTATTTTTCTTTATTTGTGAATGTAGCTTTGCATTTAGTAGCATCAAAACTTTCAAGAGCATGGTCATGAAAAACCTCGCCACCTAAATTTAAGTATCTAGAGTAAAGCAACGACATTAATGTTTGTCGACGTGTTGTCAGAACCTCGGGTGAGTTAAATGTGCATATTTCCTTTTGAAGACCCTGTATTGAAGCCTCAAAATGAACGAATGACTGATTCTTTAGATCGCTATAAATATCCAACCTATCTAATAAACGCAATGCATTGGAAGAAAGGCTAATTGCGGCGCCATGAGATATTTCTTCTGGCATTTTTTCAAAAATAACTGCTGGGATGTCTTTTTTTAAAAGAGCGCAACCAAGGGTTAGGCCCGCTATCCCTCCTCCTATTATTCCAATATGATTAGAATAGTCTGTCATGCAATTTTATCCATTCATCTTTTTACATTCTATTACTTGACTTAAAGTATGCTCTAAGCTGTATAGTTCTTTTTATATATTACTATTTAATGCTTTTAAGGAGATGAAATGAGCGCAAATAAACAAATTACTTCTACTGTCACTGAAGAAGGAAAACTAGAAATAGCTATTACCGAGTCTGAACGTCCAGCTCCAGGCGATGATGAGGTGCTAATTCAGGTGGAAGCAACTCCTATTAACCCATCTGATCTGGGTCTGTTACTGGGGCCGGGTGATATCAACACACTAAAGGTTGAAAGCTCAAAAATTACAATGGATGTTCCAGAGGCAATTATGGGTGCCATGAAACCAAGGTTAAATATACCTATGCCAGTAGGAAACGAAGGTTCTGGAGTTGTAATTGAAGCTGGGGCTAATGCCCAAGAGATGATGGGCAAGGTCGTGAGCGTTGTTGGAGGCGGTATGTATTCCCAATACAGATGTCTGCCTGCAGCGAGTTGCATGGTAATGAATGAGGGAACTGAGCCTCGAGACTGCGCATCAAGTTTTGTAAACCCTCTCACTGCTCTTGGTATGGTTGAGACAATGAAAATGGAAGGGCATACAGCCCTTGTCCATACAGCTGCAGCCTCTAATTTGGGACAAATGCTTGTAAAGATATGCGTTGATGATGGAGTTCAGCTTGTAAACATTGTTCGCAAGCAAGAACATGTTGATTTATTAAAATCTATTGGCGCCCAGTTTATTTGTAACTCATCGGATGATGATTTTATGGAGCAGTTAACATCAGCTATTACTGAAACAAAAGCCACTCTTGCATTTGATGCAACTGGTGGAGGGGAATTAGCTGGGAAAATTCTAACCTGCATGGAAGTTGCAGCTAGAAAAAATGCCACCGAATATAGCCCCTATGGATCTACCGATCATAAGCAGGTTTATATTTATGGGGCTCTCAATCAGTCAGGCATTACACTCCCAAATAATAGATCCTTTGGTATGTATTGGGGAATAGGCGGATTTCTATTAACGCCATTTCTAGGCAAGGTTGGATTCGAGAGAGTGGGTGAACTGCAAGCTCGCGTGGCAAATGAAATTAAAACCACTTTTGCGAGCAAGTACACTCAAGAAGTCTCTCTTGAAGAGGCATTAACCCTTGAGTCCTTGATGGTTTATGCAAAACAAGCCACCGGAGAAAAATTCTTAATTAACCCCTGCGCTTGAAATTAATTATATTTAATAAAAAAAAGGGGGCTATGGCCCCCTTTTTGTAAAATTAAAATTGTTCTAAATTAATTCTAGTGCCATCATCACTAAGCAAACAACGGAACCAAGCCATAACAATGTTCTTAATC